>JADJTL010000004.1 GCA_016711215.1 Pseudomonadota bacterium | reverse complement strand
GACCAGAGCGCGAGAAGATCATCCAGCGGCGGTAGAGGCTGGCGAACTGCGGCAGCGAAAGCCCGCGCTGAATCACCGGGACGCGCAGCGGCGCCATCATGTTGCGGTAACCGACGGCGCGCACGCGCGCGCCGAGATACATATCGTCGACGAGCTGCCCCTCCGCGCTTTCGAGACCCCCGATCGCGGCGATCGTCTCGCGCCGGAAGACCATGTATTGCCCCATGATGAAGGGCAGCTCGCCTTCGTGCTTCTTCGCCGCGGCGGCTGCTGCCGCGCCGTAGAGCGCGTTGAGCAGCAGGGCGTAGCCTGCGTCACCCATCGTTTGCGGCCTCGGCGTCACGACGACCGGCGCGAAGGCTGCCCCCGCGCGCGGTGCGTTGAGCAGCGTCTCCACCAGGGCGCTGAGGGTCTCGCCGTCGGGACGGATGTCCGAGTCGGCGAAGGCGATCAACTCGCCGCGCGCGCGCGCCAGCCCTGCCAGCATCGCGTTGAGCTTGCCCGTGCGCCCGGAGGGTGGCGGGCCGCAAAAAACGATCTCGGCCACCGCCGCATCGGGGTGGCCCGTGCGCTGCTCGGCGGCGATGGCCGCGCGGGCCAGCGGCAGCGCCGGCTCGCGCTCGTCGTCGAAGACGAAGATGGTCTGCACGGCGCCTGGGTAACCGTGGGCAAAGGCAGCCGCGAGGTTTTGTTCCGCCTCAGTGTCGAGTCCGCGGATGGGCCGAATCACCGTCACAGAGGGGTAGGAGGGCAGGCGCTGGCGCGGCGGTGCAAAGCCGAGCGCCGAGCGCAGCCAGCGGTGCGAGATCCAGATCTCGAGCAGCAGGGCGCAGGCGAGCAGGCCGAGTGAGAGCTGCAGAACCAGATCGGCTTGTGACAAGTAAAGCATGTCCAACCCTCGTGCTTGAGCCTCAGCGCCGCCCGAGCGCCGCCGACCGCCGCCGGCCGCGCCCCTTCCGCGCCCCTTCCGCTACGGTCCTGTCGCCGCGGGCGAGGTGGCGCCCGCGCGCGGCAGCAGACTCCGCAGCGCGAGAAAAATCTGCGGCACCTCCTTGCCCGACCCCGAGCGGGCCAGCCACTTTGGCAGCAGACCGGCGAGATCGATGGTCGTCTGCATGCGCGCGAAGGTGGCGCGTCCGCCCTCGATCGGCTTGAGTTGCCAGCTCCCATGATGCGTCGTGACGCGCACGATCCCGTCGCGCGCGGAAGGCCCAAGTCGGGGCGCCGCGTTGTATTCGATCCAGCGCAGCTCGCCCGTGCGTCCCCAGCGCACGCGGAGGACGAAATCGCGATCGCTGATCACCGGCAGGTTGAGATGCTGGTAGACCAGCAGCCAATCACCCCCGCGCTGCAACACGCGGCTCTCTGACACCCGCTTGATCACGCCGACCTGGCGCTTGTAGTCGAGCAGCAAGGCGAGGACCTGTTCGGGCGGCGCGGCGAAGGTCCCCTCGGCGCCCAGGCGAATGATCTTCGAGGCCCCGTGTTTGAACACACGGACCCCGTCCTGTTCGCGGATCTGCTCGAACCCAGCGGTGGGCAGCGCGACCGAGAGGGGTATACGCTCGCCACGCGCCGACCCGCCGAGCGCCAGCAGCGGCGTCAGGACGAGGGCGATGCCGACGCCGGGCCAGCAAGAACGCGCGCCTAGTGACATGCTTGGTCCCCTCCCGCCGGCCACGTTTGTAGATCGGTAACGCGCGCGGCGCCAGCGCCGGCCGCTTCGCTGCGAGTTTCGCTAAGCTGGGCGGCCAACAAGTGGTAGGGTGCGAGCCTAGTTACCTGAAGGAGAGGAGAGCTGATGAGCACGAACAGGGAAGTGACGAGCGACCAGCTGGTGGCGGACCTCAAGACGGTGATGCATGACGCGGAGGCGCTGATCAAGGCCACCTCGGCCCAGACCGGCGAGAAGATCCAGGAAATCCGGGCGCGGGCCGAGGAGTCGCTGCGTCAGGCCAAGGCGCGACTGATCACGCTCGAGGAGGAAGCGATCCGGCGCGCGCGGGTCGTCGCGGATGCCACGAACGTGTACGTGCACGAGAAGCCCTGGCAGGCCGTCGGGATCGCCGCCGGCACGGGGCTTGTCCTCGGACTGCTCCTCGGACGGCGCTCCTGCGGCTGATGCTCGGGTCCCTGCAACACGATCGGGCCGCCTCCGGCCTCTTTCACTCGCTCGGCAGGCTCGGCGCGACGCTGCTCGCGATACTGCAGACGCGGCTGCAGCTCCTCACCACCGAGCTACAGGAGGAGGTGCGGTACGCGGCGGGCGTGCTGCTCTGGTCCTTCGTCGCGGCCTTTGCCGCGATGCTCGCGCTCTTCCTCGGCGCGCTCGCGGTGATCTTCGCTTTCTGGGAGACCCACCGCATGCTGGCAGCGTTCGCGATGATCGCGCTCTTCGGCGGCGTTTCACTCAGCGCGGCGCTGGTGTTGGCCAAGAGGGTGCGCGACAAGCGACCGATGCTCGACGACACGCTGGCCGAGCTCGAGAACGACCACGAGCAGCTACGGACGCGCCGGTGACCAGCGGCGGCGACGACCTTTCGGCGCGCCACCGCCACCTCTTGGCGCTGAGCGCGATTCAGCGGCGGCAGCTGGGTCAGGTCGCAGCAGAGATCGACGGCAGACTGGCGCGGGTCGATCGCGGCATTGCCCTCGTCAGGCGCCTGCTCCGCCACCCCTTGGCGATCACCGGCGGCCTTGCCCTCGTGATCTGGGTCGGGCCTCGACGCCTGCTGCGCTGGGGCAAGCGCGCGCTCGTGCTCTATTTCACGAGTCGGCGCCTGACGCGCGGCGCACGCGGCTGAGGGCCAGCGGAACTATCCACCATTAGCGGGCCGAGGCGAGCGGCGCCGTCGCCGCGCGCAGCCAGGCGCGGTCGGTAGGCACGAGCTGCGGCGCGAGCGCCCGCCGGACGCCGCGATGGTAGCCGTCGAGCCAGCGGCGCTCGGCGCGCTCGAGCAGCGCGGGCGCGATCAGCCGCCGGTCGAAGGGACAGAGGGTCAGCGGCTGGAAGGCCAAGAAGCCCGGCCGGCCCGCCGGGTCCTCGACCACCTCGACGAGGTTCTCCAGGCGAATGCCGTAGTGGCCAGGCTTGTAGTAGCCGGGCTCGATGCTGAGCAGCTGGCCCGGCTCGAGGGCAACGCCGCTGCAGCGGGCGCTGAGTGACTGTGGTCCCTCGTGGACGCTGAGGAACGAGCCCACCCCGTGGCCGGTCCCGTGGGCGTAGTCGAGCCCGACCTGCCACAGCGCCTGGCGCGCGAGCGCCTCGAGCTGCCGCCCGGCCGTGCCGCGCGGGAAGGCGCAAGAGGCCAGCGCGATATGGCCCTTGAGCACGCGCGTGTAGTGCTCGCGCTGGAGCGCCGTCGCCCTGCCGCCGAGCAGCACGGTGCGCGTCACGTCCGTCGTGCCGTCGAGATACTGGCCCCCGCTGTCGAGCAGCAGCAGGCCCCGCGGCGCCAAGGTCGCGTTGCTCGCCGGCGTCGCGCCGTAGTGCACGATGCTGCCATGCGCTGCATAGGCGACGATCGCCGCGAAGCTCTCACCGCGGTAATAGACGGAGGTGGCGCGCAGGCGCGCGAGCGTCTCGGCGACGTCCAGCTCGGTCACGACCCGGTGGCCGACGACGCGCCCGAGCCAGCTCAGCAGGCGCACCAAGGCCAAGCCGTCGCGCAGCTGGGCCTGGCGCGCGCCGGCGAGCTCGGTCGGGTTCTTCCGCGCCTGGAGCAGCGCGACGGGCGAGCGTTCGGCGACCAGCTCACAGCCACGCAGCTTGCTGAGCGTCCAAACGCTGGCGCGCGCCGGATCGATCCAGACGCGCTCGCGGCGGCTCGCCAGGGCGCGGAGGGCGGGCGCGAAGTCGTCGTAGGGGGCGAGCTCTACCGCGCCGGACAACGCCCGTTGGGCGCTGACGGCGAGCCGCGCCGGGTCGCAGAAGAGCCAGGCCTGACGCTCGCCGACGATCGCCCAGGCGACGGCGACCGGCGTATGGGCGACGTCGGTCGCCCGCAGATTGAAGAGCCAGGCGATCGCGTCGAGGGCGCCCAGCACGTGCGCGGTCGCGCGCCGCTCACGCAGCCGAGCGCGCAGGCGCAGCAGCTTCTGCGGCACCGGCTCGCCGGTGAAGCGCAGCGGATGATGGACCACCGGCGAGGCCGGTCGCGCCGGCTGGTCGCGCCAGAGCGCGTCGACGAGGTGCCCGGCGCGCAAGGCGAGGCGCGCTCCCGCGCTGCCGAGGGCGGTCGCCAGCTCGTCGGAGGCGCGCTTCGCGAGGACGCGCGCATCTGCCCCGAGCGTTTGGCCGGGGCGCAGCGTCTTCGCCAGCCACTGATGGAGCGTCGGCACCCCGGGCTGGCCCTGGCGCCAGAGCTCGACGGACGACCCGCCGAGCTCCTGCTCAGCCTGCTCGTGGTAACGGCCGTCCGTCCAAAGGCCAGCCTGCTTCAAGGTCACGACCACGTCGCCGGCAGAGCCGCTGAAGCCGGTCAACCAGCGGCGCCGCTGCCAGCACGCGGGCACGTACTCCGATTGATGGGGATCGGCGCTCGGGACCAGGTAGGCCTCGAGCCCGCGCGCACGCATCAGCGCGCGAAGGGCGGCGAGGCGTTGATCGGTCAGGCCGCCGCGCGTCGCGGTGGCCATCGGCACGACGGGATCGGCCATCATCGCTTCCCTTTCTCGGCGCGCCTGGGCTCAGCGCCGCTGAATGAGGCCGAAACGCGCCAGGGTCTCGACCCAAGGCCAGACGAGCTGCTCGACCGGATGATCATAGACCGCCCGGGCGCGGTCGCGTTCGGTCGTCAGGTACGCGACCTGCGGGCCCACCGGGGTCCAGTGGTGCGTCGCCTGTGGCAGCGAGGCCCGATCGCTGCGCGCAAAGGCCACCGTAGCCTGGTTGCTGACGCGGGTGGCGGCAGCCACGGCGTCCGCGGTCAGCACCTGGCTGTCCTGCTCGGCGCCCCCGCTCAGCTCGTTGAGTACATGATGGGTGTAGACGAGCGCGTCGGGCAACCAGGCGGTGGTCGTCAGCGCGCGCGTATGCGAGGTCGGGACCTGCGGGGCCCATTGACCATCGCGGTGCAGCAAGCGCGCGCGCTCGAGCGAGAGCGAGTGCGTACCGCTGAGCGTCGCGATCAGCGCAGGCGTGTCGAGCAACGCGCGCAGCCCGCGCAGCACCGCGCGGATCGCCGGCCAGGAGTGCGTCGCCTGGTAGGGCTTGAGCAGCCGCTCGCCGAGCACCATCGCGCGCGTCAGCTTCGCCATCGCTGCGCTGCCGTGCGGGGAGCCGTTGGCCGCGGAAAAAAGAAAATTGCGCGCGACGAGCCGATCGAGCAGGCGCTGCTGCGCCGGCGTGCCGCTGAAGAGCAGGTGCTCCGCCAGCAAGGCGTTGGCGCAGCCCTGGCTGTAGCCGAGGAGCGCGAAGGGCGTGTCAGAGCCGGCGATGGCCTCGATGATCCGCTCGGCGTTATGTTCGAGCGAGCGGCCAGTGCCCGTGGCCGCTCGCACCACCTGGATCGCACGCTCACTCGTGAGCCGCTCGAAGACCTCCGCCAGCTCGTCCCCCGCGGCGCCACCGGTCACCACGCCCATGCAGCTGATGATCGTCAGCGTGTAGCGCCCGGGCGGTGGCTCCCACAGCAGCTGCACGAGGGGATCGGCGAGCTGCTGGCGCTGATCGGCCGGGCGGGCGTAGAGCGCGCGCACGACGGCCGGGACGTCGGAGGCGTGGGGCTCGCCGGCCGAAGCGCCGGCGCGCGCCCGTAGCCAGCGCGACACGCCCGCGTCCCCACGGCGCAGGTCGCGCAGCACCGACAACACCCGCAGGGCCTCCTCGTTGCGTGCCCAGAAATGGGCGAGCCAGGGGAGCTCGAAGGCGCGTCGCTCGGCGTTCAGCAGCGCCGCGCACGCCGTGGTCGCGCGCTCGTAGCCCTGGCAGACGAGGGGGCGAGCGTCCGCGGGAGCAGCGGCGGCGAGCCAGGCCTGGCCCTGTGCATCGGCCTGTAACAAGGCCTCCTGCGCCGACTGCTGCAGCGACAGGAGCGGCGCTGGGAGCGCGAGGGGTCCGGGCACCGGATGACGTACGCGCTGCAGGTGCTGCTTGCGGGCGAGATAGGCGTCGCCCCCGGCGAGGATGCGCTCGGCGAGCAGCGAGAGCTGTTCGTAGTAGCTCTCGCGCGCCCGCGGCCCGCCGGCCAAGAAGTCCCTCTGCAGCGGTACCTCGAGCTGCAGCCTCTCCTTCAACAACGCGGCGATGTCGAAGGGCAAGAGCAGCTGATCCTGATCCTGCTCGAGGAAGGCATAGAGCGTGGCCGAGAGCACGCGGGGGCTCTGCTGGCCGAGCTCGACCAGCACTGCCCGCAACAGCTCGGGTTCGGACTGGCGCAGCAGCTCGAGCAGCAGGCGGTTGTTGAGCTGCATGCGCTGCCCTTGGCGCGGCGTGGCCAGCCCCGCGTGCCAGAGCGTCGCGAGCTCCTCGGCGCCGAGCGCGCGCGCCGCCGGACCCGTGGCGCGACGGAGGCTGAAGCCCTCGTGCAGCCCCGGCAGCCGGCCCACGGCGGTCGCGAGCAGCGGTGCAAGCACGAAGGGCTGAACGATGTGCTCGACGCCGCTGCCGCTCGCGCCGAGCTGTCGTATGCGGCGCTTGAGCTGCGCCACGAAGCGCAGCCGTCGCACCACCTCGTCGCCCCAGCGCCGGGCGTCCGCCCGCGCGAGCAGATACTCGAGCTGCTCGAGCGAGAGATCGGGCGCCAGCCGCGCGATCTCGGCGAGCTGGCCGCGATCCGGCACGGGCGCCTCAGCGCGCCGGTAGATTTCGGCCGCGCTGGGTAGCTGCGCCAGCGCCGCGGTGTGGCTCGACTGCTCGACCAAGGGGAGCTCTGGCTCGGCCGTGCCGGCGCCGAGCGGTTCTCCGGCGCGCAGGAGGTAGTCGACCCAGCCGAGCAGCGCACCGAGCTCGAAATCGATGTCGAGCGCGCCGAGCTCCCGGATCAGCAAGGGCTTGGCCAGCGCCTGTGGGACGCCGCGGCCCTGCGCCGCCGCGTCGAGGATCGGCTGGAGCTCGTCGACCATCGCCGCCGTGCCGATCAGCAGCAGCGAGAGGAAGCGCGCCAGCGCGCCGGGCGCGAGCAGGTCCGCGGGCTGCTGCAGACCCTCGCGCCGCAGGATCTGACGCGCCGTCAGCGCGAGCAGGCGCAGATCCGCAACGCGCGCTGCCAGCGGCGGTGAAAGCGCGTCGAGCACCGGCATCACCTGGGCGAAGCGGGCGTCGGCGAAGAGCAGGCGATACCACTCGGGCAGCTCGCGGGTGGGGTTGAGCAGCGCGTTGACGTAGTGCACGTCACTCAGGTCCGCGGCCGGCGAACGCAGGGTCCAATGGCCGATCGGGTCGAGGCGCAGCGCCAGCGCCGCCCGACGCTCGCGTGAGGAGGACGCCAGGGGTAATGCTTGCGCAGCCGCGCCGGGCCGCGCGGCCTGCAGCAGCAGGGGCGCGCCGCCGAGGTCCCAGGTCAGATCGAGGTCGCAGGGAAGCAGGCCTCTCTCGTCGACACCGCCGGCCAGCAGGTTCAGAGCAAGGGTCATACCCGCGGGTGCGCTCAGCGAGCGACCATCGAGCGCCAAGCCCGCCGCCTCGAGGACCAGCGCACAACGGGTTCCGCTCAGGTCAAAGCCAAGCACGTCGCTGCCGCGCGCGCGATCGCGCCGAGGCCGCGCCCGCAGTCGCAGCGCCAGCGTGCCGTCGGCCGCACCCCGAAGGGTGCCGTCGCGCAGCTCGAGCTCCGGTACCGGTGTCATCTTGCCTTCGACGCGATGCGTGAGGCGCCCCTCGAGCTGCGCCAGGAGGCCGGGCGCGGCGGCGTCGGGCAGGGCATGCTCGATCCGCAGCGAGCCCTCGAAGCGCTCCTCGAGGCGCAGGTCGCCGCGGTCGAGCGAAAGCAGCGCGCCCGGTGCGATCGTCGCCGCGAGGGTGGCACCCGGTTCGCCGGCGACGCCAAGGCGGCCGTCGTCGAGGTCGAGCCGCAGGCGGCCGTGCAGCGCATGAACGGCCAGAGCGGCGGTCAACCGCGTCTCCCCGCGACACCAGGGATGGCGACGTAGCACCTGCAGGACGAAGGGGGGCAGCGCGCTGGGGCTCAGCACCTCGAGCAGCACGCTCCCGCGCGGCCGGCCGCGGGGCCGGGCCCTGCCGTGGGCAGGGGCCACCGCCCTGGGACCGAAATCCAGCGCAGCGCTGCCCCGCAGCTCGGTGCGCTGTGTCAGGCCGTTGAGGCGTAGCCTCTCGACCGAGATCTGGAGCGCCTCGGCCTCGATGCTCGCGGTCAGACCGAGCTCGAAGGCCAGCGACTCGCTGTCTCCGAGACGAAGCTCGCTTTGTACGCCGTCCGTCCCCTGCTCGCGCACGACGACGGGCGGCGGCTGCAGCCGACCGCTGATCCAGCTATCGAGGCGCCGCAGCCAGCGCAGGCCCGCCTCGGTGATCCGCGGCGCCGTCGCCGGTCCGACGGCCTGCCGAGTCCAAGCGAAGAGCAGGGTGATCAAGGGCGCCAGCTCCGGCGACCAGCTCCGATGCAGGGCCAGCGGCAGGGGCAGATCGCGCAGGCGGAGGGCCCGTTGCTCGAAGAGGCGCAGCGCCACGTCGCCGCGGAGCTGCAGCGCGGCGGACTTCGCCTCGGTCGTCAAATCCAGCCCATGGAGCTCGAGCGTCAGGGCGTGCCCGACGCCTCGCAGTGCGCGCCCCGCGAGCCAGCGTGCCGCCCGGGGCAGCCGCGGCTCGACCGTCGCGAGCAGCGCCCGCAGCCACGGCATCGACTCCTGCAGTTGGCTGAGGCCCGCGCTTCCCACCGCCGACGAGACGCGCAGCGGTGGCTCGCAGCGCAGCGCGGCTGTGCGTAGCTCCAAGACGCCCTGTGGCGAGTGAGCGACTGCCCCCCGCCAGGTGACGCGCGTTCCCTCGACCCACTGCAGCTCGACGAGCGGCAGGGCGGTGCGCGGCAGCGTCACCTCCCCCGCTCGCAGCTCGAAGACGAGCTCGACCTGAGCGTGCTGGAGCGGCGCCAGCGCGCCGCTGAGGTGCAGCTCGGCGCGCCGAGACACCCGCAGGGGAGCGAAGGCGAGCGGCCCGTCAGCAGGCCCCTCGGGCCGGCGAAAGGTGATCGTCAGCGCCGGGTCGCCGGCCAGCGTGGCGCTGAGCGCGAGGGACTCGAGCAGGGGGAGGGCGCTCGGCGGCGCCGCAGGTCTTCGAGCGGAGCGCTCCGAGGTGGGCCGCCGACTCATCGGCGCGGCAGCGGCGCAGAGGGTGCTCGCCTCACGGGCGGGGGGATGGCGGCGAGGCGCGGGATCCCGCCTTGGGCCCGATCAACCCGGCGATCTTCTGCTGCCACCACGCCAGGTCGCGCAGCCCGATTATCTCCTCGCCGTTGAGGAAGAAGGTCGGCGTGCCCTTGAGCTTGCGCCGGATCCCTTCCTCGATATCCTTCAGCAGCTGGCTGCGCATCTCCGGGCTCTGGGCACAGCGCGCGAGCTTGTCTGCGCGAAGACCCAGCCGCTCGGCGTGGCGGGCGAAGTCCTCCGCGCTGAAGGGATCGCGCTGGTGGTAGAGCAGCGCCGCGAAGGGGCCGAACTTCTGCTCCTTGGCGGCACAGCGGGCCTGCAGCGCCGCGGCACAGGCCGACGAGTGAAAGGGCTGGTCGATGCTCCGATTGCACGCCTCGTCGAGCGGGAAGTCGTGATGCTCGAAGCGCAGGCGTCCGGCGTAACGCCGCTGCAGCTCGACCAGGACCGCATGCGCGCGCTTGCAGACGCCACACTCGAAGTCGGAGAACTCGACGATGCGGATCGGTGCGTCGGCCGGTCCGAGCACCAGCCCTGCAGCCGTCGAATGGGGGATCGCGAGCTGCCCGTCGGCAGAGCGCTGCACCGCCGGAGCGCCGAGCAGCGGTGGCAACCAGATCAGCTGCGAAACGACGCCCGCGAGCAGGGCGGTGACCAGGGCCATCGCGCGCGGCCGCGCTGCCCATTGGCCGAGCTCGCTCAGGCCACCCCAGATCAGCGCGCGCAGCCGACCGCGGTGGACCAGCAGTAGCAGCAGCAGCACGGTCACGTTGATCGCGTAGAGCGCGCAGCAGAGCACGCAGACGGCGCGCAACCGAAAGAACGCGAGATAGGCCATCGTCAAGCTCACGGGCAAGGCCAGCAGCATCGCCCAAACGGCGAGCGTGGCCCAGCGGGAAATCGGCCAGCCGCGCCCGAGGGCCAGCAGCACGACGATTGCGGTCAGAGCGTAGAACTCCAGGCCGAAGGCGGCCATCGGCACGCCCAGCAGGCTGGCGTAGGGGCTCGCGGCGACCGTGGTGCAGCTCGCCGTCTCGCTGAGATTGCAGAAGCTGTCGACGTTCTCTGGCCCGGCCTGCGCCACCGCGACGTGCAAGCGGAGCAAGTAGGCGCTGAGCGCCGCTGCGGCCAAGAGCAGCGCGACGACGAGCAGCGCGAGTCCGCTGCGCTGAGGTTCCGGCACGGTATTCGCCCGTGCGCTCATCCGTGGCCGTCCGCGCTCGCTGCAGCACTGAGAGCGAAGGGCTCGAGCAACGCTAGCACCTCGGCGGTCTTCTCTTGCATCAGTGCGGCGTCGCCGCGCGACTCGACGTTGAGCCGCACGAGCGGCTCGGTGTTCGACGTGCGCAGGTTGAAGCGCCACTGCGGGAACTCGAAGCTGATGCCGTCGGTGCGCTCGATGATCCCGCCCTGTCCCTGCTGGTGCTGTCCCTGATAGTGGGCCACGACCGCCGCCAGCGCCTGCTCGGGCGCGCCGAGGCGGCGATTGATCTCACCGCTTGCCGGGAACCTGCGCATCCGCTCGCCGACCAGCTGCGAGAGCGGTCCCTGCTCGCTGATCGCCTGCGCCACCAGCAGCCAGGGGATCATGCCGCTGTCGCAGTAGAAGAACCGGCGGAAGTAGTGGTGCGCCGACATCTCGCCGCCATAGACCGCGTCGACCGCGCGCATCTTCTCCTTGATGAACGCGTGGCCGCTGCGGCTAAGGATGGCGCTGCCCCCTGCGGCGCCGACGAGATCGAGCGTGTTCCAGGTCAGGCGCGGATCGAAGATGATCTTGCCGCCGGGCGCCTCGCGCAGCGCCATCTGGGCCAGTAGGCCGACGATGTAGTAGCCCTCGATGAAGCCCCCGTGCTCGTCGAACAAGAAGCAGCGGTCGAAGTCACCGTCCCAGGCCACGCCGAGGTCCGCCCCATTCGCGCGCACAGCGTCGGCGGTGACGCCGCGATTCTCCTCGAGCAGCGGATTGGGCACGCCCGCGGGAAACTCGCCATTGGGCTCGTGTTGCAGGCGGACGAGCTCGAAGGGCAGGTGTGCGGCCAGCGCATCGAGCACGGGTCCGGCGCAGCCGTGCCCCGGATTGGTGACGATCTTCAGCGGTCGCAGGGTCTCGCGGCGGACATAGCCCAGCAGGTGTTCGAGGTAAGCCTGATTGACCGAGACGTCCTCGACGCGTCCGCGCCCGCCGCGCTCGGCGAAGTGACCCCTGCGCACGCACTCCTCGATTTGCTGCAGCCCGGTGTCGGCGCTGATCGGGCGCGAGCCAGCGCGCACCATCTTCATGCCGTTGTAGTCCTTCGGGTTGTGACTGGCCGTCACCATGATGCCGCCGTCGGCGCCGAGGTGCGCCGTGGCGAAATAGACCTCCTCGGTGCCACACATCCCGATGCGCTGAACGTCGACGCCGCTGGCGGTCAGGCCCTCGATCAGCGCCTCGACCAGCGCGGGTCCAGAGAGCCGCACGTCGTAGCCAACCACGACGCGGCCCGGCTGAATCACCGTCGCGTAGGCGCGGCCGATGCGCTCCGCCAGCCCCTCGTTGAGCTCGTCGGGCAGCCGCCCGCGGACATCGTAGGCCTTGAAGGCCACCAGCCGTCCATCGCTGTTGAGTGCGCCGATCATCTCGCCCTTGGCCTTCGCAGTCATCGATCATGCTCCTGCGCCCGTGCCACGGCCGGTGCGCGGCGCGACGCGGACCCGAGTCGGAAGCCTACTTCAGCTCGTCGGCCAAACCACGCACGAGCTGCTTGATCCCCTCAGCGCGCGCGCGCGTCGTAACCAGCGTCCGGTTGCCGGCGCGGACGACGATCAGGTCGCGCACCCCGACCAGCGCAATATGCTCGCGGGGATCGTCGCAGAAGGCCAGGTTGCCCTCCGCCTCGAGCACATGGAGCTGACCACGCGCTGCGTTGTCGAAGGGATCGTGTTCGAGGAAGTCCGCGAGCGCGATCCAGCCACCGACGTCGCTCCAGGCGAAGGTCGCCTCGACGCAATGAACCTGTCGCGCGTGCTCCATCACCGCGTAGTCGATGGAGATCGGGCGCAGCGGCTCGAAGGCGCGACGCAGCTCCGCGGCGAAGTCCACCGTGCCGTCGGCGGCGACCGCTCGCTCGAGCGCCGCAAGGTGGTCGGGCAAGCGTTGCTCGAGCTCCTCGAGGATCGCCGTCGTCGTCCAGACGAAGATCCCGCTGTTCCAGCAGTAATCACCGGCCTCCAGGTAGTCGCTGGCCGTCTCCGCGTTCGGCTTCTCGCGGAATTGCAGCAGGCGAAAGTGCGCCACCTGATCGGCGCTGGGGAGCCGCTCGCCGAGTTGCAGGTAGCCATAGCTCGTGGCCGGATAGGTTGGCCGAATGCCGAAGGTGTAAAGCGCCTGGGGATGCCTGCGAGCGCCGCCCGCCGCCGAGAGCAGCGCGCGCTGAAAGGCCGCGGGCGGCGAGATGTAGTGGTCGGCGGTGAGCACTGCCAGCACCGGATTGCCGAAGCGGCGCCGGCAGAGCAGCGCGGCCAGCGCAGTGGCGGCGGCGGTGTCGCGCCGGCACGGCTCACCGATCACGTTGTCGGCGGGGAGCTCCGGTAGCTGCTCGCGCACGAGATCGACGAAGGATGCGGCCGTGAGCACCAGGATCCGCTCGCGCGGCACCAGCTCGGCGACGCGATCGTAGCTCTGCTGCAGCAGCGTTCGCGTGCCGATCAGGCGCAGAAACTGCTTGGGACGGGCTTCGGTGCTGACGGGCCAGAAGCGCGTGCCCGCACCGCCGGCCATGATCACGACCACGAGATCGTGCGTCTCCGCGTTCGTCGGCTTGGGCACCGACCCGGGCAAAGGCACGGGGATCTGCTGCGCCATGGGCTCGTGCGCCTCGTCGACCGGCGCTCCGACGGTCTAGCCGGTCGTAGCCGGTCCGAAACCTCGCGGTTCGAAACCTCGCAGTGGGAAACCTCGCGGTCGGAAGCCTTGCTGGGCGGCGCCGCGCCACCGCCCGCCGCCTTCAGCTCGGTTGTCCACGCCCGGCGGTTGCGCCACCATTCTCGATCCGCCGCTCGATCGCGCCGCAGCGCGCCTCGACGCGCCGGAGGGTCCCCTCGAGGCTCTGCTCGAGCTCCGTCAAATCCCCGCGGGTGGCGAGGCGCAGCACGGAGGCGACCCCGCCCACCTTGCGATCGAACTCGCTCTCGACGCGACCCTTGAGCTCAAGGCCCTTGGTAATCGCGCCGAGCAGGCGCGGATCGGCCATCATTCGTGCCACGGAGGGATTGGAGAGCAACCGCATCCCGCGCCGCAGCGCCTCTTGTCTCAGCTTGTCCAGCATCGTATCCCTCGCCAGGTTCCGCGCATGCTTGCCACGAGGGCAAAGCGGGTGTCAACGGCCGCGCGGGGTCTCGTTCCCGGCGGCGCCGGCCGCGTCGCGGGGAGGCGACCCGGGCCCCCCCTGCTCGACCAGGTTGCTGGACCATGTTGCTTTCGCTAAGGCGCCCTTCTGTGCTAACCGGGCCACCTCGACCATGGACGCAGGGATCTCCAGCGCGACGATCAGCCCCGTACGCCTGGTGGGCCTGCGCAAGGTCTATCGACGGCACGCGGCCCTCGCCGGCGTCGACGGCGAGTTGGCTGCGGGACAGGTCAGCGTGCTGATGGGTCCGAACGGCGCCGGGAAGTCGACGCTGCTGGGGATCTTGAGCACGTTGGCCCGCCCCACCGGCGGCGAGGTGTTCTTCGGGTCATGGTCGCACGCGCAGGCCGAGCGCAGTCTGCGCCAGACGATCGGGTTTCTCGGCCATGCGCCGCTGCTCTACCCTGACCTCTCGGCCCGCGAGAACCTGATGTTCTTCGGCCGTCTCTATCGACTGGCCGCGCTCCCGGCGCGCGTCGAGGCCTGGCTCGCGCGGACCGGGATGCTAGCGGCAGCCGACCGCCCCGTGCGCCAGCTCTCGCGGGGCATGGCGCAGCGTGTCGCCCTCGGCCGCGCCCTCCTGCACCGGCCAGCGCTGCTGCTGCTGGACGAACCCTTCACCGCGCTCGACCGCGGCGGCGTCGCGCTGCTGCGCGAGGTGATCCGCGCGCTGCGCGCGGCGGGCGGACGGTGGTGCTGGCGACCCATGACGCCGAGGCGGTGGGGAGCCTCTGCGACCAACTCTGGGTGCTCAAGCGGGGACGCGTCGTGGCGCGACGCAGCGGCACCAACCTCGCGGGGAGCGCGCTGCTCGACTGCTACCACGAGGCGGTGGGCGAGGCGCTCGGGGGCGGGCCACTGCCCGCGGCGACCGAGGCCTCGGGGGACGATTCAGCGAGCGCCGGACGACAGGGGGAAGGAATGGACGCCCCATGGGTCTGAGGGCTAACGAGCCCAACGCCCGCCACCCTTCACGGGCGGCCGAGGCGCCACGCCTGGCAGCGCAGGCGCCCGGGCAGGGCAGCGCCGAGCCTGCGCCGCCGCAGGGTGAGCTGCGCTTGCTCGCCGGGCACACCCTGCAAATCCTGCTCAAGGACCTGCGCCAGGAGTGGCGATCGCGCGAGATCGTCTACACGATGACGCTCTTCGCCGCGCTGCTGGTGATGATCTTCTCCTTCGCCTTCATCGAGCAGGGTGAGCCGATGACTGGCGTCGCTGCTGGGATCTTGTGGGTCGCGGTCGCGTTCGCGGGCACCCTGGCGCTCGGGCGCTACTTCGAGCGTGAGCGCGAGGCCGAGACGATCACGGCGCTGCTGCTGAGCCCCGCGAGCCGCGCGGCAATCTACCTGGCCAAGCTCTTGGGCATCACCGTCTTCATGCTGATCACCGAGGCCGCGCTCCTCCCGCTGCTGATCGTGCTCTTCGAGATCGAGATCGCCGCGCCAGGCCTGCTCGTCGCCCTGCTGCTGCTCGGAACCGTCGGCTTCGCCGCGGTCGGCTCGCTCTTCGCCGCCGGGCTGATGCGCTCCAACAGCCGAGAGGTGCTGCTCAGCGTGCTGACCTTCCCGATCGTCCTGCCCGTGATCATCGCCGGGGCCAAGGGCACCGCGGCCCTGATCGTGAGCCCGGCCGAGCTGCCGGCGGCCCTGCTCTGGATCAAGCTGATGCTCGCCTTCGACGCCATCTTCGTCGTGCTCTCACTGTGGGCCTTTGGGCCCTTGGTGAGCAGCGAGTGAGCGCGAGCAGCCACCGCGAAGGTCAGCGGCGCCGGAGCTCGCCCTCGACGCGGCCGCGGGGGATCTCGACCGCAGGACGCGCGCGGCGCGGGGCAGCGCGACGGCCTCGCGGTCGCGCCGGTGGCGCTGGCAGCGGCTGGAGCTCGACCTCGAGCATGCCGGCGAGGCTCGCCGCCTCGTGATCGTCGATGGTGCGCAGGGCGTCGAGGTAGCCGTCGTGGCGCAGGCGCAGCGTGTGCGCTTCCCCGCGCCGGAGGTCGTCCAGGCGCAGCGGCGTCGTTCCGCGGCGTGTTCCGTTGACGAAGAGGGCAGCACCCGCTGGACGCGTCGCGACCGCGAGCGAGAAGCGCTCCGCGACGCGTAGGGGATCGAGGGTGACGAGCAGGCGTAGCCGCTCACCGCGACGCAAGCGCACTACGCGCGTGGCGGCGCGATAGCCCTCGGCGGTGAAGACCAGCGTGTGGTCTTCACCGGCGGCGACGTCGCTGAGGACCAGCGGTGTCTCGCCGAGTGGCTGTTGGCCCTCGCGATAGACCCGCGCCGCCACCGGCTCGGTGCGCAGCTCGATCACGGTGGCGAGGCCATCGCGCCCACTATTTCGCTCACCATCGCGCGCACCATTGCGCCAAGCACGCCAGCCGACGGCGGCGAGCGCGACGACGAGGAGCACCCCGGCAGACCAGGCCAGCGGCGCCCAGGCCGAGCGGGCACGCGGTAGCAGGTCGGTGGTCGTCGTCCGCTGCGCGGCGCCCCGCCGCTGAGCGCGCGCCGGCAGGGGGGCCTCCTCGCTTACCGCCGCGGGCGGGGCCGGCATGGGCGCGCCACGCTCGTTGGCCGGCGGCGGAAGGGCGCTCGGCGTGGCCGGACGCGGCGCCACGACCACGCGCGGCGCCGTGTCGGAGAGGGCCTCGAGGAAGTCCTCATACTCGTCGCGTTCGGTGGAACCCGAGGCGCTCGCAGGTGCCGCATCGGCGCCGAGGGACCGCGCCGCCCGGTGGGCGGTCGCGACGGCCCCATCCCGCGGGGGGTCGTGCCGCGGGGCCTCGTCCTGCGGGGCCTCGTCCTGCGCGGAGGCCCGCACCAGGCCTGCCATCACCTCGCGGGCGGCTTCGACCGTCGGAACCTCGTCGAGGAAGGACTCCGCGGCCTCCGCGTCGTAGGGCTCGTGCGCGTCGTAGGGCTCGTGCGCGTCGTAGGGCTCGTGCGCGTCGTAGGGCTCGTGCGCGCGATCCGCCTCGGCCTCAACGTCGAGCGGCCGCAGCGCCCACGGCGCCGTGCTCCCCCGGCCGAGCGGCTCCGCCGCAGCCCCTGGGGCGGACGTCGCACCCTCCGCGCAGGGGATCACCTCTGCCAGCCAGCGCGCCAGCGCCGGCGCCCCCTCTGACCAATGCTGCGCGCGCGTCACTTGGTCGAGCGCGTGCTCCAGTTCTTGCGCGCTGCCGTAGCGTTGCTCGACGCTCCGCTCCAGCGCCCTCATGGCGACGGTCCCCAGCACCGGAGGGATCCCGTCAGAGTCCCCGCCGAGCGGCGCGACCGGCTCGCTCAGCAGCGCCTCGCGGGTGGCGGCCTCCGTCGCGCGCAGGAAGAGCGGCCGCCCCGCAAGCAGCTCGTAGAGCAGCACGCCCAAGGAGAAGACGTCGCTGCGGCCGTCGAGGGGCTCGCCCCGCGCTTGCTCCGGTGACGCATAGGCCGGAGCGCTGCTGAGCCCGCCGGCCAAGGTCGCGGTCGCTGCCGCCGCCGCAAGCCAGGCGCCGCTGAGCTTGACCTCACCACCCGCACCCAGCCGCACGTTTGTCGGCTCCACGCCACCATGCGCCTGCGATGACGCGTCACCTGACACGGTGCTCTGCCACTGCTGCACGGCCCGACAAAGGCAGGCCACGACATAGACGGCGAGGCCCGCCGTTGGCCCTCTACCGCTGGCCTGTGCGGCGGCCAGCACGGCGTCGAGGTCGTGGCCAGGTAGGTGTTCGAGCGCGACGATGCACTCGTCGGAGCTCTCAATAACCTCGATCACCGAGAGGAGCTGCGGATGTTCCAGGCGCGCCCCGCGCCGGGCTGCGCCGACGAAGGCTGCCCTGACGCCGGCGAGCTGGGTGAACTCGGGCCGCAGCCGCTCCAACCTTCGCAGGGGTTCGGCGCTGCTCAGGCCACTGCCTTCGCGCGCGAGCAGACGCTCCGCCAGCGCCGAGGTGCCTGCCGGGCCTGGGGCGTACGAATCCGCGACGCGCGCAGAGGCCTCCGGCGAGGCCCCGAGCGCGGGACCGTGCACCAGCTCGTACTTCCCCAAGAGGCGCACGGCACGCTCCTCGCGCACGGATCGGATCATGGATCGGCCCGGTGCCTGCCCCCCAAGAGCGGACACGCGCCGCAAGCAGGCTAGCGCGGCCTCGACTGCCGTGCAAAAAACGCCGGTCCGGTGCGCATTAAGCGCCAGGCCCGTGGTAGCGCCCCAGCGCGTGATCCGCCTTGCTTGACACTCAGGCGTGACCGGGCTACACGTCCTGCCGCCGCGTGGGGCCCTGCGCCGCGCGCTAGCGTCGGCGTCGGATCCCGTGGGATACGCTGCCCCAGGCCGCAGCGCGATGCCGGCCAGGCCTGTCCTGTGGCGGTCCGGCGAGCTGGTGTGGTGGGGTGTTCTGGCTAGACGGTGCGGCTGGACGGTGCGGCTGGACGGTGCGGCTGGACGGTGCGGCTGGACGGTGCGGCTGGACGGTGCGGCTGGACGGTGCGGCCGGACGGTGCGGCCGGGTGGTGCGGCCGGGTGGTGCGCTAGGTGATTTAGTTAGAGGTCACTGGGTTGGATCTCACTGCGAGAAATGCACGATGAACGCGATGCTTCGAAAGACCTATAGCGCGCACCCGAACGAGGTGCCGGTGCAATGGCTGCTCGTCGATCTTGAGGGACGCACCCTGGGCCGTGTGGCTTCGGAGATCGCCCGGATCCTGCGCGGCAAGCATAAGGCCCAGTTCACGCCGCATGTCGACACAGGCGACTTCGTCGTCGCCGTCAACGCCGAGAAGATCCACCTGACCGGGGACAAGCTGAGCAGCAAGCGCTACTACCGTCACAGCCAGCATCCGGGCGGGATGAGCAGCTTGAGCGCCGCCGAGATGCTGGCGCGCAAGCCCGGTGAGGTCCTGCGCCTGGCGGTGCGCGGCATGCTGCCGAAAAACACCCTCGGACGGCAGCTTCTGCGGAAACTCAAGATTTACGCGGGCGCGAACCACCCGCATGCGGCGCAGCAGCCCAAGGCAGTGGAGATCCATTGATGTCACAGACGGAACGGTACTACGGCACGGGTCGGCGGAAGACGGCGGTCGCGCGCGTGTGGTTGCGGCCCGGAGCCGGTCAGATCGTCGTCAACGGCCGCCCGGTCGAGGAGTATTTCCCGCGCTTCGCGGGCCGAGCAGCGCTGCTGCAGCCGCTGCAGCTGACCGAGACCGAAGGCAAGTTCGATGTCACGGTCAATGTCTGTGGCGGCGGTGAGAACGGGCAGGCGGGCGCCGTGCGGCACGGCATCAGTCGCGCGCTGCTCGAGTTCAACGCCGAGACGCGCGGCGAGCTGAAGAAGGCGGGCCTGCTGACGCGAGACGCTCGCGCCAAGGAGCGCAAGAAATACGGTCAGCCGGGCGCTCGCAAGCGCTACCAGTTCAGCAAGCGCTGATTTCGATCCTCTTCGGAGGGTGCGGTGGGAAGGGTCCATGCAGGAAGAACCGACGATCGAAAAGCAGCCCCCGGCGCTCGTGTCAGCGCCAGTGCCGGCGCCGGCCCCTGAGCCGCGCGCCACGAGCGCCTCGCATACTGTCGAAGGGCGTCCCCTCGAGGTGGTCGTAGACGACCGTGGTCTCGAGCGCGCGATCCGACGCCTCAAGCGAAAGATCGACACCGAGGGCATTACCCGCGAGGTCAAGCGTCGGCGGCATTACGAGAAGCCGAGTGTGCGCAAGCGCCGCAAGGCGCGTGAGGCCGAGCGCCGTCGCCGTCGCCGCGATCGGCGGCTGCTGCGGAAACCGGGCCCGACGTAGATCCCCCGCCTGGGCCCCGCGCTTGGGCAGTCCCGCTTGGGCAGTCCCGCTTGGGCAGTCCCGCTTGGGCAGTCTCAAGCGCAGGGCCATAACTCAATGGACCGTTAGCGTGGCTTGTCGGATTGCCAGCGGGCCCTTCTCCGGAGGCCCTGGCCTCGGCGCCGGCTTGCGCTGCCCTTGGATGCACACACACTGCGCCGCACTGCAACTGCACTGCGCTGCCTGAGTGGGCCGCGCAGCGACGGCTCAAGCCCCCAGCGCGGGTGGCGCGGCGAGGGTCTTTCGACGGCGCATTCGAGCGACGAACATCGCGTCGCAGTCTCCCTCCCACGGCCAAAGCTGGAGCATGCCGCTGCAGCCGGGCGCCCCCGTCAGCGGATGCGCGAACTCGTCGAGCACGAATTCGTCGTGCTGCGCGAGGAAGTCGGCCACCAGGCGCTCGTTCTCGCGCGCGAAGAGCGAACAGGTGGCGTAGACCAAGACCCCCGCAGGCCCGACGCCGCATGCCGCTGCGCTGAGCAAACGCGCTTGCAGGGCCACGAGCTCAGAGAGGTCCTCCGGCTGCACGCGCCAGCGCGCATCGGGGTTGCGCCGCCAGGTGCCGCTGCCGCTGCACGGTGCATCGACCAGCACGCCATCGAAGAGCGCCTTGCGTGGATCCGGCGCCTGCCCCGACCAGGCCGCCGTCCGAATATTGCTGAGCCCGGCGCGACGCGCCCGCCGGCGCAGCTCCTCGAGCTTGGCGCCGCGCACGTCGGTAGCCAAGACACTTCCCTTGCCAGCCATCAGCGCGGCCAAGTGCAGCGTCTTGCCCCCGCCACCCGCGCAGGCATCCCACCAACGTTGTCCCGGCCGCGGCGCGCAGACGTGGCCGATCGCCTGCGAGGCGAGGTCCTGGACCTCGATGCGGCCCGCGCGGAACGCTGGCAGGGGCCGTAGATCGCGGCGTGGCTGGCCCAGCGAAAGCGCCTGCGCCAGCCACGCATGCCGATGCACGGAGAGCTCAGCCGCCTCGAGCTCGCGCACGAGCGCAGCCCCGTTTTCGCACTGTGCGCGCAGCCAGATCGGTGGGCGGCGCTGCAGCCAGCCTTGCAGCTCGGGAAGGGGGCGCGGGCAGGCGGCCACTTCCGCGTTGAACCAGGCCGGCGAGAGCGCTGCCAGGACCGGCTCGACGCGCGGCAGGCCGAGGAGCGGCACAAGGGTGCGCCAGCGCGTCTCGACCTCGCGTTGTGCGGCAACGCGGGCCACGTCGGCCGCGCTGAGGCCACTGCCAGGCAGCCAGTGCGCGCCGGCCGCCGGAAAGGGCAGCCCCTCGAGCAAGGTCGCTGCAACGAGCAGGGCTGGCGGCAGGGCGTCGGGGCTCGGCTGCAGCTCGCGCAGCCACCCCCACCAGCGCAGCACGGCGAAGCTGGTCTCGCTGATCAGCCTGCGGTCGCGGCCGCCCAGCTCGTGATGGGCGCGGAAATAGGCTGTCAGCAGGCGGTCCGCCGGTCGACGCTGACCGAGACATAACGCCAGCAGCTCGCGCACGGTATCGAGGCAGAGCTGCGCCTGCCGCGCGAGGTAGCGGCCGCTCTCCGCTGCGGAGGTACGAGCGGTCGGCGTGCGCGTCATTCGTGGAGGTAGGTGTCGGTCTGCGCGAGAAAGGCTCGCGGCAAGCGGGACGCTAGCTCGGCGGCATCGAGCGCGTAGAGCGGGCTGATCTCGACGCGGGCGCCGGGCGCGACCACGCCCCCCGCTCGCTCGATCCAGCCGCGGTGCAGCGCGCCGAGCAGCGCGCGGGCGCTCTCGGGACTATCGACGCCGCTCGCCTGCTTGACCGGCGCGAACTCCTCGTCGCGCGTGCAAGCGACCACGATCGCGCGGTCGGCCGCGGGTAGCGTGTCGAGGGCGAAGGTCTCCAGCTTGAAGGCATTGGGCGTCGGCGGGGAGATCAGCCGGCCGCTGGTGTCGAGGTGTGCAATCCGCTTATGCGCTCGGTGCACGGGAAGGTCGCGGCGCGCGGCCTGGCGCTCGGCGAAGCCGCGGCTCCAGACGAACAAGCCCGGATTGCCGTGGCCGAAGAGCAACTCACCCGCGGCGTCGCGCGCGCTCGCCAGACGCGCCGGGAGCTCGGTGTACTCGACGATGCAGAGGCGATCCGCGCGGCGGGCGAAGCAGCCGACTGCCTCGAGCGGCTCGCTGCGGCGCACCGACTTGCAGGAGAACTCGCTCTCCGCAAGGAGGTGGTGGCCGACGAAGCGCGCATCGCAGCTCGCGGCCAGCGCGTTGTCGACGTGGAAGTAGCTGATCGCGTCGACCCCATGTTCACGCATCTGCGCGAACACGCCGTGCTGCTCCATCGCGGCGAAGAGACCACCGTTGCCGTTAGGCGCAAGGACGAGGCGATCTGGCGCGGCGAGCAGCAGGCGACCGTCGGCGTCGACCGCCGGCAGGACGCCCTGCGGAAAGATCTGGACCCGATCCGGCGGCAGGCCGAAGCACTCGTGCGCCAAGAAGAACGCGCGGGTCACCGCCACGTTCTCCGGGCTGGCCATCACGTAGAGGAAGGGCACCCGCCCGAAGCGCCGGCCGAGCGCGACCAGCCGCTCGGCGTGCATCGCGAAGAGGCTGCGGCCGCTGACCGGCCCGAGCGCGAAGGCGCCCTTCGGTCCGTCGTAGCCGAGACGCGTGCCTTGGCCCCCGGCGACCAGCAGTGCCGCCACGCGTCCGTCGCGCAACGCCTGCTCGCCCGCCGCCCGCGCCTGCGCCTCGCCGGGGTCGGGCAGGGGTACGGCCTCCCGCAGCGGCTCAACGCCCCCGCCGAGACCGGGATGCGGCCCCGCCGCGGGCCATGCCTGCGTCAGGGCCTCGAGATCGACCAGGTCGAGGTCCGCGAGGAGACGCAGGCGACCCGCCGTGGTCAGCGCCGCCCAGAAGCCAAGAACGTGGGCCTGCCCGTGCCTTGTCAGGCGTTGGCAGGCCTCGGCGTAGCGGCGCTCGAGGCCCTCGGAAGCCGAGCCAACCCCCTCGGAAGCCGAGCCAACCCCCTCGGAAGCCAAGCCAACCGCTGATGCGGAGGGCGCCTTGAGTGAATTAAGTGAAGGATTCGCCGCCGAGCCCACGCCGCCCCCTCAAAGCCCTAGCGAGCGCGCTCGATCACGCCGACGCGTGCCGTCGGTCGGTCGCCCTTGAGGCGCCCGTCCACCGCGCTCGAGAATTCCGCGTAGGCGAACTGCGGCAGGGGCGCGACCTGGCTCAACTTGGCGCGCAGCGTTTCGGGCGGGCATTCGACGTGAGCCGGCACACCCGCGAGCTGCATCACCAGCAGGCTCTCCCAGAGCGGCACCTCGCCCGCGCAGAAGTGACAGCTGGTCTCACGATCGGGATCGCCGGCCATGCGAATTGCCGCGGCACGCGCCTGCTCGACGAGGGCGAAGAGCAGGCCCTGGAGGTCGTCGCTGGCCACGGCGGCATGGTGGGCGACGAGGCCCCGTGCTGTCAAGGCGAAGCCCTCCGCAGAATCCAGGCGATCGCGCGCTCAACAGGGCCGAGGCGGCGTGAGCTGAGACGCAACGCCGAAATTGACCACTGCCTGCGCCGCATGTTAACTCCACGGCGCAATTGTCAGCAGGGTTTCTGGAAATCAGCCTCTGAAGAGGAGATCGGTCCAACATGAACCGCTCGTTCAAGGCCATGGCGTTCGTCATGGCGGTCGCGCTGGTGGGCTGCGAAACCGACGTCGACCTCGGCGCTCGACCGCAATTTTGGAATGGCTCGAATAACCTGACGCTGCTGGTCTTCGACGGCCAGACGGGCGCTGGCGTGGTCGACGCCACCGTCACCTTGCAGGTCGGGCCCACGGTGCTGACAGCGACGCGGACCGACAACGTCTATGTCTTGCCGCAGATCCCGCAGGGTACCTTCCCGGTCTTCATCCAATCACCGGGATACCTGCCTTTCGTCGCGACGCAGTACTTCTCGGGGGGCAGCATGCTTACGAGCTCCACGCCCTCCCTTTCCTACCAGACCTTCACCGCGGTGCTCTTCCCGGTGCGCAGCGTCGATCACGACATCACGGTGCGGGCCTACGAGGGCGTCGATGGCGACCCTGTGGCCGCAGGACAGGTCGTGGCGCAGATCGACGTCAACCAGGCGATCAACGCCATCGTCCGGCCCGGAACCTCGCCGCTGCCCGGTGCGCTCGGGTTCCTGCCGCGCACGATCGTCGCGACCATCGCCAACGGTCTCGCCGTGCTTCCCAAGGACCAGCTCGTCTTCGGCGCCGTCTACGATATCTCGGTGATCGCGGCGCGCAACGCGGCGGGCGAGTATCTCGAACCCGCGACCATCCAGGATGTGCGCGCCGGCGACGATTTCCCGACGGCAGTAATATTCATGGGCCCCCCGGCCGAGACACCGGCAGCGCTCAGGGCGAGCAACGAGGACGGCGGCACCCAGCAGAAGCTCATTGTCACCTTCCCCTATCCGGTGGAGGTCTGCAGCGAGCCTGAAGGTCACGCCTGGCGCAATGTCACCCCGCCACCCGTCGACACTGACAACGACGGGACCTCTGCTGCGCCCCACCCGCAGACCCCTGTCACCGTCGCGCTCTCGGAGAGCGACACGGTGCTCACTGTGGGCTACGAGATCGATCCAGCGGCGCCGAGCGCCGACGATCCGGGTGACAATCTTTCGGTGCAGTTCGCGGGCATCGAGATCCGCGTGGTCGGGGCCTCCACCTGCACAGGTCTCGGGGCGATCAGAATCCGCGGCGCCGCTACCGTCGACACGACGATCGTCGCGCGCAAGGTCAACTAGCGGACTGGCAACGCGAGCACGTGGAGAGCATGAATCATGCGTAACGTAGTCAATCTCGCGCTGCTGGTCGCCACCTCGGCGCTCATGGCAGCGCCGCCAGCCGCCGCGCAGCCCGCCGAGCGACCTGCCGCAGTCGCACCGTCGGCGAGCACCGACCGCTCGAGCGAGCTGCCAGCCTCGACCCCGCCGGTAGCCGCAAGCGGAGCCGTGGCGGCCCCGCCAGCGCCGCGGGTCCCGCCCTTGCCGCTGGATCAGGGTTGGAACTCCAACTGGGGCTTCCTGCTCAGTCTCAACAACATTTTCCAGAACGGTAGCTTTCTCACCACCTATGGGGGCATGGGCGCGGCCGGCTACTACGCCTTCAAGCCCGACCTGATGCTGCGCCTCGGCGTCACGCTCTGGCGCAACAGCAGCCCGCTCTTCATCCAAGAGCAGACGCGGGAAACGGCCGGAGAGAAGCTGGCGACCTACACCGTTGGTAACGGTGCTAGCGGCCTGGGCTTCAATGGGCGCGGCGACCTGCTCTGGCGGCTCAGCCCGAAGGCGGTCGCGCCCTATCTCGGTGCGGGGCTCTTTCTCGACTCCACGCACTCGCGCCAGACGCGCGACGATGAGGTCTCGGTCGTCGACCAGATCACCCGCTTTCGCTCACGGGACACGATCATCGCCCTCGGCGCACGCGGCATGGGTGGCGCGGAGTGGCGGCTTCATCCGAACTTCGCGCTCTTCGCTGAGTATGAGCTCTCGGTCTCGTTCCTGACTTGGACCAGCTCCTCCTCGAGCACCACCGTAGAAAACAGTGAGGGCGGCGTGCGAACCGTGACCCGCACCGCCAGCAACTCGGCGCGGACGAGCTGGCTGACCTGGGGCAACACGCTGGCCCAGGGCGCGTCCCTTGGGCTGATCGTGCTCTTCTGAGCGGACGAGACTCGGTTTCGTCGGTGCCGCAGGGTGGTCTCGCGGCGGCCACGCGATCATCGCCTTGCCGCTCTTCTTCTTCGTCGGAGGCAAGAGATGATTCGCCGGCTTGATGGCAGGTATTCGGCAGTGGCGCTGGCCCTGCTGACCACGTTGGCGTGCGGTGTCGACGTGCGGGATTCGACCCCGCGCTCCCCGGCCCCGGTGGTCAAGCTCGGGCCCCTGATTGTCGCGCGCGCCGCGCGCGGTGTCGTTTCAGCCAGCGGGAGCTATCGCCAGGAGACCTTGTTCATCACCTCGAACGCCGAGGGCGACGTGCGGGTGGCGCTGGGGGATAACTGCGCCACCGGTATCACGCTGGTGGAGAGCCTCGCGGTGAAGGCCAACACCGAGGTCGAGGTGCCGCTGCGGGCCGAGGGTGCGCTCGCTGCCGAGCGGATCTACACCGTCCAGGTTTGTCTACGGACCAGTGGCGGCGCGGCGGCACGCACCGCGGTGGCGCTCCGCGTCGACAACCAAGCCCCAACGGTCACGCCGACCCTCCGCACGGGTGCCTACTGCGGGGCGCATGTCTTGCGCTTCCACTGTGACGAATGCACGACGATCGCCTACGCCACGGGCGACGCCGTGACCATCGATGGCGATGGCGCCGTACTCCAGGGCACGCGCTATGACGACGCGGCGCCCGTCGTGCTGACCGAGAACACCGAGGTCTCCTACGCGGCCATCGACCGGGCGGGCAACGTCAGCGCCGTGGGGCGTACCACGCTCAAGATCGGGGTTTCCCGCGCGCCTGTGATCTCCAACGTCTTGCTCAGCGACCCTATCGTCAGCGTCGACGGCGCGGGCGGCGCACCGGCGAAGACCACGCTCAGCTTCGAGGCGGAGCAGGGCCTCTACTTCAGCGTTCGCCTGGGGACCGGGTCGTGCGCCACTGGCAGCGTGATCGCGCAGGGAACGACTCACTTTGGCGGTACGACCTCGCTGCAACTTGCCGCCGCCAGCCTGAGCGAGGGGCGTAATCGCCTCGCCGTCTGCGTGCGGGACGGCGATGGGTGTACCGGTGCCGCCCCATTTGCGCTGGAGGCCCGCGAGCAGCCCAAGGCCTTCGCCATCACGAGCCTCTCGAGCGCCAACTGCACGATCGTGGACCACAACAGCATCACCGGCGACGATCGTGGCGGCATCGCCGTGTCGGGCTCGCGCCTCTTCGTCGGCGGCGACGGGCAGACCGCCGTCCTTGATCTCGAGCTCGTGCAGACGCCGGTGGGGCTGAGCGCGAACTTCGATACGATCTTCGGCGACCTCGAGAGCGGCAGGGTCTATGTGCTGGATTCTGGCGCCGGCGTAGTGCCCTACCAATACGGGCCCTTCAACGCCTTGGTGGAGCTCGACGCCTCGGGGGGGATTGTGGGCCGAACGGCGCTCAGCACGCCCATCCCCGGCGGCACCCCCCCCAGCTCGGTGCATGCCGCTCGTGGCGGCGCGCTGATCGTAGCCAACGGGCGGGTCTTCCGGATCGCTGCAGCGAGCGGTTTTGTCGAAGACCTCGGCGCGGCGCCTTCGCGCCGGGCCCGGACCTGCGAAGACGGTATTGCCCACGGCGTCGCCGAGCAGATCGCTGGGCAATGGTGGATTGCCTATCGCGACGACGCCACGCAGAGCATCGTGCGCACCCGGATCAGCGACGGCCAGACGCAGACCATCGCGGCCTTCACCGACCTCGGTGATCTGTGCAGCTTCACGGTTTCGCCGGGGCGCAACCGCTGGTACTTCCACTTCGAGAACAACGCGCAGTTTGGCAGCGGATCGGAGTCCGTGGGCTTCTGCGACGCCGCTTTCTGATCGTCAAGGACCTCCGGTTAAGCTCTCTGCGCAGACCACGCGCGGGCGCCGCGTCAGGTCGCCGCCGACACCATGGCTAATGCGCGCTGACGCTTCGTCGGTCGCCGCTAGGGCGCGAGGTTGTACCTAAAGAGGGTGCCGGTGCTGGTGCCGACGTAGAGCATCAGGGCGCGGGTATCGTAGGTGGGGCTGCCGACGGCGGCGCTGCCGCTGCCGACGGTCTGGGTGTTGAGCAGGGCGCCGGTGGTGAGGCTGAGCTCGCGGAGCTTGCCGTCGCTCGCGCCGACGAAGAGGCTGTCGCGCTCGGGGATGGCCAGCGGCAGGCTCGCCCCGGGGATCGGGCTGGCGGTCTTCCAGACCAGCGAGCCGTCGGCGTTGAGCAGGCGCAGGTGGCCATCCGCCGTGGCGAAGAGCAGGCGACCGAGGTGGCTCCCGCTCCAGAGCACGACCACGCCCGAGGCGATGGCGCTGCCGGCCGCGCAACTCGTGCCGAGCGCGTCGGTGGCGGTGCAGAAGGCCCGCTCGTTTCCCTTGAAGCTGGTGCAACCGTTACCCTGCGTGCTCCAGCAGCTCACGCCGTCTGCCGTGCGGACGCGGTGCAGGCGACCGGCGTTGGTGCCGACGTAGAGGCTGGTGCGCGTGGTCTCGGCGAAGCTCGGCGAGGCGTCGCTGTCGCCGAGATTACGGCTCCAGCTCACGTTGCCCGGCGTCGCATCCCCCGCATCGACGGCCCAGAGCGTGCTGCCGCCGCTGAGGCTCGTGCTCGTCGCAAAGAGCTTGCGGGCCGTCGCGTCGTGAATCGGGCTGCCGCTGATCTGGCCCACATTGAGGGCGCCGGTGGCGCCGGCGCAGCTCCCGTTGAGCACCCAGCGACACACGCCCGTCTTGGCGTCGAAGGCGAAGATGCGATTCTGCGCGCCGCTGAGGTTGCGCGTCGCGAAGAACGCCAGGTTGCGCGTGGGCGAGACCACGGGCGCTGCGACGAGCGCCGCGCCCAGCGGCTGGTCGCCGGCGAGGCCGCTGTCGGCATCGGTCGTGAAGCGCAGCGCGCCCGTGTCGGCGTTGATCGCATAGCCCAGGCCTGAGGCCGTCGCGGCATAGAGCGTGTTGAAGCTGTCGCCCGGTAGCTTACCCACCGGGCTGCGGCCTTGCACCGCATCGGCCAGCCGTGCCGGGCTGTAGCGCGGCACGCGCGCCGTCGGGCTGAGCGCATAGAGCCAGCCGCTGTTATTGCCGGCGAAGGCCACGCGCTTACTGAGGTCGGTGCTCGGCAACACCGTCGGCGGCGCCAGGCTCGCGACCTCCGTGTCGTAGAGGATCGACGGCTCCCAGGGCGGGATGCGCCGTACGACGGCGCCGTTGGCGCCCACCGCCACGCCCATCGTCCAGTCCGCCGGCAGGGTCACGGCCAGCAGCGTCTCGCTGCTGCCTGAGCTCTCCTGCGTCCATGTCGTGCCGCCATCCGTCGTGCGCAGCACCAGGCCCCCCTCGCCCACCGCCGTGCCCTGCAGCGCACCGAGGGGGAAGCTCAGCGCGTACAGCGTCCCGTAGACCGCGGTGGTCAGCGTGCTCCAGCTGCTGCCGCCGTTGATCGTCTTGACGATGGTGCCGTTGTCACCGGCGGCGAAGCCCGTCTGCGGGCCGATGAAGGCCAGCGCCCGCAGCGTCGCCGGTGTGCCCGAACTGAGCGGGCTCCAGCTCGTGCCAGCGTTGGTGGTCTTGAGCAGCACGCCGCCGTCCCCGGCCGCGAAGCCCGTCTGCGCGTCGACGAAGCGCAGCGCGTGCAGCGCCGCCGCCGTGCCCGAGGTCAGCGCGCTCCAGCTCGTGCCACCGTTGGTGGTCTTGAGCAGCACGCCGCCATCGCCGGCCGCGAAGCCCGTCTGCGCATCGAGCAGGGCGAGGGCCCGCAGCGTCGCCGTTGTGCCCGAGCTCTGCGCCGTCCACGCCAGGCCGCCGTTGGTCGTCTTGAGCAGCACGCCGCCGTCACCCGCGGCGAGGCCCGTCTGGGCATCGACGAAAGCCAGCGCCCGCAGCGTCGCCGCCGTCCCCGCGCTCAGCGCCGTCCAGCCCGCTCCGCCGTCGCTGCTCTTGAGCAGCGTGCCGTTCGTGCCCGCCGCGTAGCCCACCGTCGTGTCCCCCGGGAAGGTCACCGCCTGCAAGCTCGCGCTCAGCGCGGCGGAGGGTGCGCCCCAGGCCGTGCCCCCGCACGCCCCGCAGTCGCTCGGACACGAGCCGCAGCTCTCGCCCGCATCGCAGCTCGCATTGCCGCAGGCCGGCGCCGCACACGCGCCGCAGTCGTCAGGGCAGCTCGTACACGTCTCGCCCGGCTCGCAGCCGTGCTTGCCGCAGGTCGTGTAGCAAGCGCCGCAGTCCCCCGGACAGAGCGCGCAGGTCTCATCCGCCTCGCAGCGCGCATTGCCGCATTGGCTCGGCGTGCACAGGCCCCCGGGCGCGCAGTCCGCAGGACAGCTGGCTGCATCTTCGAGCACGCCATCACAGACGCAGTTGCCGCAGGTCGTCGCGCAGTCGCCCGGGCAACCGCCATCTCGGCGCTCCAGGGGCGAGCAACTCCCGTCGCCGCAGATATCCAGCGCCATGTCGCCGGTCAGGTCGCTGCCGCGGGTATGACCGAGCTGAAAGGAATCGTTCCCCCCCCAGCACCACAGCCGGCCATCGTCAAAACGTCCACAGGCGTGCTTCGAGGCAAGCGCGACCTCAGCGACCTGCGTGCCGAGTCCCGCAATCCTCCGCGGCTCTGTCCAGGAGTACGCCGGATCCCAGAACCAGCCCGTCCACACCATGGGAATGGGCGCGCCCCAACACCAGAGGCTTCCATCCGTACGCCGCGCACACGAGTGTGAGGAGCTCCCAGCCACGAACTCCGCAGTGTCGGTCCCGACCGCGGTGGCCCGGATTGGTGTGGGGCTGAACATTGTCGTGCCGTCGCCAAGCTCACCATAGAAATTCAAGCCCCAGCACCACACGGTGCCGTCGACGCGCCGGGCGCAAGAATGCGAACTTCCGAGCGCCAGACCTTCGACCGAGGTGCCGAGCGCGGAGACGAGCACCGGAGCGGGGCGCATCAGCGTGGTGCCGTCGCCAATGGTGCCGGCGCCATTCCCCCCCCAACACCATACGCTTCCCGTCGATACGCCGAGCGCAGGTGTGATCGGAGCCGACGGACACCTCAGTAACCGTGGTGCCAAGAGCCGCGACCGCTACGGGGCCTCGCCGCGATCGCGTCGTGCCGTCACCGAGCTGACCGAGGGTGTTCCACCCCCAACACCGAAGAGTGCCGTCAGTCAGGCGCGCGCAATCGTGTCCGGTGCCGTACTGGCTCCAGTAGGAGCCCACGGCTATGTCCGCGACCGCAGTCCCAAGAGCCGCCACGGCCGCCGGGAAGAGCGTCGAACGCGTGCTGCCATCGCCGAGCTGCCCGTAAGCGCCATTACCCCAGCACCACAGGCTGCCGTTGGTCTTGCGTGCGCAGGTATGGCCATCCCCTGCGGCGACCTCGACCACGGCGGTGCCCAGCGCTGTCACCACCCTGGGGATCAGTCGCGTCGCCGTCGTGCCATCACCGAGCTGCCCATAGGCATTATCGCCCCAGCAAAGAAGGACTCCGTCCGCACGCAGCGCGCAGTTATGCGTGGTGGCCGCGCTGACCTGGGTGAAGCGTGCGCGATGACAATCGCTCGGGCAGCTCGCCTCGTCCTCGGTCGGGCCACACCGACCATCGCCGCAGCTCGCCTGCCGGCAATCGACGGCGCAACTCTCTGCCGTTTCGGCGCGACTGCACACACCGTCGCCGCAATCGCAGCTCAGGCCCACCACCCGCACCGGAATGGGCGAATTGACGGCAGTACCGTCGCCGAGGTGACCGGAGGCGTTGTCTCCCCAGCACCAGAGCGTCCCGTCTATCCGCCTCACGCAGGTGGAGTCGACTCCGGCGACGACCTCCGCGACCGTTGTTCCAAGTGCGGTGACTTGAACGGGGTTCTCGTGGTCGTCCCAGGCGGTCGAGCTACCAGTCGTACCATCGCCCATCTGGCCGACATCGTCATTCCCCCAACACCAGAGGCTCCCATCGGTCCTCAGTGCACAGTGGTGGGAGCTCCCCATGGCAACGTCGGCCACCGTGTTACCCAGCGCGGTGATCTGAATTGGGCTGTGAGTCCAAGTAGCGAGTCCTTTATGGTCGTGAATCGGGAAACTGCGCCCCCAGCACCAAAGGGTGGCATCCGCCAACTTGGCGCAGCGAGATATCCAGGTGCCATCGGCCGAGGCCGCAATTCTCGTGGCCGCGGTGCCCAGCGCGGTCACCGGGACGGGGTCGGGCCGCCCGATGGTTGTGCCATCACCGAGCTGCCCCTCATCGTTCGCCCCCCAACACCAAACGCTGCCATCCTTGCGGCGTACGCAGGTAGATGTTCCTCCACGCGCAAGTTCGGCGACTGTCGTGCCAAGTGCAGTGACGAGGACGGGGACGGGATTGCTGCCCTTCTCCCAGCACCATAGGCTCCCATCGGTGCGGCGCGCGCAGTTCGCGTCTGGGTATGGAGAGCTACTCCAACTCAAGCCCATCTCCTCGACCGCGGCGCTGCTCCCAGCAGCCCCGATGGCGACCGGCACGCCGTTCAGGACGCTCCCGTCGGGGAGTGTCTGCCCGTAGCTAGCGCCCCAGCACCAGACGTCACCATCGGCGCGTCGCGCGCACGTGCTACCCCACGTCACCTCGACGTCCAGCACACCGACCAGCGGCGGTCCCCCAGGCCCTTCGAGCACTGGCTGCGCCACCACGGCAGCATCGGACGTCGGGGCACGACCCAGTTGACCGGAGCTGTTATTGCCCCAACACCAGACGGTGGAATCGGACTTGACGGCACAGCTATGGACGCTGCCGATAGCGAAGCGGCCAACGCAGCAGCTCTGCCCGGGCTCGCAGGTGGCGAAGCTGGGGCAGCGGCGCGGGCTGGCGTCGCCGAGGTTGAGGCCCATGCGGGTCTGCAGGGCACCAGCCCCGATGTCGAAGACCTGGCAGCTCCCCGCCTGCTGGGTGGGCAGTGTGGGCAGACCCCAGTCTCGCGCCCAGGTGCAGCCGTCCTGATACCAGCCGGCGACGCTCAGGTTGAGCAGCATCCCCTGCTCGACGGCGCCCGTGGAGGCGAGGTCGGGGTAGGTGTGGTAGCCGGGCTCGCATTGGTTGAGCTCGCTACTCTCGAAGCTCAGTCCGCCAGTGACGTTGGCGCGGTTGTAGGGGCTGACGGTCACACCCGTGCGGTTGGTCGCCGTCTTCAGCGCGAGCGCCGCCAGGTAGTCGGGCTCCTTGCTCGCGCCGCCCGCATGCGTCTCGCGCGGATTGAGCCCCCAGGCGGCATCCAGCGCGTAGCCGATCTGCTGACCGGCGGCGATCGGCTCGGGGATCGAGCCGATGTGATGCTCGCGGAACTGCCAGTGACGCTTCCAGACGTTGCCGCCCCAGCTCAGCTCGGAGAGATAGATCGGGCGGGCCGAGAGCGTGCCGTCGCGCACGGCGTAGCCGGAGAGGCCAGCGGCGAGCATCCCCTTGCCGCAGCGGTAGACGGCCTTGCCTTGCGCCTCGTCCCAGCTCTGCAGACACAGGTAGCGAAAGTAGGTGCTGAAGGTCTCGGGGTTGGCGGTGGCCTCGGGGCCGGTGATGGGGTGCAGGAGAAAGGGCCGATAGGCGCGGTCGGCGCAGGCCAGGCCGATGGCGGAGAGCACCTCGTAGGTCACGCTCTGATCGACGCCGCCGCCGGGGTTGAAGCTGCCGTCGCCGTCGAGATCCTCGTCGATCGCCACCGTCACCGCCGGACACGCCCCCGGCTGGCCGAGCGCGATGCCTGTGTCGCAGTCCTCGCCGCCGTCAACCACGCCGTTGCCGCAGCTCGCCGGCACCGGATTGGCGCAGGCCTCGCGCACCAGCTCGACCGCTTCCTTCAGCACCAACCAGCGCGGCACGGTCACGTGCGCCGCGAGGTCATCCGATGCGTCCCCGGGCGTCCCCTGGTCGAAGACGTGCGGCAGCCGCGTCGCCGGGCAGAGCAGCTCGGTCTGCGCGAGCGTGTAGCGCCCGAAGTCCGTCAGCGTGGTCGAGGGAATCCGCAGCTCGCCCGCATCCAGCGCGGCCCCGGTCAGCACGCTGTTGATCGAGTTCATCGAGTTCATCGCGTTCATCGAATTGAGCGCGTTCATCGAATTGAGCGCGTTCATCGAGTTCATCGAGTTGAGCCCGTTGAGCGCGTTCATCGAATTCATCGAGTTCATCGAATTTGTCGCGTTGAGCGCGTTCATCGCGTTCATCGCGTTCATCGAGTTCATGCTGTTGGCCGCGTTGGTCGCCGCCCGCGCCGCCACCCCGAGCTGGCTGGCTGGCACAGCTTCGTCGCCGGCGCTGCAGCCCGACCCCAGGGTCAGCGCCGCAACGAGGAGCCCGTTGATCGCGCACGCAACTATGGCTCTTGAAGACGTAATCATCCGTACACCTCGATTGCCTTATGATATAGCCGACGAGGTGCATGATCAATAACAAATGTGACTAGGCCTACAAGCTCCTCGGGTGTCTTTAGCCGGCGAGGGAGAGCAGATCCTGCAGCCGCGTGGCGAGCATCGGATCGCCCTGGACGACCAAACGCCCCTCGAGGAAGAGCTGCATGCCAAGCTGCGGGTCCTTCAGCATGGCGAGGAAGTCGGTAGCGGTCAGCTCGACCTTGCAGTCCGCCGTGGCGCTGACGCCGGCGGCGACGGTCGGCGGATCGGCCTTGGCGTCGATGGTCCAGCTTCCCCCGCCCTCACCACTGAGCTGAATCACGAACACCCCGTTCAGCTCCCGCGCGCGCTGCGGGTCGCGCTGCATCGCCTGCGGCAGGCTCTGCTCGAAGAACGCGTTGATCATCGTCATGGCATTTGCTCCAGTCGTCATGGCCTTGCTCCAGTTGTCATGGCTTCGCTCCAGGTGGATGGTCTCGCTTGAGCGTAGACAAGAAGCCGGTCCGGGCGCAAACGCGCTTGCCGTCTCCGAGTCAGATTGGTAGCATGCCGCACATTTCAGCGGCCAAACGTCACCAACGTGAGCTTTCGCGGTCGTGGCGGTTATGTTGCCAACGCAGCGTGGTTCCCGCATGGAGCCGTCGAGGGAGGGATGAATGCTTGAGTTCCTGATTACGGGGGACTTGGCGCAGCAGGTGCTGGGGCTGGCCCAGCGCGACCCGAAGCTGGCGCGGACGCTTGCTCAGCAGTTCGTCGCCCGGGTCGAACCCGTGGCGATGCAGGGTTTTCTGCTCGATGACGCGGCGGCCATCGAGCTGCTGACCAGGCGCCTGGCGCAGGATCCAGCGCGGACGCTCGAGCAGCTCCAGCGGCTGCCGCTGGCCAAGCGGGTGCGGGTCGCGGCAACGAAGCCCGCGCGTCGAGCGGCGGCCGCCAGCGCTTCGCCGGCGGGGAAAAGCGCGCCGGCGGGAAAAAGGCGGCGTCGGCAGCGGCTCAGCACCGCTGACGCCGCCGTCTTGAAGCGGGCGATCCTCGAGTATGTCGGCGCCCATCCGGGTGCCAATCGCAGCGGCATCCTCAGCGCGGTCGCGATCCCCACGGACGGGCTCTATAACCGCGTGATGGGCGAGCTGCGGCAGGCCGGCGAGTTGGCGGGCAGCGGCGCGCGCTCGAGCATGGTCTACAGGCTGAAGCGGCGCGGCGCGGCGGCTGCCGCCGTCGCGGGTGGCGCGAAGGGAAGCGCCAAGGGAAAGCGCAAGGCGGCGGGCGGGGCTAAGGCCCCCGCGAAGGGCCCCGCGCCCAAGGGCAAGCCTGCCGCGAAGGCTAAGCCTAAGGTCAAAGGCAAGGGCAAGGCTGGCGCCAAGCGCCGGGCTGCCGCAGCGGTGACCGCGCGGCCGGGGTCGAAACCAGGTGACGCTGGCGGCTCGGCCAGCAGCGCGAGCTGAAGGGGCCACGGGGCCTCGCCGGCGCGCTGCAATCACGCCCTTGGACACCGCCGAAGGTCAGCTCGACGCGCAGACCAAAGCTGCGCTCGCGGCGCTTGACGGCGTCCTTGCGCAGCTCGAGCGCCAGCTTCCTCTCTCGCTCGCCGACCTTCCCAACGCGTTGACAGCACTCGTCACGCGACTGGCCAGGGGTCCGGCCGCGCGCGCGTCGCTCCTGCAGCTCAGGCGGCTGGCCGAGGTGGGGGCAGCGGGGGCTGCCTGGCCGAGCACGGGAGCCGCGTTGCAGGCGCTCGCGGCGATTCTCAGCAGTGGTCCCGAGCTTCCTGCCCTCTTGGTGCGCCGTCCCGAGCGCCTCGAGCTCTTGCTGGCGGAAGACCTCTACCAGCCCTGGCCGCTGGCGCGTTTACGCGAGGATCTGCTGCGGCGCGTGGTTGGGTGGGCCTCTCAGGCCGAAAGTGGCGCCGGCGTGCATGAGCCTGAGCGCGTGGCCGCCGCGATCGCCGCCTTCCGCAACGACCACTACGTCCGGCTGGCCGCCTGCGAGTTCGGCTTGGCCTCGCTCGAGCAGGTCGGGACCGAGCTGGCCAACATCGCGGACGTCTGCGTCGAGGCCGCGCTGGCGGCAGCGATCGCCGTGCAGAGCCAGCGCCACGGCCCGCCGCTCTTGCACGAGGGCGAGGGCTCGCGGCCGTGCCCAATCGCCGCCGTGGCGATGGGCAAGTACGGGGCGCAGGAGCTCAATTTCTGTTCCGACATCGACCTGATCTTCGTCTACGGCAGCGACGACGGCCTCGCGGGCGAGACGGCGTTGCACGAGTTCTTCAGTGCGGTATGCCGCGAGGTCGTCGCGCTGCTCTCGCATCCTGGCGACGAAGGGCCGGCCTTTCGCGTCGATCTGAGGCTGCGCCCGGAGGGTAGCCGCGGTCCGATCTGCAACTCGCTGAGCAGCGCTGAGCGCTACTACGAGACCTGGGGCGGGCCCTACGACCGCCTGGCCTGGCTCAAGGCGCGCTGCGCCGCGGGCGACGCCGCGCTCGGCGAGGCGATGCTGGCGCTGATGCGGCCCTTCGTCTTTCCGCGCAGTCTGAGCAGCGACGTGATCGAGCAGCTCCAGCAGCTCAGGCGGCGCATTCGCGCCGAGCTGGCGGGCCAGGGTCTCGTCAGCGGCTGGAACGTCAAGGTCGGCAGCGGCGGCATACGCGACGTCGAGTTCTTCGTCCAGGCGCTGCAACTGGTCCACGCAGGTAGCCTACCGGCGCTGCGCGAGCGCGCGACCCTGCGAGCGCTCGACAAGCTGCTCTTCGTCGGGCTGATCAGCGAAGGCGAGCGGGCGGCGCTGGCCGAGGCCTATGCGCTCTATCGCCGCATCGAGCACCGGCTGCAGCTCCACGGTGGCCGCCAGACGCACCTGCTCCCCGCGGAGGGCGCGCTGCGCGAGCACATGATTCACCATCTGGGCTACGAGCCGCAGCGCTTCGCCGAGGAGCTCGAACGCCGGCGCGCGCGCGTGGCGGAGATTTACGCCACGCTCGGCACGGTCAGCGCTCCTGACGATGAGCTGTTGGCGCTCGTCGAGCCCGGTTGCCCGCGCGAGGCTGTGGGCGAGGCGCTGCAGCGGCGGGGCTTTCGCCGCTGGCGCTGGGCCGCCGAGCAGCTCGATTTGCTCAAGCAGAAGCCGTGGGGCCCCTTTGGCCAGCTCGCCCCGCCCCGGCTACGGCAACTTGCGGCGGCCTTGCTGCTCGAGCTGGCGGCGGCCCCCGATCCCGACGCCGCGCTGGGCCACCTGATCGACTTCGCCGTGAGGGTTGGCCCGCTGCAGGGCCCGTGGCTGATGCTGGCCGAGAGCAACGAGGTGCGGCGCTTGCTCTGCAACCTCTTCGGCACCTCCGATCTGCTGGCCGCGATGTTCGTTAGTCAGCCCGAGCGCCTCGACGAGCTCCTGCTGGCCGACCGCGCCCAGGCCGCGCGCGCTCCGTCGGCGCTGCAGGCCGACCTCGACCAACGACTCGCCGGCGCGGCCGAGGGCGAGGAGCAGTTCGGCGTGCTCGAGCGGCTGCGCGACGAGGAGCTCCTGCGCATCGGCCTGCATGACATCGCCGGCGATCTGAGCGCCGAGGAGGTCTGGTCTCAGCTGAGTGAGCTCGCGGAGCTGGTGCTGCGCCGACTCTATCCACTCGTCCTCGCCGATCTGGTGCGCAGGCATGGCTGGCCGCGCGACGCTGCGGGGCTGCGCGGGGAGCTGGTGGTGATCGGGCTGGGCAAGCTCGGCGGCCGCGAGATGAGCTATGGCTCGGACCTCGACCTGATCTTCATTCACTCGGGCGGGGGCCAGACGGATGGGCTGAAGCCGCTCGACAACGCCGAGGTCTTCGCCCGGGTGGCGCAGCGCCTGATTCGTGCGCTGACGACGGCCTTCGTGCGCGGCAGCCTCTATCGGGTGGATACGCGGCTACGCCCCTCGGGCAGCAAGGGCACGCTGGTGACCTCGTTGGCGGGGTTCGAGAGCTACCACTGCCGAGCGCAGCTCTGGGAGCGCCAGGTGCTGATCAAGGCGCGCGCGGTGGCCGGCGACGCAGCGCTGGGCGAAACCGTCGAGCGGTGGATCGCGGACTACGTGTATCGGGGCGATCTCGCGCCGGCGTTGCTGCGCGGCGAGATCGCGCGCCTGCGCGCTCGCATCGAGCACGAGCTGGCGGAGGAGGACGAGACCGCCTACAACCTCAAGCTCGGCCGCGGCGGCCTACTCGACGTCGAGTTCGTCGCCCAGTACCTGCAGCTCTGCCATGGCGCGCGCTTCGCGGCGCTGCGCACGCCCTCGACGCTCGAGGCGCTGCAGGTGATCGAGCAGCAGCGCCTCTTGCCGCCGGCGGTCGTGGGGCAGTTGATTGCGGGCTATCGCTTCTTGCGCCGCGTCGAAGGGCGCCTGCGTATCGTGCACGGACGCTCCGCGGAGAAGCTTCCCTTGCGCGCCGCCGAGGTCGACCTGGTGGCGCGGCGGCTGGGCTACCGGCGTCAAGCTGAGGTCAGCGCTGGCGCCCAGCTGCTCGAGGCCTATCTGCAGCAGACGCTGGCGATCCGCGCGGTCTACGAGCAGGTGCTGGGCAGCGACGGGCGCGGGCGCTGAGGCGACCTCCGCCCGGCTCGCCGCCGCCTGCGCCAGCGTCCCGCATGCCACAGCGCCTCATTCGCGGCGACGAGCGCCAGTCCGACAGCGAACCCGCCCAGCTCGGCGCCGGCCAGCATGATCAGGGCGATCGCGGCGGCCGGCGCAGGTCGCTGGGCGCGCAGGCCGACCAGGGTCGCGCCGAGTCCGAGCAACAGGCAGAGACCGGCGCGCTGCGCGGCCGCTGCCCCGTCAGCGCGATCGCGCTGCAGCCAACCCAGGTGCCGCGCCAGGCCGCCGCGCAGGTCCAGCCGCTGGCGGGCCGTGACGAAGCCCCAGCGCCAGGCCGTCAGCCCGGCGCTCGCGCCGCGCGCGACTTCCCCATCGCGCAGGGTCAGCCGCAGGGCGCCCGTGTCTTCGATCTCGAGCAACGCCCGCCGCGCGACAATCACGGCGGGCGGTTCGCCCCCGGCGAGGATCAGTCCGTGCAGCGTCAGCGCGTCGGCGCAACGCTCGCTGACCGCCACCGCGCGCAGCGCAAGCGCGGGCGCGCCCGTCTGCCCGCTGCCCGCCGCGCGCCGCGCGAGCGCCTGTCCGCCGAGCTCATGCCAGCGACCGGAGGAGAGCTGATGGAGCCAGGCGCGCGCACCCTGGCGCCAGAGCCGCACTTCGCTGGCCGCGAGCGCGCGCGGCTCCGCCCAGCGACCGAGCGCCGCGACCAGCAGGGCCACGCTGAGCGCGACCGCGAGCAAGGGCCAGGCGCGTTGCCAGGGTCGCGCGCCCGCCGCCTCCAACGTCTCCCAGACACCTTCGACGCGCAGCCGCTGTGCGGTCAGCAGCAGGCCTCCGAGCACCGCGGCCGGCGCCAGCGCGATGATCAGCGTCGGCAGCGCGAGCCCCGAGAGCAGGGCGACGTCGGCCAGAGCGCTGCGGCCGGCGAGCAGATGGTGGCCGATCCGCATGAGCTGCAACGCGGCCACCGTCAGCGTCAGCGCGAGCAGCGCCCAGCTCACCGTGCCTGCTGCGCACGACAGCAGGTAGCGACTGGCCCAGCGCATCAGGGCGCGGCGGGTGGCTCGGTCATGGGCAGGGCGGCAATCAAGAGCAGCACGGCCCGCGCCGCGAGGCGATAGCGATCGCCCGTGACCTGCGGCGCGTGGGCCTCCTCGACGATATCCTCGGGACTCGGCCGACCGGTGTCGAGCACGCGCCGCCAGGGCGCCTGACGCAGCGGCGGCAGCTCGAAGTCGAGCGGCTCGGTCCACTGGTTGAAGGCGATGTAGAGCTCGTCATCGCGGCTGTGGGGAGCGCTGGTCGGCGGCTGTCCGCGTACCTGCAACGCCAGCGCGTGGGAGTGCTGCGACCAGTCGGGCTGGCCCAGATGCACGCCGTGCCAAATGATGTCGTGGGCGGCGAAGCCCCCGCCCTGGTGCCGGGGTGGGCCGAAGGGGTCGACGAAGCATGGTCGACGCAGGGCGGGATGCCGCTGTCGCAGCGCGACCACTAGCCGCACGAAGCGTTCGAACTCCTGCGCCTCGCTCTTGTTGCTCCAGTCGAGCCAGCTCAGCTCGTTGTCCTGGCAATAGGTGTTGTTGTTGCCCTGCTGCGTGCGCCAGAGTTCATCGCCGCCGAGGAGCATCGGGGTGCCCCGTGAGAACAAGAGCAACGCCATCGCGTTCTTGGCCTGCCGCAGCCGGACGGCGCGCACGCCCGGATCACTCGTCTCGCCCTCGGCGCCCCAGTTGCGGCTGAGATTGTGATCCGTCCCGTCGCGGTTGCCCTCGCCGTTGCGCTCGTTGTGCTTCTGCTCGTAGGAGACGAGATCGCGCAGAGTGAAGCCGTCGTGGCAGGTGATGAAGTTGATGCTGTGTGACGGACTGCTCTTGGTGCCGAAGAGGTCCTGGCTGCCGCCCAGGCGGCGCGCCAGATCGGCGACGACGCCCTCGTCGCCGCGGAGGAAGCGGCGTACATCGTCGCGATAGCGACCATTCCACTCGGCCCAGCCCTCGGGGAAGCCGCCGACCTTGTACATGCCCTCGGCGTCCCAAGCCTCGGCGATCAGCTTGGAACCGCGTAGGATCGGATCGCCGCCGATATCGTAGAGCAGGCTCAGCTCGCCGATCCATTGACCCTGGCGCCCGCGGCCGAGGATCGTCGCGAGGTCGAAGCGGAAGCCGTCGACGTGCATCTCGACCACCCAGTAGCGTAGGCAGTCGAGGATGAACTGCTTCACCACCGGATGGTTGCAGTTCACGGTGTTGCCGCAGCCCGAGTAGTTCTTGTAGTGGCGTCCCTTGTGCAGCATGTAATAGACGGCGTTGTCGAGGCCGCGGAAGCTCAGCGTCGGACCGAGCTGATTGCCTTCGCCGGTGTGGTTGAACACCACGTCGAGAATGACCTCGATCCCCGCTCGGTGCAGGTGCTTGACCATCTCCTTGAACTCGACGACCTCACCCACGGCGTTCGTCCCGCGGCTCGAGGCATAGTCCTGCTCCGGCGAGAAGAAGCCGAGCGTCGAATATCCCCAGTAGTTGGTGATGGTCCGCTGCGTGACGGGATCGGTGCCGGCCGGCTCGCGCATGTTGAATTCATGCACGGGCAGCAGCTCGACCGCAGTCACGCCGAGGCGCTTGAGGTGAGGGATCTTCTCGATCAGGCCGAGGTAGGTGCCGCGATGCTCCACGCCCGATGAGGGGTGCAAGGTGAAGCCGCGCACGTGCGTCTCATAGAAGACGCTGTCGTCGAGCGGCACGCGCGGCGGTTGGTCGGACTCCCAGTCGTAGGGCTGGTTGGCGATGGCAATCGACTTGACCGTATGGCGCGTGCTGTCCTGGGCGTTGAAGCTCAGGTCGCGCTGCGGCGAGCTGCGGTCGTAGCCGTAGAGGGCATCGTGCTCGACGCCGTACTCGCCGACCAGGGCGCGGGCGTAGGGATCCGTGAGCAGCTTGTGGACGTTGAAGCGGTGGCCCGCCTCGACCGGCGCATAGGGCCCGTCCACCCGATAGCCGTAGAGCTGCCCACCGCGCAAATTCGTGGCGAAGACATGCCAGACGTCGCCGGTGCGGTTGAAGCGCGGGTCGAGACGAATCGTCGCACTGGGGGCGTGGGCGTCGACGGAGTCGAAGAGCTCAAGATAGACCGCGGTGCCATGGCGCGAAAAGATCGCGAAGTTGATCCCGTCGGCCATCACGGTGGCGCCGAGCGGGTAGGGTCGACCGACATGCGTTCTGAACTGCATCGTTTGCGTGCTCCGCTGGGCTGTCGTGCAGCCGCGATTGTCGGGCAAAGGGGGTCGCGTGCGCAACCCGGTCCGCGTGCGCAACCCGGTCCGCGTGCGCAACCCGGTCCGCGTGCGCAACAGGGGGGCGCGCGCTACCAGCGCTCGTCGAAGCTGCGGGCCTCGAGGCTGCCATCCGCGTGGAGGCGGAAGATGCGAGCCGTACCTGCAGTGGCGGGGGTGCCGTTGCCCGCGCCGCCCGCGACGTCGGCCGTGAGCCGACCGTCATAGCTGCCGGCCGCCACCCAGATCACGCCACCGCCGCCACCGCCGGCGACGCTGACGGTGCCCCCGCGATCGCCGCCCCGAGCCTCGAGGCGCCCCGAGCCCTCGAGGCGCTCCGCGACGATCACCAGCAGCCCGCCACCGCCGCCGCCACCGCCCCAGAGGTTGTCGCTGCCGCCGCCGCCGCCGCCGCCGCCGTTCGAGCCCAGGCCACCGGGAGTCAGATTCGAGCTGCCGCCCGTGCCTCCGAGACCGTAGCTGTAGCCATCGGCATAGAAGGCACCCCAGCCGTTGCCCCCGGCGGCCGAGCAGGTACCCGCGCCACGGTAACCGTCGACGCCACCGGTGGCGGGCGTGGGTTGCCCCGTTTGTCCGCAGCCCGCGGCGCCCGCGCCACCGTTTCCGCCCGCACCTCCGGGCCCGATCGCGCCGGCTGTGGCCGTCGCCGAGATCGTCGGAGCGTCCTGCAGACGCAGCGTCTGTGCGCGCAGAAAGACGGCGCTGGGGCCGCCGGCGGCGTAGGTCAGATCAGCGGCGACGGTGAGCGCGCGCGCGGCGAGCGGGTTGCCGCGTGAGTAGAGGTAGCCGTCGAGCTGCGTGGCCGTGGCGATCACCTGATCGGGCAGCGAGCTGGGGGCAGGCAGTGCCGGGGCGAAGGGCAGGGCCGTGGGCGAGAGGTCGGCGTTGCCGTCGGCGGTCCAGCGATCGGTGAACTGCCGCCGGATCAGCAGCCCGCTCGGCAAGATCTGAAAGATGCGCGCCGTGCCCGGTTCTCCGCTGTACTGGAGACCGACGTTGGATTTCCCACCCTGCACGGAGGCCTGGAGGTTGCCCTGGTAGCTGCGGGTTGCCACAAAGATCACGCCGCCGCCGCCGGCGCCTGGTGCCGCGTTGCCGGTAATCCGCGCCCGCCCCCGCCCGCCCTCGGCACGAACGAGTCCGTGTCCGGTGATGGCGTCGGCCACGATCACGATCAGACCGCCACCGCCGGCGCCTCCGCCCCAGAGGTTGAAGGTGCCGCCGCCGCCGCCGCCGGCGCCCGTCCCGCCGGCGCCCCCCGGCGCGTTGGTGCCGGCGCCGCCCTGGCCGCCAAGGCCGTAGTCGGCGAAGGTCGTTGCGTAGACCTGTCCCCAACCCCTGCCAGCGCTTCCCATGCAGGTCCCGCCGACGGCCGGAAGGCCATCGCCCCCGGCGCTGCCGCCCGCGCCCGCCGTGCCGCCGCAACCGGTCGGCGCGCCGCCGCCGCTGCCCCCGGCGCCTGCGGTGCTGTCATCGACGTAGTCCTCTCCGTTGGCGACGAGCCTCGCGCGGCTGGTCAGGCGCAGCTCCGCGGCCAGGAGAAAGATCGCGGGACCGGTCGCGGGATTGGCGGCGACGGTGCCCTCGACCGTCAGCACCCGCGCGACGAGGGGGAGCTCGCGCCTGGTTTCGGGCGCTAAGCCGGCGAGCTTGAGATCCGCCGCAGTCAGCGGATCGGGCAAACTGAGGCCGGCATAGGGGGTCGCCGCGGCGTCGCCCGCACGAACGCCCTGCACCTGCCAGCTGCCCTCTCGGGCGCCGCAGGTGAGCGTCACGGTCACGGCCCCAAGCGCGAAGACCGTGAGCTCCGCTCGCTCGCCAGGGGTGTCCGGGCGCAGTCGCGGCACGGGCGGCGGTCCTGTCGCCGTCCAGGTCGCCGCGATGCGGCGCGCGCGCGTGCCCTGCCGAGCGTAGGAGGCCAGGCTGACGGGCTGACCGAGTTCCACGGTGAGCTGTCCGAGCGCCCCGGCGTTATCCCCGTCGAGCTCGAGCGAGAGCGTCTCCGCGGCGCTCGGACAGCCAGCGCTGCCGCCCTCCGTCGCGCCGGGGCTCACGTCTCGCGCGCCGTCGATCGAGCGATCGCGCAGGGTCACGACGGCATCGACGGGACCGCCCGAGCTCGCGTCGTCGGCGGGCGCGAAGCCCGCACGGACGCAAGCCGTCGCCCAAAGCACCAGGGGTGCGAGCAGCGCCACAGGCGCTCGGGCACCGCGCAGCTTCGCGCGCGTCCCCAGGCGCGCCCGCGAGCCGATGGGCGTCGTGGGCCGGCCGCAGCGGCGCTCGAGGGCCGCGCGCTGGCGCCATTCGGGGTTGCCGCAGCGCATCGGGGTCAAGTCCCTCCGGCCTTCAAAACGCGCCGACCAACGCCAGGCCGGCGGCACCACGTTCCGCCGTCGGGATCAGCAGGGGGCGTGAGGTCGAGCGTCGGTCGCGCGGGCGAGCGCGCGACGCGTCGCCCTTCCAACGGTAGTGTAGCCAGGTGGGGAGGCCCCAGCCGACGAGAAATCCGACCGCGCCGCCGATCAGCGAGTCGCTGAGGTAGTGGCGATCGGCCATCACCCGCAGCAGGCCCGTGACCGTGGCCGTGCCGATGGTCGCCGCGCAGGCCAGGCGATCGGCCCAGCCGCCGCCATAGAGCGGTAGCTGGGCGTGGTGAGCACAGGTCAGCCCCGCAGCGGCGGCGGTCATCGCGAAGTGCCCGCTCCAGAAGCCGGCCACCGCCGAGCTGGCGCCGCAACGAGGGTCGTAGCTGCGGTCGTCGAGGCAGCGCTCGTAGGCCGGCCGCGCGCGGCGGGCGGTCTTGTGCATCGCGCGCGAGGCGAAGGCCATTAGGCTCAACGCCTCGGCGTCGAGGGCGACGAGCTGCCAGGCCACGTCGACGCTGCGCCGCAGCGCGAGCGCGACGACGAGCGCATCGACCGCTGGGACGAGGTGGGTCAGCCCCCAGAAGACGTCGCTGGCGAGGTCCGCTCGCGCGCGGGCCGGGCGACTATGCAGGCGCAGCACGTCCTGCACGGCGTCGTCGAAGAGGATGCCTCCGCGCCAGCGCGGGCGGCTGCTGCGATAGGTTCCGAACTGCACGTAGGCCAGCAGCGCCAGGCTCGTCGCCGTCGCCAGGTACTCCCAGGCGCGCATGCGCGGCCACCGCTCGTCCCAATGCAGCGGCGTGGGCTTGGTCGGCGGGCCTGGGGCCTGGGGCTCGGCGACCTGCTGGCGCTTGGCCGGGACCCCCGCGGCTGCCGCGCCTGGCCCGTTGGCGAAGGATCGCGGGTCGCCGCCAACGGCGACGACGACGAGCAGCGCGGCTGCGACGCCGCGCCGACGCGACCGCACAGCGCCACGCGCTGGGCCCGGACCTGCCCGGCCTCCGCCTGAAGGCCCCGCCGCCAGGCAGCGGCCCGCCCCCTCCCCCGGGTGGCGCGCGTGGCCGGTCTTGCTGTCGGGGTCGCTGCGGGGGTTGCCGCTGGAGTCGCCGCTGGAGTCGCCGCTGGGCTGGGTGCTGGGCTTGCTGCTTGACACGGTTCCGGGCGCTTGCTACGGAGAGGGCCGCGAAGGGCTATTAGGACGCCAATCGCGGCGAAAGGCTACGGTTCATTGGGGCGGTAGTTAAGTCGGTTATAACGCCGGCCTGTCACGCCGGAGGCCGCGGGTTCGAGTCCCGTCCGCCCCGCTTTATCCCCCGCCGGTTTCAAACCGCGGGGGATATTTTTTTCAGCTCAACGACGTTCAATCTCATCTCATCTCGGCGCCGGCAGGGCGACTCGATGGCGGCGATCGCTTCGCGCGGCAGCGTCGAATCGCCTCAATAGCGCGGCCCCTCAATAGCGCGGCAGTGTCGGATCGATGCGCGCGGCCCAGGCGTCGATGCCGCCGGCGAGGACGCGAAGGCCCGTGAAGCCCGCCTGGCGCAGCAGGTGGAAGGCCCGCTCGGCCCGCGTCCCGTGGTGGCAATAGATGACGTAGCTGCGCTCGAGAGCGAGCTCGTGCAGCCGCGCGGGGAGCTGGCCCAGGGGGATCAGCGTGGCCTCTGGAAGCCGCACGAGCGCGTGTTCATGCGCTTCGCGCACATCGAGCAGCGCAGGCGTCTCACCCGTCGCGCGCGCCTTGCACAGCGCCTCGACCTCGCAGTAGGCAATCGGCGGCGACGACGCCGCCGCCGCGCAGCTGCCGCTGGCCTGGCCGCAGAGCGCCTCGTAGTTGTCGTCGAGCGCGGTGATCGTCGGCGCGTCCCCGCAAAGCGCACACGCGGGATTGCGCGCGATGGCGAGCTCACGGCAGCGCGCGCCCAGTCCGTCCAGCAAGAGCAGCCGACCGATCAGCGGCTCGCCCTCTGCGAGCAGCAGCTTCAGCACCTCGAGCGCCTGCATCGCGCCGATGATGCCCGGCAACACGCCGAGGACGCCGCTCTCGGCGCAGGAGGGCACGAGCCCGGGCGGTGGTGGCTCGGGGAAGAGACAGCGATAGCAGGGCCCGCGACCCGGGTGGAAGACGCTGAGCTGCCCGGCGAAGCGATAGACGCTCCCCGAGACGTTGGGTTTGCCGAGGAGGACGGCAGCGTCGTTGACTAGGTAGCGCGTGGCGAAGTTGTCCGAGCCGTCGGCAATCACGTCGTAGTCGCGCAGCAAGCCAAGCGCGTTGGTGCGGACCAGGCGCAGCGCGTGCGGCACGACGGTGATCGCCGGGTTGAGCGCCCGCAGGCGTGCGCAGGCGGCGTCGAGCTTGGGTCGGCCGAGGTCGCTGCTGTCGTAGAGGATCTGCCGCTGGAGGTTGGTCAACTCGACCACGTCGCCATCGACGAGGCCAAGCGTGCCGACGCCCGCTGCGCCGAGGTAGAGCGCGAGCGGTGAGCCCAGCCCGCCCGCGCCGACGCAGAGCACGCGCGCCTGCTTGAGGCGCCGCTGTCCGGCGGCAGTGACCTCGGGAAGGATCAGCTGCCGGCCGTAGCGCAGCAGCTCGTCGCGCGTGAGTTCCGCTGCCCCTGCGTCCATCGTCCTGACCCTCGATGCGTCGCGCGCCGGCAGGGCCATGGCCGCCGGCCTCGCGCGCGGCGCCTACCCTAGGGGACATTCCTGCGGGTTGCAAAGCTCCGCGCCGGCTCCGCGCTGGCTCCGCGCTAGCTCCGACGGCGCACCGGGCCTGCGCCGCTCGCGACCAGGGCCCGCCCCCGACGGCTCGGTTGCTTATCCCAGCGTTTCCTACGCAAGGGTGGCAACGGCCCGACGGATCCGAGCGCGGCTTTCGAGAAAAAGCCAAAGAAGACGATTCCGTGGCCACGATCGGGCAGGCCTTGCTGCGCTGGCACGGGTGCTGCTTTACCGCGGCCCACGCTCCGGTCGCCGCGCGAGCTTGCGGTGGCCGCAGGCGCTTCCCCACGGCTCCTTGAACACTGGGAGGGATTCAAGCATGTGTTACCCGGCCGCCCGCCGATCGGTGCCCTTTTCGCACCGAGGCTCCGCCGCGCTCCTGGGCGCGCTCGCCCTTGCCCTCACCCATCTGATCTTCGCCAGCGCCCCGGCCCACGCCCGCGTCTGGCTGGAGACCGCACCGGTAGCCGCCCGCGCCGAGTTGGCGTCGTCACCCTCGACGCCGGTCAGGGCGTCCAACGCTTCGGGTGCCACCGAGGAGCGAGCCCGGCCCGCTGGGGTATGCCTCGGCAGCTACTGGCCGGTCGGCCCGCTGGACTGCGGAAGGGCGGCCGAGCAGGGCGCCCGGCGTGGTCGCAGCGCCGCCGGGGAAGAGGGCGAGGGCTGGCTCTCGCTGCTCAGCGTGCGCCACCCGACGCGCCTGCCTCCGGCGCCGGCTCCGGGGTTGTCTTTTGGAACGCCATGAGCTACCAACGGGCGGCCTGCAGGGCTGTGCTTGCGCTCGGCGGGCGTGGAGAGATGACCGAGTGGCCGAAGGTACCGGTTTGCTAAACCGGCGTGGGGGGTAAACCCCCACCGAGGGTTCGAATCCCTCTCTCTCCGCCGCAGCTCAGGCCACCTCGAGCGCGCTTCAGGTCCACATCGACCGCAGCTCAGGTCCACATCGACCGGAAGAGCCGCGCGTAATCCTCCGAGACCGCGAAGCGCATCAAGGCGGCGAGCTCGGTCTGCCCGTTCAGCGCCGCCGGAAGCAGGCCCTGGGACGCCGCGAGGGCCCCGAGCGCTGCGCCGGGATCGCGGCTGAGCACCAGCGCGACGCGGTCGGCCCAGCGTTCCAGTCGGCGGCGATAGCGTGACCACATCTGCGGGTCGGCGGCCTCGGTGGCGAGCTGGGCCAAGTGACGGCGTGTCTTGCGTGGCAGCAGGTGGCCAATGACCTGCCGCAGCTGCGCGGCCCGCGGCGACAGTCCCCGGCTGCCCTGCAGCGCGGCGAAGATCTCCGCGATGCGGTCGTCGTCGAGCTGCAACGCCACCGCGCCACCGCCCGCGCCGCGCACGAGCGCACGCCCGACCCAGAAGCGAAAGGCCGGGCTCTCCAGCTGCGCGCTCAGCGCGCGATCCAAGCGCAGCGGCAGCGGATGACCGATCCCCGGGTTGGCCCCCGCCTCCGCGACGAGGGCGACACGTACGGGTCCGATGCCGAGCGAGGTGGCAAGCTGAAGCACCGCCAGGGTGACCGGGTGGTTCGGAGCGAGCTCTGGCGCGGCGCCGGCCGCGCCGAAGACCTCCTCCAGCGCCGGCACCAGCGTCTTGAGCAGCTCTTGGAGCGCGTCCATTCGCCGCTCGGGCTGGGGCGGCTCGGCGGCCACGATGCGCGGGCGCGCCTCGGCGGCGCTGAAGCTGGCGAGCAGCGCCTGCTCTTCGATCGTGGCCGCTTCCAGCAGCACGAGCAGGGCCGCGGCCGCGGCCGCGATCTCCGAGGCGGCGTTGCGCACCAGACCATGCAGGGCGGCGCCCTGCGTCGGGTCACCGTCGAGCACATGGCGGTACTGCTGCGCGGCTGCCTCGCGTTCGCCTTGCTGCTCCAACGCCTGCGCCATCAAGAGGTGGAGCTCTGCGCCCTCGGCGGCCGTGAAATTCTGGGCGCCGCCCTCGAGCGGCTGCAGCGCCGCTTGGAGCTGAGGCAGCGCCCGCCCGGGTTCGTTCAGGTCCTCGAGCGCTATGCGCGCGATCAGGCGGCGGAGCAGCCAGGCCTCGTGCGGCTCGCTTTCGTCGACCAGCCGCTCGGCGAGGGTCAGGAGGCGACGGCGCTCCTCGGTCGCCGGATAGAGCGCGCGCAGCGCCTGGAGCGCGTCCTCGTGGTGGGCCGCTTCGCGCACCGAGTCCTGCTCGCCGCGTTCGCCGAGCGCCTGGTCCTGCAGGCCGATGCGCACGATCTGAGCCAGCCGGAGCTTGGCCCAGCGCCGGGTCTCGTCGCTGCCGCGCTCGACGAGCTGCTCGAGCAACGCCCGCGCCGCGTCCCATTCGCCCAGCGTGCTGGCGAGCTCGAGCCTGAGCTGCACCAGCTCCAGGTCGTCCGGGAACACGTGCTCGGCCTCCTCCAGCACCGCACGCGCTCGCTCTGGCTCGTGCAGCTCCTTCAGCCACAGGCGCGCCTGCTCGATCCACGCGCGCCGGCGCAAGGTTGGGTCGCTGCTGCAGGCGGCGAGCTGCGCGAGCGTGGCGGCAGCATCCGACCAATAATGCTGGCGACTCTGAATCGCCGCCAACGCGCTCAGCGTCTCGGTATCGTCCGGGCGCAGCTCGAGCAGCGAACCGAGCTCGGTGAGCGCCCGGTCGAGACGCTGCCGGTTGGCGCTGTCCGCAGCAGGATGAGCCGATAACAGGCGCGCATGCCGCGCTAGCAGCTCGGCCTTGCGCTCGCCGTCGCCGCAGGCGCGGATCGCGCGTTGGTAGCGTCGCGATAGTTCGTCGTCGTCGCCGCGCTGGGTCAGGAGGCGCTCAGCCTCGGCGAAGACCTGGACGTCGCCAGGGTCGTCGGCCAGGCTGGCGGCCAGGCTGTTCAGGGCGCGCGCCGAATCGCCAAGCCGCTCTTCCCATAGCCACGCGGCGTGGAGGCTGAAGCTGCGCCGGTTGGCCGGGTCGACGCAGGCCTCCGCCGCGCGGTCGAGCAGCTCGGCGAGGGCGGCGCCGTCATCGCGCTGCTCCGCCAGCGCCGCCAGCAGCAGCAGCGCGGGCAACCAGCGAGCATCGAGGTTGAGGCATTCGCGCGCCAGGCGCTCCGCATCGGCGGGCGCAGCGGCGAGCACGTGCGCGCTGGCGGCGTGGGCGAGCCCCTGCACCCTGCCGGCGCGGTCGAGCTCGAGTTGCGCCTCGTGCTCGCGCAGCTTGGCGACCTCGGCCCAGCGCTCGAGCCGCACCAGGTTGCGCTCGAGACACCAGATCACGGCCGGGTCGGTCGGCCGCCGTTCGTGGGCTTGGCGCACGAGCACGAGCGCTGCGGCGGCGCCGGCGCCGCTCTCGGCCTGCAGCTCGTCATGGTGCGCAGCCTCGAGCAGGTAGGCGGCAGCAAGGTACGGATCCGCAATGCCCGCGACCTCGGTGGCGAGCCATTCGGCCAACGCGGCCGCGCCGAGGCGCGCCTGAACCCGTGCCTGCTCCTCGTGCAGCGCACCCGGGAAGGCCACCGCGGCCTGGGCGTAGAGGGCGGCATCGGGCGGCTGCTCCAGTTGCAGCTCCCGGAGCCGCGCGAGCTGCAACGCCCACAGCCCGCGTTCCTCTTCGCTGCCGGCGCGCTCGAGCAGCGAGAGCAGCAGCTCGGCGGCTTCGCTCCACCAGCCGTGGCGAAGCTGGAGCCGCAACAGACCCCAGTAGGCGCTCGAGGGGGCGTCGGGGTGGCGCTGCAGCGCGGCCGCGAAGAGCTGCGCCGCACGCGCGCTGTCGCCGAGCTGCCAGCCCGCGACCTCGGCCGCACGGCAGAGCGCCGCCGCCGCGCTCGCGGCGTCGTGCCGCGCGGCCGCATACTGCTCGAGCACGGTGACGAGCTCGCCCCAGCGCTGCTCACTGCGCGCCAGCCGCTCGAGCGCCACGAGCGCCGGGGTGTAGGTCGGATCGTGGGCCAGCGCGCGCGCGTAGGCGTCGATGGCGGCTGCGTGCTCGCCGAGCCGCTCGGCGAGCAGGCGACCGATGCGGCAGAGCAGGAGCGGGGCGTCGGGGCGCGTGGGTTGCTGGTTCAACTCATGGTGGTGCAGCGCCACCAGCTCCTGCCAGCTTCCGCGGCGGTGGAGGAGGCGGCCAATCCCATGCACGGCGGCGAGGCTTCCCGGGTTGCGGGTGAGCACCTCGCGGTAGAGCGCCAGCGCCTGCTCGCTCTCGTCGAGCCGCTCGAGTCGGCGGGCGGCCAGCAAGCGCCAACCCTCGCCTTCGGCGGCGTCGCGCGTCGCCTCGGCCTGCTCGAGCAGCAGCGGCAGCAGCTCGTGGTCGCGCCCGGCTCGGGCGTAAATCTCGATCCGTTCCAGCGCGACGAGGCGGCCGCCGTCGTCTTCCGGTATCGCGGCGAGCGTGCCGATCGCGGCCCCCGGGTTGCGCTGCGCGTCGGTCTGCAGCCGCGCCTGTTGCAGCAGGAGGTGAGTGCGTGTCGCGGGATCGTGGCTCGCGGCCGCCTGCTGCCCCAGCAGCTCGATCAGGGCGTCATGGCGCTCGACGCGTCGCAGCAGCGCCGCCAGCCCGACGAAAGCGACGTGCAGGCCCGGCAGCAGCTCGAGCGCGCGGCGGTAGGCCGCGATCGCCTCGTCGCTGCGACCGAGCTCTTGATCGAGCACCTCGGCCAGCTCGACGTAGCGCACGGCGCGCGCCTCGGCAGGGAGCGTCCCTTCCGTCTCGGGATTGGCGATGGCGACCAGCGGCTCGAAGTCGCCGCGTTGTCGATGCAGGGTCGCGAGGGACTGCAGGGCAGGCAGGTAACCCGGCACCTCGCTGAGGGCCTGGCGGTAGGCCACGATCGCCCCTTCGGCATCGCGCTGCTGCTCGTGCAGAAAATCGCCGATGCGCGTCAGCAATGCCGCGCGGCCCTGTCGATCGGGGGTGTGAACGAGCAGCAGCCGCAAGGTCTCGAGCAGCTCACGTCCCTGGCCCTTGAGCTCGTAGGCCTCGGAGAGCCGCTGCAGCAGCGCGGCATCGTCGGGCATCAGGCGCGCCGCGCGGGCCAGAAGGCGCCGCGCCGCGTCGCTGTCACCCGTCAGGTCGAGATGCAGCGCACCGCCCTGTTGCCACAGGCGCGCGCGCAGGCTGCTATCGCGCACGACATCGGCCAGTCGCTCGAGAGCGCGGGCGAGGCCTGCCCATTCGCCATTGCGCTCATGGAGTTGAGCCAGCGCGAGCAGCGTCGGTGCGTGACGCGGATCCACGTCGACCGCGCGGCGGTAGGCGCTGCCGGCCGCCTCTGACTGCTGCAGGCGCGTCTCGAGCAAGGTCCCCGCTGCGTAGAGTAGCTGGGCCCGCGCGCCCGGTTCGTTGAGGCAGTTGGCGAGCTGCTTGAGCGCCCCGACGGTGTCTTCGTCGAGCGCGAGCTCGCGGCCCAGCGCGACGACGCGGAGCAGCGCAGGCACATGGGTGGGCTGGAGGCGCAGCGCCTGACGCAGCAGCGCCAGCGCGCGCTGGGGTCGACCCAAGGCGTAGCGCTCGAGGGCTGCCAGCTCGAAGAGCAGCGCGGCGCGGACCTCGCTCTCGCCGCCACCGCTGAGCTCACGTTGGCCGACAGCCAGCGCACGCCGGTAGTCGCCCTGCTGCATCAGCAACCGGCGCGCGCGGCCGAGCAAGCCGCTGTTGGTCGCGCCCAGGGTCAACGCCTGCTCGAGGTCGGTCACCACGGCTGCCGTAGCATCGAGCCCTGCCGGCGCGGCGCCCACCGCTTCGAGCCACATCAGGGCGGCGCGCTCGGGTTGGCGAGGCGTCAGGTAAGCGGCCTCGTGGCGGAAGATCTCGCGCCGCTCATGCCACCAGCCCGGGAGCAGCTGTGCGCTGGCCGAGGCCGGCGGCGCGGGCGCCGAAGTTGCCGCTGGTGGCGAATCCTCGCCGGAAGGCAATGGCGCCATGCGTTCCACGCTAAGCGAATGCCCGCGAGCCAGCAAGCTCGATCGGACGCTGCTCGGCGGCTCCAGTTGCTCCCTGAGCGGCAGGCCGCGCGACGCTGGTCGCTGGCTCGCCGTCAGTCGCCGGTGCGTTGGTTGCCCCGGACGAGGCGTTCGTAGGCCAGCGCGGCCCGCTCTGCGACGCGCTGCAGGAGCTCGACGTTGCCGTCACTCAGCGGCGTCTTGCTCTGGACACAGATCAGGTTGATCACGCGCTCCAGCAGCATCACGGGCACCACGCAGCAGGCCTGCGGCGTGGGCGCCTGCAGATAGGTCGCGATCATGGCCTGCATGCCGTCCTCGCCGGCCATCGCGCGGAGCGGGGTGTGCTCGGCGGTGGCGCGCTGTAGCAGTGAGGCCGTGTTGATCGGCACGACGAGGCTGCGCACCTGCTTCTGCGACGAGGCCCCGCCCCACGCCGCCAGCCCGACGGCCATCTCATTGCGCACGAGCAAGAGGAGACTCAGCGTCACGCTCGCGTTGACGGGCTCGACCATGGCCTTGATCAGCTCGTCGCGAGCGGTGGCCTGGTCGATGCGAGCGAGCAGCGGGTCGCCGGCGCTGCTGGCTGCGGCGGGTTTCGTCGGCAGCTCGACCTCGACGTCGAAGGCATCGTCTGCGCAGGCTCGCGGCACCTCGTCGAGGTAGACGAGCTCGAAGCTGCCGCTGACGGAGCCACCCGGGGCGCGCGGCCGGGGCGTGGGTGGCGCTGCGGCGACGACCGGCGTGGTCTCCGGGGCGGCAACTGTCGGTTGAAGATAGGTGCGGCGCTCGTCGCGCGGTTCGGGCGAGCCTGGTTGCCGCAGAAAGCGCTTGGGACGCGGGATGCCGTAGTGGCGCTCGAGGGCATAGAGCAGCCGGAGCTGAGGGGCGACAAAGGGCTGGATTTGCACGCGCAGCCCGGCGCGAAGGTAGTCGAGCACGTCCTCGCGCAGCGGATCGAGCAGCGCCACCTGCAGGGTTTGGCCGAGCAGCCGAAAAGGGAGCAGCTTGTACTTGCCGCAAACGGTCGCCGGGATCGCGCTCAGGACCCGCGGATCGGGTGCGGTGAGATCGCTGGGCCCGACCGCGGGCACCCCAAGCTGGAAGGCCAGCACGTCGGAGAGCGCGTCGACCGAGGTGAAGCCGAGCTCGACCACGTTCGAGCCCAGGCGCCCAGCGTTGACCACCTGGCTGTGCAGCGCCGTGCTGAGCTGCTCGGCCGTGATCAGCCCATTTTGCAGCAGCAGCTCGCCGAGCTTGGGGCGCGACACGTTAGCAGCTCCTCGGGCTCAAGAACCAAGGGTGTCGCCCGCGGGTCGGGCGAGCTTCGGTGGTGCCAGCGGCGCCACCCAGTCGGCCGCTACGGCCGCTACACCGCTACCTCGCTACCCCGCGCCCCTCAGGGCTGCTTGGCGGCGCTGCCTGGCGAGGCGTCGTGTCTAATGACCATCCGTGCCGAATTATGCTGGCTGGGTGCACCCGGAGCGATTCGAACGCCCGACCCTCGGTTCCGTAGACCGATGCTCTATCCAACTGAGCTACGGGTGCCTATCGTGTTGCGACTTGTGTGCTGCGACTTGTGTGTCGACCGCGCCTAGCCGCGACGCCTCCTGCCCTGTCACTCTGCGATGCCGTCGCCGATCCTCACGATGCAGCGCGCGAGCCACAGCACCGCACAACGGGGACACGCTCACGCGGGCCGATGACCTGAGCGCCGGCCCCTTCTCGGCTGCCGTCGCAGTGCGAGGGCGCGTGCCGGGCTGCGACGGCAGTCGTCAGCCACCGCCGGGAAAACTCGTAGCATCATCACTTCGCCGTGGTCAAGCACCGGCGCCGCGCCCAGGCGGCGAGCTTGATTGACTCCACCAGCACGAGCGGCAGGCTGCTGATCGCCGCCAGCGCTCCGAGGTCATCCCAGGGCAGGGCGCGGGTGTGAAAGATCGGCTGCAGCGGTCGCACGTAGATCGCGAGGCCGAGCAGGGCGAGGCTGAAGAGGATTGCCGCCCAGAGCGGGCGATTGGAGAACCAGCCCAACTCGAAGTTCGAGGCCGTCGTCGAGCGGCAATTGAACGCGTGGAAGAGCGCCGTCAGGCTGAGGGTCGCGAAGCAGCCCGTCTGCGCCAGGCGATGCGTCGGGGCATGCAGGGTGTGCGGCTGGCCGGCGAGCAGAGCGAAGGTCGTCAGCGCCGCGCCTGCCATCAGGATGCCGATGACCAGCATCCGCCAGTAGGCCCTGGCGTCGAGCGCCGGGGCCTGCGGGTCGCGAGGCGGAGCGGCCATCAGCCCCGGCTCTGTCGGCTCCAAGCCGAGCGCCAGCGCGGGCAGCCCATTGGTGATCAGGTTGATCCACAGAATCTGGGTCGGCGATAGGGGTGGCGCCCAACCGAAGAGCCCGGCCGCAAAGACGGTGAGCACGATGCCCGCGTTGGAGGAGAGCAGGAAGAAGATGAACTTCTTGATGTTGCTGAAGATCGCCCGGCCCTCTTCGACCGCGGCGACGATCGTCGCGAAGTTATCGTCGGCGAGCACGAGATCGGCCGCGGCCTTGGTCACCTCGGTGCCGGTGCGGCCCATCGCGACGCCGATGCCGGCGGCCTTGACCGCGGGTGCGTCGTTGACGCCGTCGCCCGTCATCGCACAGACCTTGCCGCGGGCCTGCAACGCCTCGAGCACGCGCAGCTTATGGGCGGGGGTGGCGCGGGCGACGATGCGCAGGGTGTCGAGGCGCGCCGCCAACGCCTCGTCGTCGAGCGCATCGAGCTCGGCGCCGCTGAGCAGCGTGCCCTCCGCATCGGCCGACTGCGGTGCCGTGAGCTCGAGCTCCCGCGCGACCGAGCGCGCGGTTGCCGGAAGGTCGCCGGTGATCATCATGGTGATGATGCCGGCCTGATGCGCGCGCGCGATCGCCGCGCGGGCCTCGGGCCGCGGCGGGTCGTCGAGCGCGACGAGGCCGAGCAGGGTCAGCTCGCATTCCCAGTCCTCGAGCACCTCGGGTGCGTGCTCCCGCGCAGCGAGCGCGACCACGCGCATGGCCTCAGCCCCCCAGGCCGTCGTCTGCGCCAGCAGGCGCTCGCGCTCCGCGGCCGTCAGCGCCGTCGAGCTGCCATCGGCCCGCAGCGTGCGCTGGGCCCGCGCCAGGATCACCTCGGGCGCCCCGCGCACCAGCGCGCGCGGCCGGTCGCCGTCGGCCACGACCAGGGTGGCTAGCTTGCGCGTCGAGGTGAAGGTGAGGTCATGCAGCACCGCGCGCGGTCCGAGCCCCGTCATGCCGGCTTCCAGGGCGAGGCGCGCGAGCGCGACCTCGGTGGGGTTGCCGCCGCGCACGACGATCTCGCCGGCCTCGCGCGCCAGCGTTACATCGCGCACATGAGCCGCGTGTTCGACGAGCTGCCAGAGGGCGGGGTGATCGCGTGGGATGACGCGGACCCTGGTGTTGTGCTCGCTGATCAGGTGGAACGCGCTGATCTCGTCGGCCGTCTCCGCGCTCACCTGGTAGGTGAGTCCGGCGGTCGCGATCCGGCGCACCGTCATCAGGTTCTGCGTCAGGGTACCGGTCTTGTCGGTGCAGATGATCTGCGCCGCGCCGAGGCCTTCGACGGCGGGCAGGTGCCGCACCAGCGCCTGACGTCGAGCCATGCGCTGGGTGCCCAGCGCCAGGACGATCGTGGTGATCGCCGGCAGGCCCTCGGGGATGGCGGCGACCGCGAGGCTGACCGCCGTCAGCAGCAGCTCGGCGAAGGTCTGTCGCCCGGCCGCCAGCCCGACCGCAAAGACCACCGCCGACACGGCGACGCAGGCCCAGACGACCCAGCGGCCGAAGCGCGCCAGGTAGCTCTGCAGCGGCGTCGGCTCGCTGCTGATCGCGCCGAGCATGCCGGCGATCTTGCCCAGCTCGGTGTCCATGCCGGTGGCGACGATCAAGGCGCTGCCGCGGCCCTGCACGACCTCGGTGCCCATCCAGAGCATGTTGCTGCGTTCGGCTAGTGCGGTGGCGGCATCGAGCGCGCCTCGATGGCATTTGCCGACCGGCAGCGCCTCGCCGGTCAGCATCGCCTCGCGGACCTCGAGCGCGTGGCCTTCGAGCAGGCGTGCGTCGGCAGCGACGCGGTCACCTTCGCTGAGCACCAGGATGTCGCCCGGGACGAGCTCGGTCGCGTCGACGCAGCGCAGGACGCCGTCGCGCCGCACCCTGGCCTGCGGACTCGTGAGGTCGCGCAGCGCGGCAAGGGCGCGCTCCGCGCGTTTTTCTTGGAGCAGGCCGACCACCGCGTTGAGCGCGACGATGATCAGGATCGCCAGGGTGTCGCCGTAGCGCGCGAGCCCATGCTCCGCGGGGTCCCCGGTGAGCCACGCTATGACGGCCGCGATCACGGCCGCGACGAGCAGGGCGACGACGGTGATGTCGCGGAGCTGGCCGAGCAAGCGAGCGCTGAGTGAAGGCGGGGCCTGCTCGGCCAAGCGGTTGGCACCGTGGACGGTCAGCAGCTCCGCTGCGCGCGCTTGCGTCAGCCCGAGTTTCGGGACGACCGCGAGCCGCGCGACGAGCATGTCCGCGTCTAGCGCATGCCAAAGCGGATCGCTGGCCGATTGGCGGCTGGCGGCTGCGCTGTGGGGTGGTCTTGGCGTCGCCATCGGCGCGCCCGATCCCTCTTCAGGCCTGGGGCGGCTTCTTCGGCTTGCCACGCCCGACGAAGGTCTGCACGTCCTCGAGCGTCTGCCGATCGGCTGGTGGCAGCGGATACTGCGAGAACTCGTGCGCCTCGACCCAGCGGTACTCCTTGACCGCCAGGGTCTCCAGGTCGGCCGACTCGAGCTCCGCCTCGTAGAGGACGAGCTCGACGCTGTAGCCCTCGTAGTCGTGGCGGCGGAAGGCGACCGGCGCACCGACGCGGACCGTGGCGGAGAGTCGCTCTTTCAGCTCGCGCTGCAGCGCCGCCGCGTCGCTCTCACCGGGCTCGACGCGCCCGCCGGGGAACTCCCAGAGCAATGGCAGGGAGGCCGTCTCGCGCCGCTGGGTGATCAGGTACTTGCCATCACGCTGAATCACCGCTGCGACCACCCGAAAGCTCTGCTGCGCCATCGCGAAGACTCCATGTCGGCCCGTGTCCAGCCTGGCTCGCGTTGCGCCCCCAGTCAGGGACGCAGCTCTGAGGGACGCAGCCTAAGGCACGCAGCGCGCGACGCACCGACGCCGTCGCGCCCGTCGCGCCCGTCGCGCCCGTCGCGCCCGTCGCGCCCCGATCAGGACCTCAGGACCTCAGGACCTCAGGACCTCAGGACCTCAGGACACTGAGCACGCCTGAACGCGCCTGCCGCGTAGCCCGCCCTGCATGCCTGCCGTGAAGCCTGCACCGACCGCTATCGAAACGAGTTCGAAGCGATCGCTCAGCCGGCGCTGCCGCCCTGCTTCTTCTCCAAGCGCTGGCGCTTGACGCGGACCTTCTGCTTACGCTTGGCGGCATGACGCCGCGATTTCCATGAACTACGCCGATCGCCACGACCCATGTTGATACCCCAAAATGCTGGCAAAAAGCGTCTTTAGCGCTCGGGTGCGCCCGCTGTCAAGGGAAGCGCTCGTGGCGCGCTCATGGTGCTTCGTCGCTCCCACCGGCCTTTTTGACGCGGGGGGCGTTTCGTGGTCCATTTGGCGGCACTCATGCTGTCCAATCCACGTCGCTCATGGTGCCCTGCGTGGCGCCTCTTGTTCGCGAGCTGGCTGACCCTCGCGCCAGCCCTTGGCGGCGGCTGCGGTGCTGACGATCCGCTGATCACGATTCAGCCCTTTCTCGATCCCACCGCCGACCTCGTCGTCAACGGAGCGCTCTCGCTGACGATCGGGCTCAATCGACCCGCGCTGCGGCCATTGGTCGTCGAGGCTGTCGTCGAGGCGGCCTTCGCCGATCGCCTCGAGTTGAAGCCCAGCACCTTGCCCTTCGCGACCACGGACCAACGGGCTCAGTTCCGGGTGGTGGGCAAGGCGCCGACGGACGGTCGCTACGCCACGGTGACCTTCACCGTGGTCGGCGTGCCGGAGAGCGCGCAGATCTGGCGCGTGCGCGTCGAGTAGGCGCGCGCGAGCGCTCAAGCCTCCGCTCAAGCCTCCGCTCAAGCCTCCGCTCAGGCCTCCGCTCAAGCCTCCGCTCAAGCCTCCGCTATGGGTTCAGTGCAGGGCGACGACTGCGGCGCTTCCTCGAGCATGGCGCTATCCCGATCGACCACGGAGCCGTTGAACGACTCCATGTCCGGGTCGCTCTGACGAGGAAGAACTTCCTGTTCGCTGGCTGGACACAGGTGGCGAGCGGGCTGCGATCGCCTATACCATCCTCGGCTGCTGTGATCCGCCGCCCATGAGGAGGTGGTGCCAACCAGTGCAGTTGCAGGCGGGAAATTTCCAGCATCTGCGGCGAGTAAATTCAGGGATGCAGGGTCGTCCCCCCGCGCCAGGTTCAGTCCAGCGCGTCCGGCCAGCTCGTGCCCGCGCGGAGCACCTCTGCCGCCGGATACCAGCGCTCGCGCAGGCTGCCCGCCAGGTAGAGGGAGCCGGTGATCACGACGAGGTCGTCGGCGTCGGCCTGGGCGAGGACCTCGTCGAGCGCGGCCTGGGGGTCAGGCTGGCGCGTGAGCGGGCGACGCGTCAGCCCCTGAAGCCGCGTCGCCAGGGCCTCGGCCGGGAGCGCAGGTTTGCCGTACACCTGCGGCTCTGTGACCGTCACCTGGTCGGCCTCGGCCGCCAGGCGGGCGAAGGCCTCGTCGACGCGCTTGCCCTGTAGTGCTCCGAGCAGCAGGTGCAATCGAGCGCGACCGGCGGCCACCGGTTCTTGCAGCAGCGCCCGCAGCGCATCGAGCTTGTTCGCGTTATGCGCGCCGTCGAGCAGCACGCGTGGCGTCGTGCCGGCCCGCCGCCGCGCAACGTCGCCGATCCATTCGCCGCGCGCAGGGAGGCACGCCCGGGCCAGGCCTTGCGCGATGGCGGTGGGGCTGAGCTTCGCGCCGCTGGGGTCGAACGCCTCGCAGGCTGCCACGGCGAGCGCCGCATTGCGGGCCTGCGCTGGGCCCGACATCGCCAGAGAAAGCTCGAGCGCGCCGTAGCGCGAGCCCAAGAGGGCGACGCGCGCCGTCCCAGCCGCAGCCTGCTCGTAGCGCAGGTCGCCGCTGCAGACGCGACGCAAAGTGGCGCCGACCTGCGTGGCCTCACGTTGGGACGCGCGCCAAAGCGGATCGTCCTCACCATCGGCGAAGACCACGGCACGGCAGCCGCGGTGGATCACGCCCGCCTTATGCCAGGCGATAGCCTCGAGCGTCGGTCCAAGCGTCTCGACGTGATCGAGGCCGACGTTGGTCAGGACCGCGACCTCGGTCTGCAGCACGTTGGTCAGGTCGAAGCGGCCTCCGACCCCGACCTCGACCACGCCGATGTCGAGCTGGGCGCGGCGGAAGTGCTCCAGAAAGAGCGCCACGGAGAAGATCGTGTGGAGCGGCAGCCCAGGGGCTCGCAGGGTCTCCGCCACCGGCCGCAGCGCCTCGACGAGGTCCGCGTAGGCGTCGGCGCTGGCGTAGCGACCAGCGACCCAGAGCTTCTCGGTGGCCACCTGCAGGTAGGGCGAGGCATGCAGCCCGGTGCGATAGCCGGCCGCATGCAGAATCTGGGCGATCATCGTCGCCACGGAACCCTTGCCCGCGGTGCCCGTAACGTGAATCGCGCGAAAGGCGCGCTCGGGATGCCCTAACGCCGGGAGCAGCCGCTGCCGCAGCCATTCGCGCGGGCCCGGACCCGCGCCGGCCTGGGGTCCAGGGCCGGGGCGAATCAGCCCCTCGTTGACGTAGGCGGTGGCGTGGCGGTAGCGCTCCCACGCGCCGCCGCCAGGCGAGGCGCGGTTCATTTATCGGCGGGGAAGGTCAGCGCCTGCTCGAGCAGGCGTGCGGCGCCGTCGCCATCGCGGAGGTGGCAGCTGCCGCATTGGTAGAGATGCGCGCGGATCTGCGGGCAGAGGGCGCCCAGGTCCGCTGGCGGTGTGTCGTGGCAGCGCCGGCAGCGAAGGGGCTCGTGCTTGCGCAGCAGCGCGCAGGCGTGGGGCAGGCCGCTGGCCGCGGCGCTTTGCAGCGCATGGCAGGCCGTGCACGGTCCGTCGATATGCAGCTCGCGGGGCGTCCAGTGGGCGGCCAGGCGCTGGCGTTGCGGCTGATCGCCGACCATCAGCACATAGGCGATCAACGCCTCCAGCGCCGGGCGGCGCCCCGCGGCGTCCTTGGCATAGGCGCCCCGAGCGCTGGCGCTGGTGACAGGCCACATCGTCGCGTGCGGCGTGCGCTGCCGCGGATCGAGCAGCAGCGCGCGCAGCGCGGCGGGGCTGCGTTGCGGCAGCTTGGGCAGGTCGAAGCCGAGGCCCCGCGGATGGCTGCCGGGACGGTGGCAGCCGATGCATTGCGAGCTGGCGAAGAGCCGGCGCCCGGTCGAGAGGGTCGGCAGCGCCACGCGCGGCGCATCGAGTAGGTGGCAGCGCGCACAGCCAATCTCGCGCAGGCCTTCGGGCAGAAACGCCGTGGGGCCGCTACCGATCGCGGGGCCATGGGCGTCCTTCATGGCGCGCGCGCGCGCGTTGCCGCCGTGACAGGGGGTGCAACCGATTGATGCCAGGTCGGCGTGCCCCGGCAAAGCCGGATGTGGCTTGCGCGCCCCCTGCGGCCCCGGCCGACTGCCAGCCGGATGGCAGGTCGCGCAGCGCTCTTGCTCGCCAAAGGCGTTGCGCTGCTCGACCACGGCTGGCGGACGCTGGCGGTAGAGCAGGGTCGCGGCCACGCCGACGCTCGCCAACACCAGCAGCGCGATCACCCAGAGCAGCGCCAGAGGCCTCTGGCGACGGCGGGGCGGCGGCGCTGCGGCTGCTGCGGCTGGCGGCGCGGGGGAAGCGTGATCGGCTGCGCTCAAGACACCCTTGCTGCGGGGTCTGCGGGGCCTACGGGTCATGTGGGGCCTGCGGGGGTCGTGCGCGCGTTATGCCGCTACTTGGCGTGGCACTGGCCGCATTTGGTGGCGGCCTTGGTCTTGCCCGCGGCGAGCTCCTTCTTGTGGCAGCCGATGCAGGTCACGTGCAGCGGGTTCTTGCTCGGGCTGGCGTCGGCGCAGGTGCCCGGCTTGGTGCCCTGCGGCTTGCTGTGGCAACTCGTGCAGCTATGCTCCGTGGCGGCGTTGCCCTTGACGTTGTGGTGGCAGTCGGCGCAGGACTTGGCGCCTCCGAGCAGCTTGACGTGCGCCCCGTGGTCGAAGCTCACCGGCGGCTTCTTCTTCTGGCAGCCCTTGATCTCGATCTTTCCGGCCGGAGGCTTGTCTTTCGCTGCGTGGGCGGTCGCTCCGAACCCGCCGGCGAGCAGGAACGCGAGCGCGACGAGCGGGACGAGGAAGCGCCGATGGCTGTGCATTCGAGTCTCCTTGGGTGGTTGCCTGCCGAACAATCGCGCTGCGCCGCGCAAGCCAGGCCGTGGGGTCCAGGGCAAAGTGCTTGTCGCGGACGCGGCCCTCGGAACATGGTAAGGGCCGTCGATCATTCGATCCAGTGTGCTCCGCTCGCCGGCGGCCGGCGATGCGCGAAACCACTCATGCAGCCATGCAGTTAGCTTGGAAGGAGCGAGAGCGATGCAGAGCTCGCGAATAGAGGACAAGAAGCCCCCTTTTGCGAAAGACCCTTCCTGGCCTGCCGGCCGTCCGGGCGGGGCGTGCGGACTCCCTGCGCCTTCTCCCGTTGGCGGCGCTGCTCGGCGTGGCGCTCAGCGCCTGTGCTTCGACGCGCTCCGTGGTGGCCCCAAGGCCTGCGCCGGCGGCGGCGAAACCGCCCGCGACACCCGCCGCGCGCGAGGCCGCGCTGATGCGCGCCGACGCGCTGCTGGCGCAGGCGCTCATCGATGGTGACGCGGCGCGCGCGCAGCGCCGCCTGCTCGTCGACGCCGTCGGCGCTGCCGAGGCGGCGTTCGCCTGGGCGTGGCGCCTGGCGCGTGCGGAGTTTCTCTGCAGCCGTCGCGCCGGTACGCACGCGGGCCAGGCCGCGGACGCCGAGCGCGCGGTCGCCTGGGCGCGGCAGGCGCTGCGGCGCGAGCCGCAGCGCGTCGAGGGGCACTACTACCTGGCGCTTGGTCTCGGTCAGCTCGCGGAGGCGCGTTCGAAGCTCAGCCTGGTCAAGCCGATGGAGGCGGCGGGCAAGCGAGCGGCCGAGCTCGACCCGCGCTTCGACGGCGCCGGCCCCTTGGTCTTCCTCGGTAAGCTCTATCTCAGCGCGCCGGGCTGGCCGCTGAGCATCGGCGATGTCGAAAGGGCCGTGGCGACGCTGCGGCGCGCGCTGGCCCTCGAGCCGCGCCCGCTGACGCGGCTCTTTCTGGCGCAGGCGCTCGCGGCGAACGATGAACGGGCGGAGGCTGCGCGCGAGCTGCAGGCGGTGCTGGCGCTTCAGACCACGCTCGAGCCGCGCTGGCAGGCGGAGGCCGCGCGCCTGCGCCAGAAGCTTGGGCTGGCGGTCGCGCCCCCGACCCGCTGAGGCCGTCGCGGTGACGAGCTGCGCTCTCAGGCAGTGCGCTTGCGGAAGCGCAGCGAGGCCAGCGTCAGGATGCCGCCGCCTAGCACTGCCAGAGCCGCCAGCGGTTGGCCCAGGTCGAAGAAGCCCGCTCCTTTGAGCAAGCACGCGCGCAGCACCTCGATGTAGTAGCGCACGGGATTGAAGGCCGTGAGCCACTGCGCCCAGCCCGGCATGTTGGCGATCGGGCTCATGAACCCCGAGAGCAAGATCGCCGGCATGATGAAGAAGAAGCTGCCGAGGATTGCCTGCTGTTGGGTGCGGGCCATCGTCGAGATGAAGACGCCGGTGCCCAGCGTGTTCAGCAAGTAGAGCGCCGTCCCGAGCAGCAGCAGCAGCGGCGAGCCACGCACGGGGACGTCGAAGAGATGGATTCCGACGGCGAGCACGAGGCCGGCGACGACGAGCCCGATCATCGCGAAGGGCAGGATCTTGCCCAGCAGCAGCGTCGAGGGGCGAATCGGCGTCACCATCAGCTGCTCGATCGTGCCGAGCTCGCGCTCGCGCGCGATGCTCATCGCCGTGATGATCGAGGTGATCACCAGCAGCACCGTGGCGGCGACGCCCGGCACCATATAGGTCGCGCTGCGCAGGCGCGGGTTGTAGAGCAGGCGTGGCTCGGCGCTGACGCGCGGCACGCTCGCCAGGGGCGCGCTCGCCAGGGGCGCGCTCGGCTCCGCGGCTGTCGCTCCCGCGGCCGCCCACCGCTGCGCCGCGTAGAGCCCAAGCGCCTCGCGCTGCAGGAAGCGCGTCGTGGCGTCGATCGCTGCCTGCGCCTGAACCGTATCCGTGCCGTCGACGAGCACCTGCACCTGCACTGGTCGGCCACGTGTGAGGCGCGCGCCGAAGCCGCGTGGTACCACCACGGCGACGCTCGCCGAACCCTCCACCACCCGCGCCACCGGATCGCTGGCGGCGCCGCGCAGGCGCAGCGTCGGATCGGCCAGCATGCCGCGCACCAAGGCGCGACTGGCGGGGCTGTGGTCCTCGTCGGTGACCACGGTGGCGACGTGCTCGACGTCCATGTTCACGGCATAGCCGAGCAGCGTGAGCTGCAACACCGGCGCGACGACGAGCAGCATCAGCATGCGGCGATCGCGAAAGGTCTGGCGCAGCTCCTTGAGCACGACCGCGTGTAGCTCGTTGCGCATCGTTCGCCTCAGGCGCCCTTAGTCGAGGCTGCGACGAAAGCGCAGCGTGCTGACGGTCAAGAGGGCCGCGGCCACCAGCGCGAGGCCGACGAACTGCGGCCAGAGCTGCGCCCAGTGCTTGCCTTGCAGCAGCACGCCGCGCATTACGGCGACCATGTAGCGCGCGGGCACGGCATGCGAGAGCACGCGCATCGGCAGCGGCATGTTGTCGGGCGGGAAGATAAAGCCCGAGAGCAGCAGATTGGGCAGCACGCCGCTGATCGCCCCGAGCTGGGTGGCCACCTGCTGGTTGCGCGTCACCATGCTGATCAGCAGACCCTGGCCGAGCGCCCCGGCGAGGAAGAGCACGGCCGCGGCCAAGAGCGTCAACAGGGACCCGTGCAGCGGCACGCCAAAGAGCCAGGCACCGGCGGTCAGCACCAACAGCAGCTGCAGCAGGCCGATCGCCACATAGGGCAGCAGCTTGCCCAGCACCACCGAGAGCCGATCGACCGGCGTGGCGAAGAGCTGCTCCATCGAACCGCGCTCCCACTCGCGGGCCACGGTGATCGTCGACATCAGCACGGCGAGGATGCCGATGATCACCGCCGCCAAGCCGGGCACGATGAAGAGCGCCGAGCGCAGCGCCGGGTTGAAGAGCGCCCGCACTCGTGGCTCGAGCAGCGGCGCTGCGGCGTGGGCCGTATCGTTCGCTGCACGTGCCGCCGTCGCGCCGAAGGCGTAGGCCAGCGCGATGCGCGCCGTGGTGCCATCGGCGCCGTCGAGCAGCAGCTGGTAGGTGGCTTGTTCGCCGCGCGCGAGCTGTCGCGCGAAGCCGGCAGGGATCACGACCCCGGCGCGCACCGTTCCGCGGCGCATCAGCGTCTCGATCGCCGCCCCGTCGCTCGCGTGGCTGCGCACGACGAAGGCGTCTGAGGCCTCGAGCCTGCGCAGCAGCGCGCGGGCGGCCGGCGTGCGGTCGTGGTCCAGCACGGCGATCGGCAGCTCCTCGACATCGAAGGAGACGGCGTAGCCGAAGAGCAGCAGCATCACCAGCGGCATGCCCAGCGCCATGTAGACCACCTGCTGATCACGCACCATGTGCAGCAGCTCTTTGTAGGCCAGGGCGCCGAGGCGAATAAAGAAGGACATGGTGCCGCTCAGCGCTCCTCGACCAGCGCGAGAAAGACATCCTCGAGCGAGGGCTCGACGGCGCGGGCCCGCAGTATTCCATGAACGCTGTCCGCCAGCAGCCGCTGCAAGCGCGTGGTGTCGAGCAGCGCGGAATCGACGCGCAGGTGCGCGGCCGCCCCGAAGGGTTGAGCGCCGAGCACGCCCGGCTGGCGCCGCAGCTCCGGCAAGGCCGCCGCCACCTGCGGCCCCTCGACCAAGAAGACCTGGCCGGCGACGTGGTCGCGCTTCAACGCCGCCGGGGTGTCGAGCGCGACGAGGCGCCCGCCCGTCATCATCCCGATGCGGTGACAGTACTCGGCCTCGTCCATGTAGTGGGTCGTGACAAAGATCGTCGTGCCGCCCGCGGCGAGCTCGCGGATCAAGCGCCAGAAGGTGCGGCGCGCTGCCGGGGCGACGCCCGCCGTGGGCTCGTCGAGGAAGAGGATGACGGGCTGGTGCAGCATCGCCGCGATCAGCGCCACGCGTTGGCGCAGGCCGCCGGGCAGGTCGCCCGTGCGTACGTCGCTCTGCGCCGTGAGCTCGACGCGCTCGAGCAGGTGGTCGATGCGCCGCGCCAGCGCCGCGCCCCCCAGTCCGTAGGCGCCGCCGAAGAACTCGAGATTCTCGCGCACGCGCAGATCGAGATAGAGCGAGAAGCGCTGCGACATGTAACCGATCGCGCGCTTGACCCGCTCCGGCTCGCGCGCGACGTCGGCCCCGGCCACCGTCGCTGTCCCGGAGCTCGGCGCGAGCAGTCCGCAGAGCATTCGGATCGTCGTCGACTTGCCGGCGCCATTGGCGCCGAGGTAGCCGAAGATCTCGCCCCGTTCGACGGCAAAGCTGACGTCCCGCACGGCGACAAACTCGCCGAAGCGACGGGTGAGCTGCTCGGCGGCGATCACTGGCGCGTGAACGGTCATTGCTGCGGCCCCGTCGCGCTCTTGGCGGGCACTGCGGGGCCGCGATCGCGCAGCTCGCCGTGCCGGTCACGCGCCAAGCGCTCGGCGCGCAGCGCGATGGCGCCTTGCACGAGCAGCGCGGGCAACAGATAGGGCCAGACGCGCTGCCCCGTGAGGGCCGCGGCACCGAGGCCCAGCAGCGGCAGGGCCGCCAGCAGCAGCAGGCCGAGGCGCGGCAAGCGGGCCCCGCGGCTCGCGCGGCGGGCCAGCAGCGGCAGCGCGAAGAGCAGCGGATGAAAGGCGATCAGGTTGAGGTTGTGCGCGTAGTTGGGCGAGGGGCTGAGCGCGAAGAGCACGAGCAGCGTGCCGCAGGTGCCGGCGCTCATGGTCCAGAGCGCGAGGCCGAGCCGGGCCAGCAGCAGCGTCGCGCGCCCACGGGGGCGCAGCGCAGGCAGCAGCAGGAAGGCGACCCAGCTCGCGAGCGCCAGGGCAATCCAGCGCCAGCCGCGGTCGAGCGGTGGGGGCGTGCGATCGAAGGGGACCTCGCCGCGCACCGCCCCGCGTTCGATGGTCACCCCCGCCGGCAGTCCCAACGTCGCGCCGGCGCCGCGCGCGTCCTCGAGCAGGTCGAAGAGCGCGATCGGCAGGAAGGCAGCGTCCCAGCGCGAAAGCGGCCGGTCGGCGAAGGCGCTGTAGACCAGATTGACGGCCCAACGCGTCAGCGGGACGTGGCGCAGGTGGAGGTCGGAAATCTCGCGGAAGGTGCGGCCGTCGCGCGCGGGGCCCATCGCCTGCTGCAGGGCGCCAGCGAAGAGCTCGCTGTCCAGCAGGTCGCGCAGCTTCGTCGTGCAGTTGTTGATCAGCGAGTCGTAGGGGAACTCGCCCTCGCGCAGGGCGAGCGCCGCGTCGATCCTTCGCACCAACCCGAGCGCCTGCTCGCGCGACATCGTGATCGCCTGGGCGGCAATCCAACGCTGGCGCCGGCGGTAGCGCTCCAGGACGTCGGCGAAGGGTTCGGTCTTCAGCCGGTAATAGGGCTGCGCCGTGACGTAGCGCCAGAGAAACGCGCGCCCGTAGCGAAAGTGACCCCAGTCGAAGACGCGGTCGTAGTCGGCCTCGCCGCGCGGCCCAGGCTCGAGGCGGATGCGCAGCGCGTTATGCCCCCAATGCGCGTAGAGCTGCGGACCGGGGGCGATCGCCAGCACCTCGACGACTGGCGGCGTCACCGTCGCCGCCCGGGCGGGGCGCGGCGCGGCGGCGAGGGCCGAGAGGACGACGCCGAGCGCCGCACTGCCCGCGCCGGCCGGGCGCACGAAGGGGCGTGGCGGCGCTGGCGGGAAGGCGGTGGGTGGCATGCAGGACCTCGAGCAGCAGACGGTGCAGAGCGCAGACGCCGGAAGCGCAGGGGCCGCAGAGCCGTCGGCGGCAGAAACCTCGCCGCAGTCTTACATCCATCCGCGCGCGCCGGGCCAACACGATCCTCGCGCTCGCCCCACCCACCCGGAACGCTACGGGGTGAGGGTGCCTGCCTTCCGCTTGCTCTCCTATCGAGGCCATCTCGTGATCACGGACGCTCGCGGGACGTGGGCGGAGCTCGGCCGCTGGCCCTTCGCGTTCACGGCGAAGTGCCTCAGCGCGCACTGGGAACGCTGGGGGAAAACCTCTGGGCGAGCGAGCCGCTGTCGGTGGTGCGCCTGGGGGATGCCGAAGCCCTGCTCGACAAGAGGGTCTGCACGCTGGTTGACCCAGGGCAGCCAGCCTGGTGTGTAGAACGCCAAATACGAATGCCGGAGGTCGACAATGACCTGTACTGGGCGCTGCCAGGGTCAGCGACCTGCGCGGCGCGCGCGGGAAGGCCTGGAAGAGCGCCAGGTGAGATGGTCACTCGCTTGGCGTCTTCCGCGCCCAATCGCGAGCGCGCAGCGTTGACCTTTGCGATGAAGCGCCGAAAGGCCGCTGGGGATAGGCGAGACGTGGTCGCGGTCCGCGGCAGCGGATTTCCTCGGAGTTAGAGGCCCTCGCCCTGCCGCCGCGCGCGGAGCGCAGGGCCTTGACATGAGAACGAAAACGAGCGAGACGACGGCGTTGCGTGCGGGATTAACTCAGTTGGTAGAGTGTCAGCTTCCCAAGCTGAATGTCGCCGGTTCGAACCCGGTATCCCGCTCTGAGGCTAGCGCGCAGCCAAGGCGACGGATCGCTGCGCAAGCCGCCTGGGGCTGGCCAACGGCCGCTGGCCAACGGCCGCTGGCCAACGGCCGCTGGCCAACGGCCGCACGCGCAGGTCGCCGCAGGTGCTGGTAAGGTCTTGAGCGGTCGTCCCAGTCATCGTCCCCCAGCGCTCACTCACAGCTCTCCGGTGCCGCCCCACCCGCCAGGGAGCGTCGATCCTGGCTTACCCTGAGCTTTCGCGAGCGATTGCTTTGGCTCCCTCGCCCTGCGCGCGAGCGTGGCGGGGGGCGCGCTTGAGGCCGGCGCTTCCGAGAATCAGTGAGGCGTCTCGCGACGGGCGACGATAGGGCTGCGCAGCTCGCAGCGGCGCCAAGACCCCGCGATCCGCGCGCAATAGCTCGGCGGTCTCCGGTTGTGGAGCGCGGCTGCCGCCGCAGGGGTTCGCGGCACATGGTTTGCTTTGCGCCGGGGCCAATGCGGGCCGAGGGCGCGTTCAGCGCGTTCGGCGCGGCGAGGTCACGCTCCACTCTCGCTGGGCAAGTTCGGCCGAGGCTCGCTTTGGAGGCAGCCGGCGGCCTGGCCGCCTTCGAGGATCAGGGATAACCGATGCGAACGACGGTCGCGCGACTCCTGCTGGCTGCCTTGATCCAGGCGGGTCTCGGCCACGAACTGCCGACAGCGATCGCGTTGCCTATCATTTCGGCCGGGAAGTCAGGCCCTCAGTCGCCGGCGCGCCGGGAGTTCTTGCGGCGGGCGATGGCGGGTGCCGGTGCGGCGGCGCTTTGGCCGGCACTCCTCGGGGGATGTACCTCGCTGCGCGTCTTGCCGCCGGGCGAGTTCGGGCTGATGCAGGCCGCGCGTTTGGCCCTGGACCGCTCGACCTGCTTGATCGAACGGGAGACTGCCGGCTCGAGGACGATGGCGACGGCGGTCCTGATTCGCCTGAACGATCCCCGAGGCGCGCCGCTGGTCCCGGGCCGCGACCTCGCGCTGGTTACGAATGCGCATGCCGTCGAGGGAGCGCAACCGGCCGACGTGGTCGCGACCGTCCTACGCGGCGCAGGCAGTTATACGGGTCGTCCCGCCTTCGAACGCCTGAAGCCCTTCGGGCCGGGGTGGCCAGGCATGTCGCCCACCAGACACGGCGACCTCGCGGTGCTGTGGGCAGGCGCAGCCGATAGCCACTTCGTGCGCGCGCTCGGCCTCGACCCCCTGCCCCTGGCCTATGACGTGAGGTCGGGCGAGCCCGACGTCGCGCTCGGCTACCCCTGGGGTCGGCCGCGCGTCGATGAGGGTCGGATTCTCGACGTCAGATCGGATCGACTGCGCACCAGCCTGAACATCGACCACGGCAATTCGGGCGGCCCCAGCGTGGTCGAACGCGACGGCGCCTTGGCCGTCGTCGGGCTCAACAGCTCGATGGTCACCGGCCCGGATGAAAGTTGGTTCAGGCCGGGGCTTGGGCCCAAGCGCGTGGACGGTCTGGCCTTGCCGTCGTGGGTATTGGCTGCCATCGCGCGGCGCCTTCTCCGCGGTGAAGGCGATGGCCCCGATCGTCTCCTTGCGCATGTACCGCTCGGGGTGATGGCCGAGCCGCTCTCCAATCAGCGCATGTATGAGATCCAGCAAGCGCTGCACGCTGCGGGGATGGGCGGGCACCTGCCGCTCCAGGCTTCCAGGGTGACGGCGAGCCTCAAGACTGGACCCGCTGGCAACCTGAAGGCGGGCGACTTGCTGCTCGGCTTCGCACACAGCGATGAGGCCGTAATGAGCTGGATCGAGGGGAGAAGTGCGAAGCTACTTCCGGCAGGTCCCGCAGAGCTGAGGGCCGTCCGGCTGATGCAGGCGCCGAACTCGACGATCACGTTCGAGCTGCTGCGACCAGACAAGCAGGGGGGACTTCAGTTAAGGCGGCAGGCGTTGAGCGGCCAGCTCACCGACCATGCCTATGCGGCGCTCTTGCTGAAGGAAATCGGCGTCGAGGCGTCGACCGACTCGACCGCTGGCCCCGTCACGATTCGGGAGCTTCGGCGTGACGTCGCCGGAGCGACGGGCCTGCAGCCGGGCGACGTGCTCCAGGGGGCGCAACTGAAGGCAGGTGACTCGGAGCCGGTGTTTGTGGACGGCGGCCCTTGGGAGCTGGTCATGGCGATGCTCAATGCCGACACGACGGGGCTGCAGGTGCGCCGCGGCGGTCGTTCAGCTCCCGTGGTGTTGCAGCCTCGCGATCCGGGCTTTCTTCACGCGGCACTCAGGTCGTTGCTCGCAGAGCCCTGACTCGCTCGTTGCGCCGCTCGTCGCGCTCGGTTATGAGGGCCGCCTTGGTGGCCGGGGGGAATGATGGGCAGGCGGGGGCGAGTCGGGGGGTGGTGTGCACTTCGGGTGCCGGGTCGGGCGTTGCTCGTCGGCGCGCTGCTCATGGCGTCGCCACGGGCGCTGCAGGCCGTCAGCGGCGGGCGTGGCCACGGCGATACCGGCGGGAGAGGCAATGCGGCAACGGTGCTTCGCGTAGCGGCGAGGCTGCCCTGGTTGCCCAAAGCGACCTCCCGCGCCCTGCTGGAAGTCGTCGGGGCGCTCGTGAAGCTCGGCGAGCTGCGCGAGGTCGACAGCTCGGGCGGGGTCCCAGCCGTCGTGGTCCGCGTTCAGGGCGTGCATCACGCCCGAGTCAAGCACCTCGAGCAGTATCTGGCGCTGTGGACAGCCGCGACCGCGCCGCCGAAAGATGACCCTCGCTCGCAACGTCGGCCGCTCGCGGTGGCAGTCGCCCAGGCGACGCAGCACGCCGCGGGTCAATCGTCGCCCGAAGACGCGAGCCCCTGGCTGGAGCTCGCGAGCCTGCTCCAGGCCGGGGTCGCTGGCGAGCGCTTCAATGCGGCGAGCCTCGGCGCCTTCCTTGAGTTGATGCGGCCCGCGCTGGCGGCTGCCGACGCCGCGGGGTCTGGCGCCCGCGCGTGGCTCGCGGGTGCGAAGGCGCTGCTGGCGCACAGCCCCCTGGAACATGGGGCGGCGCAGCGCTTGGCGACGAGCGGTGAGGCCCTACTGACGGACCTGCGGGACCTGCAGTCGCAGTTCCCGGATCGAATCCTCTATGTCGCCGCCTCCTCGAAGGACCATCCACGGGCGGGGCGCGCGGCGGACGAAGGAGACCACGGAACCTTTACGGCCCCGGGTGCGGAGTGCGAGTCCGGCCGCGTTCGACTGGCCCTCGAGGCGGCCTGCGCGGGCACCCAGCAGGGCGCAGCCGATTCGGCGCTGGCAATCCAGGCCTGGTGTCAAACCCTGCTCGAGCGTGCCGGCCTCGCGAGCGGCCCCTTCGTCGTCTTCGGGCTACCGGCCGACGACGAGGCGCTGAAGTCAGCCGCCGGTGTAGAACGGCTCGGCCGCCTGGCGCGTGAGGATAGTAACGACGCGCTTGCGGGTAACCGCGGGCTCTATCGCAAGCAAGCGCCGCTTCTGCTGGGCCAGCGCATCGTCGCCGACGCGCTCGAGCAGGTTGCCCGGGCGCGGCCGCAGGATGCCCTTGCCTTGCGGCAGCGTGCCGCTGCGCTCGGGGTGCCCGCCGGCGTCGGCGTCCAGCAGGCGGCCTGGACACTCGGCGACGTTCTCGCCGATCCGGCACGCAGCGCGCTGGCGCTCGGGATCGAAACGCCTGGGCTCCACCAACCAAACCGGGAGCCGCGCTACGGGGTGAGGGCGGAACTCTACGGTCCCGAGCATGAGCTGACGGTGTGGCATGCGCTGAGACTGCTCGATACGCTTGCACGCGGCTTACCCGGCGAGAACGATCTCCGTTGGAGCTTCAGTCTCAGCGACAGCAAGGGGGGGGCCGAGGGCGACCGTGAGGTCATCAAGACCGTGCATGCCTGGGACGGCAGGCGGCCCCTCGTGGGGCAGCGCCTTGGCGCCGGGCCGCGCTTCTGGCGCGGGTTCTGGGGTGACCCCCCCGTTGGGCCGACCCGGCGAGTGGTCTTCGACGCCGCGCTACAGGCGGTGCTCGAGCTCCTCGCCGAGCAGCGCAGTGCGCGCGCCATGAAGCACGCGGAGCGAAGGGCGGCCGGTCTTGCGCTCCGGCCCTGGGTTCCGGCTACAGGCCTGCCCGTGGCGGAAATCCTCGGCCTGCGACTCGACGCGAGCGCCGCGGACACGCTCGACGCCGCAGCGGGCGATGCTGCCCCCCTTGTCGCTTTGACCGCCGATTCCGCGACTGCGGCGCTGGTGGGCGCGCAGGGTAGGCGGCTCGTCGAGGCGCTCGAGCAGAGGCTCGGTCGGCTGTTGGCCGCGCCACCGCCACACTTCAAGAGCCTGTTGCCCGCGCTCGAGGGTTGCCAGATCGCGTTCGACGCCGAACATGCCAGCGTTTGCCTGGTCGACCGCACTCACTAGCTCGCACGCGTCGTTCGGCGGTGGCGCCCGCAGGCCGGCTTGGCCGAGTTCCGGGTTTGGCTGGCCCGGGGCGGAGGCGCGTCCGAGACGGGCTGCCAGTCCGCACCGCTGAGGTTCCCCGGGTCGGGCTGCGCTCGGGGTGATCAGCTCGCGTGTTCCGGCGCCAGGAGGCGGGCGTAGACGCGCACGGCTGACTCCATTCCCGAAAAGCTGGAGAAAGCGGCGGGGGAGGCCTGGATTTCGCGCAGCTCGACCGCGAGCGCGTCGAGGTCGGCAAGGCGCGGGCGAAGCCGTTTGAAGGAGGCCACGATCGCGTAGCGTGCGAGGCTGCGCCGCGCGCGGGCGAGGAGGCCGTCGCCACTCGCCAGGTCCACGGCCTCGATGAATCGATAGTCACACACGGCCGCACGGGCCAGCCCCGAGAAGAGCTCCTCCTTCGAGGGACCGAACTGCTTGACGCGGCGCAGGGTATGGGCGCGAGCCTCGGTTGGTAGGGCCCGCGATGCGGCGCCGGGAACGTAGGCTTCGCGGTGACCTGCTTGGGCGTGAAGCCAGGCGCTTGCCTTGGCGCTTAGCAGCGCGCCAAAGACAAGCTCTGAGATTCGTCCGCGCGTTCTCATCCGCTGCGCCAGGTAGTATACGGCGTCGGTTGCCCGACTCCCGATCGCTCCGTCATCGAAGCCGAGGCGCAGCAGTCCGAGTTGCAGGAGGATGGGTGTGAAGACCGCATAGCAGGGAGCCAGGTCGCTGCGCGTGCGGTAGAAGTCATCGATGGCCCGAAAGCCGTCGCGCAGTGGCAGCGGGAGAGCGTCGTGGTCGCGCGAGGCGTCCCGCTCGCGGCGGGATGGGACCTGTCCGCGGCGTGCCGCATTGCAGGCGGGAAGACTGCAACTCCCGAGGGCCTTTGCGGCCACGAGCAGTGCGCGTGCCGCGGGCGTCCGAGGCCGCTCGGAGTCCGTGGAAGCCCAGCGCTCCACCTCCGCCCAATCCTGTGCGAGGGAGGCGCTCAAGAGCGCAAGAATCGAGGCCGCGGCGATGAGGGCGGCGACTGCGCCCAGCAGCGCGACCACCCACCAACGAGAAGTGAAACGCGCCATGCATGCCTCGCGCGGCGGCGACGTGGTCGCCTGCCGATGAATCAGGAGCCAAGTCAAAGCTCGACAGACAGTTGCAACCAACAGGGTCCCGTGTAGCCATCTTCGAGGACATGCCATTGATAGTGGGCGAGGAGGCGCACGAGCGTGAGCACCACCTGATCACCGAGCTTCACTTGGTCCAAGATCCTCGAGAACTGAGTGTACTGCGCTCGAGGATCGGGACCGCTTTCGAAGCGGAAGGAAAGCCTCACGTCACCGACCACAGTCAGCAGGCAGTCCCACTGCTGGGCGCAGGCATTGTAGGCCTCGAGCTGCGCCTGCCTCTTAAATCCGTGCTCGACGGCGCGCAGCGCTGCCTTTCTTACGCCGGGGGAGAGGGGCTCGATGCTGCCAAGCGCAGCGAGCCCGCCAAACCAAATGCGCCCCTCTGTCGACCTGCGCGCATCAGCCACAAAGCGCCCCAATCCGTACGCGTGCATCGTGAAACCGATCATGATGTCCTCTTTTGCAGCCCAGCCGCGACGCGAGCCGCTCAAGAGCGCACGGCTTCGGTGAACCTCGGCGCGTGGGGTGCGCTCCGCCTGGGATTTGGTGCTCCGCGTTGCCCAGAGCAGGCAGTCACTGAGGCGACGAATCGGCGGAGTGACTAAGCGGTTCTCGGCAGGTGAGCGCGAGAGTTGCGGATGCCGGACGCGGCGCCGGACGCAGCACCCGGACGCGGACGCCGCCCCCGACGCCTGTCGCGGCCGGCAATCTCGCGATCGCGTCCTACGTTCTTCGGGCGCTGGCCGTCGACCCGTCCCGTCCGCAACACCTGCTGGCCCTGACCGCCGACGGCGCCAACTCCGGCATCTTCGAGACCAGCGCTGGGAGCGACTGGGCCAGGCGCTCGACGCTTCATCTCGAGGCCAGCGAGGTCCCGCCGGCGATACGTTTCGACCCGGTCCATGCGGGCCAGCCCTATGTCAACCGCGGTGGAGGAACCAAGCCGAAAGCCCCGAAAGCGAAAGCCGCACCCGGGTTGCCGGACGCCGCATGCCGGACGCCCCGCGGACGGCATGCCGGGACGGGGACGAACGGGGACGCCGCACCCGCACGGGGACGCACGGGGACGCACCGGGGACGCACCGGGACGCCGGGGACGCCGCACCCGCGCGGGGACGCCGCACCCCGCGGGGACGCCGCGGGGACGCCGCACCCGGGTTGACGCCGCCGCACCCGGGGACGCCGCACCCGGGTTGCTGAAGACGCCGCAGCATCGGCGGGCGGGCCGGTCTACCGGCGGGGCCGGTCCATACCGACGCGCCGCATCTAAAGCTCGACGAGAGCTGGCGTGGCCTCGGGCTGTTGGTGGACCTGGGCTATGCTTCGCTGAAGCTGTTGTCGAGCTGCGACCGCTACGGCGTCTCGTATGTGCTGCGGCTGAAAGAGAATTGGAAGCCGAAGGTGTTGCACGTCGCGCGTGGCAGCGTCAGCCGCACGTTTGCGCCCGGAACAGACCTCGACCTCCTGCTGCAACGCGAGGTGCTCAAGCTCGACGGCAAGGTAATCGACGCCGACGTCGAGCTCGGCCATGGGTCGCGCGTGGTCGGTGCACGGCTGGTGGGCGTCTCGACCCCAAAGGGCTACTGCTTCTATCTAACCAACCTCGCTCCCGACGTTGCGCCACGTGCTGTCGCCGACCTCTATCGGGTGCGCTGGGAGATCGAACTCGACAACAAGCTCGACAAGTCCTGTTTGCGCCTGGACGACATCGGCGCCAAGACAGGCTCCCTGCGGTGCGTGCCCTGGTGCACGCCGCGATGGTCGCTTCGGTCATCGTTTGCATGCTTGCGCACCATCACCGCCGCCGGAGGCGCTCTCCTCGCGGCAGGGCCGAGCGGACGAAGCCGCCGCTGCATCCACAAGCCCTCGCGCGTATGGTCGCCGTCGCCGCCTTTGCCATTGGCCGGGCCTTTGAGCTCTCCGGCCGCGAGGCCGACCTCGAGTGGCGTCGCCTCGCCGAGCTATTCAACGGCGAGACCGACCCCAACTGGCGGCGCCGCCCCTCCGTCCTCGACCAAATGCGCGGTTGGCGCATCTCCCCAGGTCAGCCCAAACGGCTCCGTGTTGCCCACGCTTCGCTTAACTGATCACGCATGGGAGACAATGCTCTTGCGCGCATCAACAGCAGAGAGCGGCTTGCGAGGATCGCCTTGCAGCGTCTCAATCCGGTCTGCCAAACACAGCATGATGGCAGACGCAGCAACCTGGTCTGCCAAGTCGACGTGTGCCAGTGGTCGCAGCTTTGCGGCGGTTGCTCCCTTCTCGATGGGTCGCCACTGCTTCCTGCGACGATCGACGACCCATCGCTGCCCCTTTGGCGCAGGGACAATTCGGAGCGGAGCGCTGTTCCATTGGCTCGGTGCCTGCAGTCGTTCAGCAAGCGCCGCCAGAAAATGCGGCAGATTTACAGTCGCTCGGTCAAGAGCGAGGGTGTCCGAATACCAATTGTGCCTGCGGATGTGCGCTGCGGTCTTCTTCCACGCCTGGACAAGTACATACTCCTGCGTGAGGAGATCAAGGTTGGGATAGAGCCAGCGGGCGATCATTGGGCAACACCCAAGCGACGTTCGACCACGCGCACCCTCTGTTTCGCGCGCGATATACCCAGGCCGCTAAGAATGCTCACGCTCTCGCCTCCGTCCAGAAGTCCGACAGCAGCTCGGCTTGTTGCAGAACGGTGTTGGTCGCGGACTCTTGCTTGTCGGGCGGATAGCCATACTTGCGGAGAATGCGCTTGACGATGACGCGGAGCTTGGCACGGACGGATTCCTTCACAGTCCAGTCGATGGTGACATTGCGGCGGACAGTCTCCACCAGCTCACGGGCGATGGTCTTGAGGGTGTCGTCTCCGAGCACCTTGACCGCGCTGTCGTTTACCTCCAGGGCATCGTAGAAGGCGAGTTCATCGTCGCTGAGTTTGAGTTTCTCGCCGCGGCGGCCTGCTTCGCGCATCTCCCTTGCCAGCTCGATCAGCTCTTCGATGATCTGTGCCGCCTCGATGGCGCGGTTCTGGTAGCGTCGGATCGACTTCTCGAGCAGCTCGGCAAACGACCGCGACTGCACGAGGTTGTGGCGCGAGCGCGCCTTCACCTCGTCGTTGAGGAGCTTGCGCAGAAGCTCAACAGCGAGGTTCTTGTGTCGCATGCCGCGGACTTCGGACAGGAATTGGTCCGAAAGGATTGAGATGTCGGGGTTCTTGAGGCCCGCGGCCGCGAAGATGTCGATGACCTGGTCGGAGGCGACGGCCTTGGAGACGATCTGCCGGATGGCGAGGTCGAGATCACCCGAGGCTCTCCGGTCACCGGTCACTGTCTTGGCGATGGCTGTGCGCACGGCTTGGAAGAAGCCGACATCGTCGCGGATGCGGATCGATTCGTCGTGGGGCACCGCCAGCGCGAAGGCCTTGGATAGCTCGGTCACGATCTGGAGGATACGGTCCTTGCCGCCTTCTTGCTCAAGGATGTGCTCCTGGGCGGCGGGCAGGAGCGATAGCCGCTGAGCAGACGTCCCGGTCGTCCACGCGCCCCAGTCGAAACCGTGGAACAGGCCGCAGCAGACCTCGTGCTTTTCGAGCATGAGCGCCACGGCTTCTTCCTGGTCGACGGCCGTGTCCCCGTGACCGCCACTCTCCGTGTAGGTGTGCAGAGCTCGTTTTAGTTGATCGGCAAGACCCAAGTAGTCGACTATGAGGCCACCAGGCTTGTCGTGGAACACGCGGTTGACCCGCGCGATGGCCTGCATCAGTCCGTGCCCTCGCATCGGCTTGTCAACGTACATCGAGTGCATGCAGGGTGCGTCAAATCCGGTCAGCCACATGTCGCGGACGATGACGAGTTTGAGTTCGTCGGCTGGATCCTTGAATCGCTTGGCGAGGGCTTCGCGTCGAGGCTTGTTGCGGACGTGCGGTTGCCAATCGACGGGGTCAGATGCCGAGCCGGTCATCACCACCTTGATGCCGCCTTTGGTGTCGTCCTCATCGTGCCACTCGGGCCGGAGTGCCACAATGGCGCGGTAGAGATCGACGCAGATGCGCCGGCTCATGCACACCGCCATGGCCTTGCCGTCCATGGCCTCGAGGCGTCGCTCGAAGTGTTGAACCAGGTCTTCTGCCACGAGCGACATGCGACGCTCGGTACCGACCAGCGCTTCGAGAGCAGACCACTTGGTTTTGAGCTTCTCCTTGCCTTCGAGTTCCTCGCCCTCGGTGGCCTCCTCAAAGTCCGCGTCGAGCGCCGGAAGCTCTTCGTCTTTGAGCTCGAGCTTGGCCAGGCGGCTCTCGTAGTAGATGGGCACCGTGGCTCCGTCCTGTACGGCGCGCTGGATGTCGTAAACGCTCACGTAGTCGCCCAGGGTGAGCGCATCTAAACGCGATCCATTTCGATCACTTGCAGGAGGTGATCGACGGGCGTGTCGTTTCATGATCGATTGCGAGGATGGCACACTACCCCAAGTCGCGCGGGCTCGATTCGTTGGTCGCTGTCTTCGCCGAGATTCCGGATCCACGTGTGGCTCGAACACGTGCTCATCCACTGGTCAACGTGTTGACGATGGGGTTGTTGGGGGCGATCTGCGGCGCCGATGGTTGGGAGGCGCTCGAGACGTTCGCCAAGGAGCGCGCCGACTTCTTCGAGACCTTCCTCGACCTCGAGGGGGGCACCCCGAGCGCCGACACCTTCCGTCGGGTCTTCGAGGCGCTCGATCCGCAGGCCTTCCAGGAGGCGTTCCGGCGCTGGCTCAAGCCCTTTCTCGACAACCTCCAAGGACAGACCATCGCCATGGACGGCAAGACGCTGCGCGGCGCGTTGGCACGCTCGGCCGGGAGCGGTGGTGCCTTCCACCTGATGCAGGTCTGGGCCACCGAGCAGCGGCTGCTCCTCGGGCAGAAGGCCGTCAAGGGCGCCGGTGGCGAGGTCGAGGCGGCCCTGGAACTGCTGCAAATACTCGACGTTCGCGGCGCCACGGTCACGGCCGATGCAAACACCTGCACCGCCGCCGTCACCACCGCCGTGCGCGATGCGGGCGCCGACTTCGTGCTGGCGCTTAAGGGCAACCGCAGCGCGCTGCACAAGCACGTCCAGCAACGCTTCGCCGATGCCGCCGAGCGAAACTTCCGCGGAATCAAGCAGTGCCGGTCGCGCGACGACGCTCACGGACGCGTCGAGTACCGCTGGGTCCGGGCGATGCCCATCGGCGACCTTCCCTCGCGCATCCGCGCCCCCTGGACCGACCTGCGCACCATCGTCCTCGTTGAGCGCGTCCGCGCCACCTCGAAAGCCTTGTCCCTAGAATCCAGCTACTACATCACCAGTCACGACGCTAACCCCAAACTCCTGGCCCAGCGCATTCGCGACCACTGGAAGATTGAAAACCAGCTGCATCACTGCCTCGACATCTCCTTTGCCGAGGACAACCGCCGCATTCATCACGAAAACGGCGCCCAGAACTTCGCCCTCATCGCCCGCCACGCTCTTTCCATGATCAAGCGCGAACCCTCCGTCATGAGTGTCGCCATGAAACGCCGTCGCGCCGCCTGGAGCCGCTCCTATGTCTTCGACATCCTCGCTGCTGGATTTCCTGAGGTTTAGATGCGCTCACCCTGGGCGGGGACCCGGCGCGTGCGCCTCAGGTCGAAGCCGCCCAGCAGCTATGTCTTCGACATCCTCGCTACTGGATTTCCTGAGGTTCAGATGCGCTCACCCTGGGCTTGGTCCATTGGCTTGGTAGGCGCGATCGACAACCTATTCGCATTACGTTAGAATTCCGCGATCCTTGGTCGAGAACCATCGAAGCTGCACGATGGGCGCCTCGGCGAAGCGGCGACACGATCCGAGGAGGTGATTTCCATGACGCGTTTGGTTATGCGGTTGGCCGCAGTTGCCGGCATGAGCCTGTTTCTGATGGCCTGTTCAACGGGGTTGGACACCGGTTCGCTCAACGTCGGAGAAACGGACAGCGGCGTCACTCCCGATTCAGCTGTGTCCCGCGACCAAGGTTCGGGCACCGTCGACACTGGCGTCAACCCCGACAGCGGCACGGCACCAACCCCGGTGATTCGGCTCTCCGTATCCCCAGCCGGTGCCAACGCGACGATGAACGTGACCGGTGGCACCTCACCGGGTACAGCCGTGACCTTTACCGTGCGCAACCTCGGCAACGGTGCCATCGCAGCGCTCACCGCGCCGAACCTCGGAGCCGGTACCACGAATTTCCGACTCGTGGCTGGCCAAAATACCTGCGGCACCAAAGTGCTCGCGGCCGGCGCGGAGTGCACGTTCCAGGTCGAACCCGTGGCAAACACCAACATCCCCGGGGGCTACACGGCGACGCTAACGATCCGCGACGCCAACGACGTCCGCTCGAACGAGCTGACGCTCGAAGGAACGGCTTCCGGGTTTCCTACGAATATCTCGGTTGATCCGCTGAGCGACACGCTGGCCGTGACGCCCACGGCCGATCCGACCTTCACCTTCACCTTCACCAACGAAACGGGGATCCCGACCAATGCGCTCAAACCCGCAGCGCTGTCGGGAACGAACTCGGCCAAGTTTTCCATCGTCACAGATAACTGCGCGGGAACCGCGCTCGCGGCATCGTCGCCTGGCAACAGCTGCACGGTCACCGTCTCGACCCGGAACATCGCCGAGAATGGCGACCACACGGCCAAGCTCACCGTGACCGACACGACCAACGACGACATCACGGCGGTCGCCTCGCTCACAGCCGACGCAAGCGGCTTCGATCCTGTCCTGGTGATGACCCCGGACATACCTGATCCATTCCTCTTCACGTTCACCGCCGGCGGGGCGCCTCCCTCGAGCCCCGAGACGCAGGTGTTCACCATCACCAACAGCGGCGAGGGGCCCACGCTCGCGCTGCTCGCCGCGGGCCTCTCCGGCACCGGCGCCGCTGCGTTCACGATCACCGCGGACACCTGCGAAGACGCAGTGCTCGAGCCGACCGACACCTGCACCGTCACCGTCGCACCGGACGCCACAGCGCTCACCGCCGACGGCACGCACGACGCGACGCTCACCGTCACCGACGGCGTGGACAGCGAGACGCGAGGCCTACGCGTCACCGCCTCCGGCTTCGTCGCCACCCTGGCCCTGACCGCCGAGGTCGGCGCCGCGCTCGACGGGATGGACGTGCGTTACCCGGGACCGCTCGGAACCGCGATCACGTTCACCGTTACCAACACCGGCTTCGCCGACACCCCGGTCAAGCCAACACCGAGCTTGAGCAGCACTGACAACTTCGAAATCGCCAACAACACCTGCAACGCGGTCTTGACCACCAGCGGCGTTGACAGCAACTGCACGTTCCAAGTGCGACCCACGGTTACGGACAACGTAACCGCATACGGCGCCAACCTCGACGTCAATGCCGGCACAGGCATCGAAGCGACACCGCTAGCCCTGTCAGGCGCCTCGAGAGGCTGGCCAGTGTTGTTGCTAACCCCAACCACGCCAAACAGCCCGTTGGCCATCTCGAAGACAAGACCCGCCGCGGCCCCGGTATTCACCGTCACCTACACCGCCAATGATGGACCGGCGTCGGTGATGATCGCGATCACGCTGACCAACACCACGCACTTCGTTTTGGACGATTCCATCTCACCCTGCGAAGGATCGACTCTAGTAAGTGGCACAACGGCTTACTGCGGTTTCAAAGTCGGCGCGAGAAACACGGCTGTCGCTGATCAAACCGCGACCTTGACCATCACGGCACCCAACACCGATGATCCCCCCCTCGGCACGATCACCTCCAACGTCGCCGATCTCATCATTGCCGAATAGCGTGACCAGGGGACAGTCCTGCAAGCGGGATTCGCCCAAAAACGGAGACGATCCCACAATCACGCAGCATGTTAGGCCTGCGTATCGCGGCGTTCGCGGAATTCTTCTGCCTTCTCGCGCAACCCAAGGGTAGGCGCTCCAACCAAGGGTGCAAGGGTAAGGCCTTTAATCCACGTTTTCGCCTGCGGAGGCGAGTATCGCCGGTCGGGGCCAGCGGTTCGCGGCGGTGAGTCAGCCGCTCGGGCGGGCAGTGTAGGGGCAGAAGTCGGCTCGTAGGGCTGCAAAGAGCGATCTGGTCCCCAGCAGCGACGCCCTGTATCCGTTGCTCCTCGTCCTCTACTGGCGACGGGATTGTCTTGAAGCTCGATGTTCTTACCCCAGGCCCTCTGCAGGGTTCCGCGTGATCGGCACGCGGTAGGCCAGCGGACGAAAGGACAAAGGACCGATGGCCCGGCAGAGGAAGGAGAGGCCGGCACTACCGCAAGGTCGTCGAAAGGCGATCTCAACCTCGCGAGTCGAGCGCCCGAGGGGAGATGGCGTCCCACAGGGTGGTCCGCTCTCCCCGTTGCTCAGCAACATCGTGCTGGACGAGCTCGACTGGGAGCTCGACCGGCGCGGGGCCGTGGCACCAAGCGTCCGCCCACCATCACCCCGGGTCCGGGACCCGCTACTCGCCGCGGTCCCGCAGCGTGGCAATGGAGACGCCGCGAAAGTGCTGCTGTTTCGGCGCGGCACAGGGCCTCCCTTCCGGGCAGCGGGATTCTTCGCCAGGGGTCTGCAGGACGTTGAGCATGACGATGGCGTCGTGCAGGCGGAAGAACGTGGTGCCCGGGATCACGATCTCGCGCGGAATGCGACAGGCCGACCCCGTCTCGAGGCCGACCAGAAAGCTGTCGATGCGCTCGGCCGTGGGAAGCTCACGTTGCGTGGCCTCCGGCACGTTGCTCCACAGGAACGCCGTGCGCCGGTTGGCAAAGGCGCCGACGTAGGTGCCCGGCCGCGACGTGAAGATGAGGGTGCCCAACACACGACCGTCGATACCCGTGAAGGTCGCGGTGCGCCGCTCGGTCGAGACCTCGAGCTTCACCGATGTCGTCGGTTCGGGGTTCGGCGGATACGCTCCGTGGGTCGCGAGACCGTTGAAGCTGGGGACCACGGTAGCTGGGTCGGCCTCGCTCCAGGTGCCGGTCGCGGGGGCGAAGCGGCGCACGTGCGTTCCTCGGGCTAGGTCCGTCCATTGCACATAGACGGCTTCGCCGATCACCCCGCTCGCCACCCCGGTTATCTGAGGCTCGAGGCCGCGCTGCGGCGGAGAGGGATCAGGCACAGTCGGCAGCCAACGGCCGGCCGCGACGTCGAATCGCCGAGCGTCGAATCCGGTCACCTGCGCCTGCGGGTCAGCCCTCAGGACGATGAGCACGATCAGGCCACCGACACGGTGGGAGTGGTGCGACACCGACATCTCCAGCGGCTGGTACTGCCACGGGGGATAGGGCGCACCCAGGTCAACCTCCTGCTCGAGAATCTCGAGCCGATCGGCGCGACAGTCTCCGATCGAAGCAGGCGGCGCAAAGACCGGACGTGCGGCTGGTGGGCGCGTTCCGGCGGCCGTCAGGCCAGTGTCGGGCTCCCGACTGCCAGCCAACGGCGAGCGCTGGGCTAGGCGAGCGGTCGCGGCGCCGCAGCCGGCGAGTAGGAGGACCACCCCAGAAACGTGACGGATTCTCATGGCGCAACGCTGGCACGAAGATAGGCGATCTGTCGATGATCGACGCCGACGCCTGACCGTCGCTCGATCGCGGTGTCATCCAAACCGCTTCGTTCCCAGGCCCAACACTCATCTTCTTTCCCGTATCGCACAAAACACTCCTGGACGACCGCTGCCGTCCCTGCACGATCACTTCCTCCGCCCAGCACCAGCGAATACTTGCCTCGATCGGTGATTTCCTCGTTTGTTCGTCTTGCTGGCCTCCAACGGCGTACCCAAATGATCCGTGTGCAGATGGTGCAAGGTGTCATCATGAACTTGTGCCAACGGCACAAAAGACTCAGGGTGATACACAGGGTGAGCGGCCTCGACGACGTACAACAACACCTCGGCGGCGGAGGTCTCTCACCCCTCGCAGGCTCCACCTTCGCCGACCCGCCCCGTGGTCCGAACAATGGGGTCCACCTCATATCGTGGGTCATCAAATATAGTGGGTCATCAACCTCGGGGCCTTTGGTCTTGTCCCTTGGTTGGTGCGCGACACCTTCCGCAAAACCATCCGGAGGTTAGCCTAGGACTGCCGCGAGACGCTGCAGGAGGAGCGGCGCCTTTTCTTTAGGGATGGGGGCTTGAGCTGGCGAAGATCTATGGCATTCTGTGCGGCCTTCGCGAGAAGGTCCCGGAGCTCGACCCCCCGGACCGGCCCGAGAGGAGCCCACAGTAGATGCACGCGTTTAGGAGGATCCGGCAGCGAACCCTCCCGTCTGCCATAGTGGTTGCCGGAATCATCAACTGCGCTGGGCCAAGTCGGCATCTTGGCGGCGATCACGGCACGCGCCCGCCCACACCGCGATTCGCCGTCGATCGGCGTTGTGAGGATGTGACGTCGGAGGTCAGGGAGCAGTGCGCGCTTGCCGGCAACCCAGTCGCGGGCCGCGCCGAGGTGCTCGACATGTACCACCTACGCATCGTTCTCAGGCTCGGTCAGACCGTGTCCGGTTGCGGCCAGATTCATCTGACCACGATGGTGACCTCCACGAGCGGTGCGTTGCGCGAGTTCAGCTCTGTCGCCGAATGCCAGCGGGAGTGCATGCCGGACGGCCCTGGGGGCGGTATCTGCTGGGCCGTCCCGCACCAGGAGTTCGTCTTCGACCTCGAATCTAAAGAACCTCTGCCCCATTTCCGGACGGACGGTACCTCCGAGGCCGGAGAGTACCCGCTGCGCGTCACGTCACGAGAAGGCCACCTACAACAAACGGAGCTTGTCGCCCACACGTCGTATCAGCCCCCGCGCTACTCCAGGGCGCAGGCCGAACAGCCAACGTGCGTCCCCAAGGAGCGTCGTGAGGTCTGCCGCTACGGCAACGGAAGCCTGTGCGGCGACATCCCCTCTGGTTGTCCCGGAACAACCATCTCCTGCGGTTGCGACTGGGGTTTGAGCTGCCAAGGTGGGATCTGTATGCCACCACACCAGGCCTGCGATCCGATCGGTCCACGCGACGTCTGCAGGAGCGACGTTTGCGGCAAGAAGTCGGCCGGCTGCCCGGGGGCGTTCGTGGAGTGCGCGTGCCCGAGCGGCCGCACCTGCCGAGATGGGCGGTGTCGCGAGTGACATCCCAGCGCCAAGGGGCTCCATGTCCGACTCGCCTCGTCAGGCGCCGGCGGAATCTGGTGGACCTGGCGACCGACCTCTTCCAACGAGTTGGTGGCGCTCGGGCATTTCGAGGAGGCGCTCATGGGCCTGGGCGATTCGCGGCGTGGGCAGGGTCGGCGGTATCCGCTGCGGACGGTCATCGTCACGGCGCTGATGGCGATGGTTTGCGGCTGTGACGACGCCGAATCCATGGAGGTTTGGGGCGACGCCAACGAGAGGTGGCTTTCGACGTTCCTCGAGATGCCGCATGGGAACCTGTCCTCGGCAAAGGAGACGTCGAGGCAGTGATGCCGCTGGTTTTCAATCTTCCAGTGGTCGCGAAATGTTCTCAGGGCGGGCGCGCGGAGCAGGGTGGCCAGGCGACGTTTGAGTCCGTCCCTCTAGCCGGCTGGGCGGGCGCCAGCAGGTGGGACCCGCTTCTCGCTTCCGGGAGATTTCGCGTCTCGCCCGATCGCGCGCCGGTGCGCGGGCCGGGTCTTGACATCGCGAGCACAATCGCCGACAGCTCCGCGCCGGGCGCGTAAGCGAGCGTCGGGGTTGGACGCCCCGTCATCCCCGCCCACGCGCCGGAAGGGAGCAGCCCCGATGTTCAAGGCGGCCCAGCTCAAGGCGCTCCGATCGCATCCTCAGGTGGGACGCTGCTCGCAGCGTCTCGCGTTCTTGCTCTGCCTCGGCCTGGTCTCTGGTGGGAGCCCGCGAGCCAGCGCCGAGCTCCGACGGGGCACGCAGGCGTACGGCCCCGGGTCTCTACGGGCGCGGGCAGCGCTTCCGGACGACAGGGAGCTCCAGAAGAACTACGAGCGTACACAGCGTCGATTCACCGCCCTCCGCTCGGCCGCGGCGCCCACGCGGGGCCGCACGACCCTCTACCTGCACACCCTCAACCTCAACGGCTGGGTGATGGCCAAGGCCGCGGGAGCGACGGTGCCCTTCTACGACGAGCGCGCGCTGCCCGCGGCCGTCGCGGCGCTCGCCGACCCAGACGCGCACTCGATCGTCGTGTTGACGCGTCGGCCCTCGGCGCTGGAGCTGAACGCGCTCTTTCGCGGCCTGCCCGAGGCGGGTCGCTCCGACGCCAGGCAGCGCCTGTCAGTGATCGCCTCGCCGCGAAGGCCGGGAGAGTCGCTGCTGCGCGCGCTGCGGCATGATCGGCCTGCATACGACGCGCTCGTCGACGCTGTCGGCGCCGCGCGGGACCGCTCCGACGACGTCAGGCTCTCGGCCTACAGCGTCGATGCTGACGTGGCGCGGATCGCCGGCCTGCTCGAGGTGCCGATCTGGGGCGCCACGCCGAAACAGCGCGCGCTCGGCACCAAGGCCGCGTCGCGTCACTGGTTCGCCGAGGCCGAGGTGCCCCATCTCGAGGGCTCCTTCGAGCCCCTGCGCAGCACGGACGCGGTGGTGGCGGCCGTCAGCGAGTACGTAGCAGCGCACCCGCGTCGCCGGCGCATCGTGATCAAGCATAATGACGGCGCCTCCGGCGAGGGTATCGCCTTCCTCAACCTCCCCGGCCTGGCCCGACTGCCGGCCGCGCAGCGCCCGACGGCGATCGAAGAGCGCCTCGCCGACAGGACCGAACTCGCCTTCGCCAGCGATCGCGGCAAGGCCGCCGACGATCCGACGCGAGAGACCTGGGCCAGCTTCGGCCAAGAGCTGGCCCGGGTTGGCGTCGTGGTCGAGGAATACTTGCCACGGCCGCGCGAGCTCAGCGTGCAGCTCTTGCTACACCCTGACGGGGGCGTTGAGGTCGAGTCCTGCCACCACCAGTTGACGCGGCACGGCCACTACCTCGGCTGCGAGCAACCGCTGGAGCCAGCCCTCGCGGCGCAGCTGAGCCGCATCGGTCGGGTTGTGGGCGGCACGCTGGCACGCGCCGGCGTCGTCGGACCCGTCGGAATCGATGTCCTTGGCCAGCGTACGCGCCTGCCCGGCGGCGGCACGGAGCTGGCGCTCAAGGCCTGCGAGATCAACCTGCGGACGCCCGCGACGCGCTATGCGGCCCAGCTCGCCAAGGGCGCGACCGGGGCGAAGTTCGAAGAGGGCCTGCTGCGCACGCAGGCGGGAAGCGTCGTGGTCTATCGCCAGACCGACAACCTCGACCGTCTGGCGCTCGGAAGGGCGGTCGAGGCGCTCGAGCCCGACAGGCTCCTTGCCCTGCTGGAGCAGCACGGGCTGCTCTACGACGCCGCGCGGGGCCAGGGCATCGTCCCGGCCCTGCTCGGCGCGCTAACCGTAGACGAGCCCTCGCAGCGCAAGTTCGGCGCGGCCTTCGTGGCCACCAGCGCTTCCGACGCGCCGGCAGACCTACGCAGCGCCCGACTGCAGGTCGGCAAGCTCCAGCGCGAGCTGCGCCGCGTGCTCAACGGCGGTTGATGCGTGGGCCAGCGCGCTCCCTCGCAGGGCTCAGCGCGGCGCCGATGCAGGCGCCACGTCAATCCTCAAACCTCAGCTCCTTCAGCGCGCTCAGGGCGGCCACGGCGGCTTTGCCGCGCGAGCCCCATTGCCTCGCCTGCTTCAAGGCCCGATTGATCCTCGTCCTGGCCCCAACCGGCAAGACGACGCCGTGGTCGTTGAAGACCGCCACGAACGCCCTGGCCGTGGCCGGATCGAAGAGGGGCGCGAGCCTCTCTGCACCCGACGCTGGGTAGCCGAAGAGCCCCGAGAGACCCTCGGCCCGCGTCGGGGCCGTCGCCTTCGCTTCGGTGAGCAACCGCACCCCGGGCCCAGAAATACCCTCAGTGACGAGCCGCGCGGCGAGGCCTGCCCAGGCGCGTAAGCCCTCGCGCGCCGCTGCCAACGCAGCAATCTCCCCCCGCAACTCCGTGTCTTGGCCGCCGCGCCTCGCGGCGGCCACGCTGTGTTGAGCGCGAGCCACCGCTGCGCTTCGGTGCGACCACTCCGCAGCGACCTCCGACGCATGCCCGTGCAGGAGGGGAGCGCCCGGTTCCGGCGCGACGCCGATCATGACCGCCCTCCAGTAGCGCGACATGATCCCTTGCTGCTCGGTGTCCCTCGTCGCCGGCCTCTGGTGCCTCGTCTTGCGCGCCCCTTCGCCGCGGGCGCGCGGCCGCGCCTGGCCTTCCAGCCAGACGCGCAGAAGGCTCCCCCTGGCCCAATCATCCCGGAGCAACTCCCGCGGATGGTCGCCCGGGCTCCCGCCGACCCGATCGACTCCACCGTGCTCGAATCGGACGGGCGAGCCGGCAGGTCCACGCTCGAGCCCGAGCAGCGCCGCCGGGACGAAGAGCGTGATCTGAGCGGGTAGTCCCCGAGAGCCGGCGCGCACGGCGATCGCCTCGTCCTGAGCTTCGCCGGGCTGCGCGAGCCGCACGGATGGAAACACGCGGTGGATGGCGCCACGGCGATTCCCTCGCGCTGGCGTCGAGCGCGCCGGCCGTGACGCCGCCGCCGGCGTCGCGACGAAAGCGACGGCGAGCACCGCGCTCAGCAGGCCGCCCCGCGCTGCCACCCGCAGGCGTCCCGGCCTGCCTGCCCTCATTCCTCTGACTTGGATCATGATTGCTCCCCCCCTCCCTCCGCGAGACCGCCCGCACCAAGATCAACACCAGGATCAAAACCAGGATAAGAAAGGGCGCGCGCAGCGACCTCCGCAGCCACGCCAACCACGCCCTTCACCTCGCAGCCCGATCCCTCGCGGCCCGATCAGTGGGCTGCGCCGCGGTGGGCGGCTGTGCCACCGAGGGCGCCCACGAGCGCGTTGGCTAAGGCAGCGCGGTGGCCAGGAGCGATCGGGTTCATGCTGAGCACCCGCACGTCGGGCCCAAGCGGATCGTTCAGCACGACGTCACCCGGGCGCACCTCGACCACCGGGCGGAGCTTCGGGCTGTCGGCGGCGGGCAGCTCGAGCGCCCCGAGAAGACCGCGATAGCGGGCCAGCGCGCGAGCAGGGAGCGCGCCCGCCGCCTGCAGCCGCTGCTTCCAGCCAATGGCCCGCTGATACGCCGCCGCCAAGAGCCCGCCGCGCCCTTGGGGGCCCTGCACCACCTCGAGGATCGCCTCGAGCTCGGCGGGCAGCAGCCGGAACTCTCGTCCGAACTCGGCGTCCCGCACTGCCCGCACCGCCCGCACTGCCCGCACCGTGCCGTGCCCTCCCGACCCGTCGAGGCGCAGCTCGTCCAGCACCGTCAGGCTGCTGGAAACAATCCACGTCGGCAGGGGCGCCGAGATGCAGGCATGGAAAAGCGCCCCCGCGAGGGGGTCGAGCAGCCGCTCGCGCACCGAGCCAAGGGGGCTGCGCGTGAGAAAGAAGAAGGGGTGCTGATCGCCTACGAGCGCCACCAGCTCGGACCGGAGCAGCGGGTAATCATCGAGCGTCGCATGGCCGAAGCCGCCCGCCCCCGGGACGTAGCGCTCCACCAGGGTGCCATCGACGTCGAAGCCGATCGCAGACGGGCGCGTACCCTCTTGCCGCCAGCGCTCGAGGAGCTGGGCGGTCAGCAGCGGCCCGCTGCGCGATCGGCAGCCACCGCCGAGGCAGTCTCTCGCCGCGAAGACCCGCGCCGCGGGGCGGGTGCGCGCTCCGGGCTCCACGCCGAAGACGTCGACCCGCGCCAGCTGACCTGCGGACCCGAGCAAGAGCCCCGCCGGCGCGGCGTCGTCGCCGCCCGGGCCGGTCTCGTTGCCGATGAAGGCTCCCCCGCCCTGGCGCGGGCGGACGCCAGCAGGAGCGAAGCGCTGCGCCACGGCAGCATACGCCCGATCCTTTCCGGGCACGCCGGCACGGTGGACCTCTATCGTCGCCGCGCCGCGCGGCGCCACAACGAAGGCGTGACGACCGATGGCGAACTCCAAGGCGCGCGGCTGCACGCGCGCGCCCTCTGCTGAGGCGCGCCCCGCGAGGAGCAGCGGCAAGAGCGAGACGACGCAGCCGCGCCGCAGCGCGACCCGGGGCCGACGTGAGCAACCGCTAGCTGGCAAAAGGAACATCAGGGCCCCCACCGGGGAGCTATCGCATGGGCCACGCGGGGCCGGCAAGCCTCAGCGCCCCGGGCGTCACCGCGCCAGGGCGGCCTCAGCGCGCGGCGCGGGCGACGGGGACGAGCGAGCGCTCCGCCGCGCCTTCGTGCTCGAGGCTGGCGCTGGTCAGGAGCTGGGGCAGCAGCTCGGCGCTGCGCGCCGGCACGAGCGTCAGCCTGCCCTTGGACTCGAGCAGGCGCTGCGTCTCGAGCACGTCGAAGAGCGTCTCGGCGACCTCGCGCTCACGTGAGATGCGCTGCAGCGCGCCGCCGACGATCTGCGGCCGCAGCGCGGCTGCCTTGGCGAAGTCGACCGCCGCCTCGCGCTCGGCGCCACTGGTGATCACGCTGACCTGGTTGGCGCCCTCCTGGCGAATCGCCGAGGTCACCTGGCGCAGGCGGTTGACCACCTTCTCCTCGATCTGCCGCAGCATCCCGACATCGCGGAAGTGGACCTTGCGCACATAGACGCTGCCCAGCCGATAGCCCCACTTATGGGATTCCGGCGAGACTTCGTTGCGTACGCTCTCGCTCATCGAATGCCGCGTCTGCAGCATCGCCGCCAGCGGCATGTTGCTCAGGCAGCGCACCGCCGCGTTCGAGACATTGGAGCGCAGCGAGCCGCGCGGGTCGGTGTTGGCGAAGAGGAAGGCCACCGGATCGCTGACGAACATCTCGTACCAGAGGCCGATGCCCATCGGCGCGCCCTCCTCCGAGTTGACGGGCTGCGAGCGAATATAGGTCTGGTCGCGGCGCAGATCGACGACGTAGCGCGTACCGAGCCAGCGCACGATCAGCGCCGTCGGCCCCATCTGCGGCCAGAGCCAGACCAGCCCGGGCTCGCGCATCACGCCGACCACCTTGCCGAAGAGCGTGTAGACGTGGCAGCGGCCCTCGTGCACCACGTCATAGACGCCGAGCAAGCGCAGCAGGGTGAAGCCGAAGGGGATCAGCACCGACCAGAGCACCAGCGAGAGCGCGCCGATAATCAGGGTCATGAGCGCACCTCCCGTACGTGCTGCTGCGCGCGACCGAGCAGCTCGAGCGCCACGAAGCGCCGATAGGCCCGAAGCGCGTCGGGGCCGTTGGCCTGGAGCAGCTCCAGCTCGGTGGCCAGCGCCTGCAGCGGCTGCACCTCGGCCTGCGCCCGCAAGGTCTCGATCTCTACCGCGCGCCGCGACTGCACGATGCGCTGGTCGGCGGTCGCGCGCGCGAGCGAAATATCCGACGAGACGTGATTATGGGCGGTGTTGATCGCGGCCAGCGCCGATTCCACCTCGGAGGGCGGGTCGATGCTGGTGATCAGCGAGGCATCGAGCGCCACGCCGTAGCGCGCTTCGGAGCTGCGGCACTCAAGATCCATGTGCTGGTTGATGTCGCGCAGGTTCTTGCGCAGGTCGTTGATCGAGATGCCCTCGGCCTGCGCCAGGTCGAGCGCCGCGCCGTTCTCGGCCTGCCCGAGCGCGTGCTGCGGCGCCTCGAAGGAGGCGATCTTCTGCCGCAAGACCGAGACGAAGTAGCCCATCACGTGGGCGATCGGCCGCTTGATCGCGAAGAGGTAGGCATAGAGGTTCTGCTCGCTGACGCGAAAGCGCACGTCGCCGGTCAGCCCGGTGTTGAGCTGATCCTTGGTCACCGCCTCGAGCACCGAGCCGCCGTGATTGGCGCCGGGATCCTCGGGGTCGAGCGCCATGTTCATCGTCTGCACGGCGACCGACACCTTGTGGACGCTCTGCCAGGGCCAGCGAAAGTAGGGGCCCCCGGGACCGATCACCTGCACCTGTGGATAGCGATAGCGCTCGCGCTCGTCGGGACGCAGCGCCTCGGCGATCGGCAGGTCGGCGGTCGTCGGTCCCGGGAGCCGCCGGGCCCGCCCAAAGGTGGTGAGCACGGCGCGCTCGCTCTGATCGACCGTGTAGAAGCCGGGCAGCACGACCCGGAGCACCACCCAGCCCAATAACCCGAGCAGCAGGCCCGAACCCAGGCTCGAGCCCAGGGTACTAGCCGCCAGCGCCAGTGATAGCATCGAAGCTCCTCGGCTCGGCGCAAGCGCGCGTCGAGCGGCTACGGGCAGCCGCCTTCCGTCAGGACCGGCGAGGCGACGCGCCCATGCTAGCCGCCGCTTGCGCCAGCGCGCCAGTTCTGGCGCTGGGCGTGGCGCTGGGCGACCCCGCGGGGGCAGCTCACCAAATCAGCGGCAGGAGGGCCCGGCGCTGGCGCGGGTAGTCGGCGAAGCGTGCGCGATACCAACGATGATGCGCGAGGGCCCGCGGCAGCAGGTTGGCCATGGTGTAGAGCGCAAAGACCGCGCCGGCCGGCGACCAGGCGGCCAGCGCCCAGCCCCACCACTCGACGATTTCGCCGAGATAGTTGGGGCAGGAGACCCAGCGAAAGAGCCCGCCCTGGGGAATTCGGTAGCCGCCGGCGCGACGCAAGCGCAAGAGCGCGGCGTCCGCATGCCAGTTGATGGCCAACCCGCCGAAGAAGAGCACGACGCCGAAGATCAGCCGCGGGTCGAGCAGCCAGCGTGCGTGATAGCGCGCGACCTCGGCGAGCCAGTAGGCGTTGATCGGCGCGTTGAGCGTGTTGAAGAGCAGGCCGAGCGCGACCACGAGGACAGGCAGGGGACGCGCCGTCGGCGGCAGACGCCAGGGAAAGACGAGGCTGCGCTGGGCGTAGTGCAGCGTCCAGAGCGCGGCGAGCAGCAGCGGCATGAGCTCGCCGCGTTGGCTTCCCGCAACGAAGACCGCGAGAAAGCCGAGCAGCGCCGGCAGCTCCATCAGCGTCCAGCCGAGGCGCGCCGCAAGCACGGGGCCCCAGCCCGGTCGCGCGTGGCGTCCGTAAGGCGCCGTGACACGCCGCAGGGCTAGATAGGTGAGGGCGGCGAGCACGAGCTCGAGCAGCAGGGCGCGGCGAAACGCCGTCTCCGCGAAGCCAGGCAGCGGGGCGAGCACGGCGAGCGCGCCGACGCCCCGTCCCAGCGCGCTCACTCGACCTCGACGCCCTGCGCGGCGAAGGTCCCGCGCACGACCCAGGCGTTGCAGTCGCTGAGCGGATCGCAACCACCGGCTTGGCAGCCGCCCGCGTCGCAGCGCGCATCGGGTGGGAAGGTCCAGTCCTTGCGGGGAAGCGCCGTGCACTCGCCGCTGGCAGCCGGGCTACCCAGCAACACCATGCAGAGCCGAATCGGGTCGAGACCGCCGATGCCGACGAAGACCTTGCCCGCGTCCTCCAAGGTCAGATAGCCGCTGATCTCGCCGTCCTCGGTGTCGTAGCTCGTCAGCAGCCGCCGACCGATGCAATCACGGTCGGCGGCCATCACGGCGCGGATGATGCGCAGCTCGCGGATCGGCAGCTCGGCATCGACGTGCTCGCCGTCGGGGTTGAAGATCACCAGCGCCACGGGCCGCGACGCCGGCCCACCCTGCCAGGTTGCACCGAGCAGCGAGCCCTCGATGGTGATCGGCTCCCAGTCGATGCCCCCGCCGAGGCCACCCGTCCCGTGGGTAAAGCTGAAGCTCCCGTCGCTCTGCCTGCGCGCGCTCCCCGTGCGGATCGTGAGCGGGCCGTCATCGTCGGCACCCTCGAGCGCAAAGAGCCAGTTGAAGCGCTCTTCGTCGATCGAATTGGTGGTGATGCTGGTCAGCAGCGTGTTCGCGAGGCTCTGCGGCTGGTTGAACTGCAGCCCTGCCACCCGATACTCGGGCCGAGCTTGGCGGTCGGCGTTGGCGCGGCGGTAGCAACATGCACCATGTTGCTGCGCCAGCGGCGTCGGGCCCGCGCTCGGGCAGCGCAGCGTCGGGCCCTGGTCGATCAGCGTCGTGCTCGCATCCGCGCGCAGCTTGGCGTCACCACTGCAGCCGCTCAGCGAGAGCAGCAGGACCAGCGCGGCGGCGGCCGACAGGGCCGGCGCCAGGGCGCCCAGGCTCGGCCGCGCCCCACCGCCTGCGGCGTGCCGCGGGGCCGGCGAGTGATACCGGCGTCGGAGGGCGACGCGATGCTGCAGCGCGAAGGAGTTCATAGCGCCGGACCCTAGCACAGACCCGCCGCTCGCAAGCTGCCTTGCATCGCGCTTGCATCGCGCCGCGACGGGCTCTGCTACGATGCGGCCCGGTTCCACTCGATGATGCCGTCACCCCCACCTCGGTCCGCCAGCGCCCTGATCCGGCTGATCCGGCTGATCCGGCTGATCCGGTTCGCCCTCGCTGGGCTCGTCGCCTGCGTCGCCGCGCGGCGCGCGGTCGCTGGAGGGCTCGACTATCCGGGACCGGGCACGCGGGCACTCGGCCGCGCAGCAGCCTTCGCCGCCCGCGGCGACGACGCCATGGCCTTGAGCTACAACCCGGCCCTGATCGGCAGCACCGGGCAGCGTGCCCTGCTGATCAATAGCCACCTCGCCTTCTTCGACGCCTGCGTGCAGCGCAGCGGCAGCTACACCGACAACGTCACGGTCCGCGACTTCAGTCGCTTTGGCGACAGTGAGCGCCTGCCGTCGCAGGGCGGCTACGCCCTCGAGTCCTTCCCGCGGGTCTGCAACACGGGCGCGCCGATTCCGGCCCCAGCGATCGTCGCCAGCCTGGCCCTCGGACCGCGCCTCGGCCTCGGGTTCGGGCTGCTGCTGCCCGCCAACACCGGCTCGGTGCAGTGGGGTGATCGCGACGGCACCGTGCGCTCTCCTTCCGGCGCGGCGCGACCCAACCCCCTGCGCTATCTGGCGCTGAGCGCGGGCGGCTTCGCCCTGAGCCCGAGCGCCGGGCTGAGCTGGCAGGCCGCGCCCTGGCTTCGCGTCGGCGCCACGCTGCAGTGGGGGATCTTCAGCCTTGATGGATTGAGCTACGGCGTCACCACGGGGGGCGAGAACCCGTCGTTGGACGGGCGCGCGCGCATTCGCGGAGCGGATCGCTTCGTGCCCGCAGTGATCGCCGGGGTCCACGCGACGCCGAGGCGCGACATCGAGCTGGCGGCGACCCTGCGCTGGTCGGACGACCTGCGCGGCTCGGCCAACATCGACATGCGCTTCGGTGACTACGGCTCTAGCGAGCCCGGCAGCAGTATCCCGACCGACGACCGCCTCGAGGATCTGAGCCTGCACTTCCCCTTGCCTTGGCAGGCCACCGCAGCGATCCGCTATGTTGCGCGGCGGGCGACCGCGCCCCTGCGAGGCGAGGCGCGGCGGACGCGCGATGCACTGCACGACGAACGCTGGGACCTCGAGCTTGACGCCGTCTTCGAGCGCAACGGCCGCGTCGACGAGGTCGTGCTCCGGCCTCCCGCCGATCTGACCTTGACGACCCGCCAGAGACTGACCGATGGGAAGGTACTGACGCTCGACGTTCCTGTGGACAACGCCTTCCGAGTGCCGCGCGGCTGGCGGGATCAGCTCTCGCTGCGCCTCGGCGGCGACTACACCGTGGCGCGCGATCGCTGTGCGCTGCGCGGCGGGCTCTCGTACGAAACCCGCGGTCTCGATCCGGCGCTGGCCAACATCGACTTCCTGCCCGTTCGCCGGCTCGGGCTGCACCTCGGCGGCACGATGCGGCTCGGTCAGCGGGTCGACCTATCGGTGGCCTATGCGCACCTCTATCAGGAGCGCCTCGAGGTTCCTCCGGCCGACCAGCCGGGTGGGGCGCGGCTGGCCCAGATGTCCGCCGATGGCTCGGGGCGCATCATCAACGCCGGCAGCTATCGCAGCCATTGGGATATCTTCTCGCTCGGTGCGAATTACCTCTTCTAGCGCCCCTGCGCTGGCGCGCGCTTGACAGTCGCTTTGGCCCGCTGCTAGCTTCCGACGCCTCCATTCGCCCGGCGAAACGCGGCAAAGGCCGCTCGCGAGTCCGCGCCCCTCCGCGCGGCGCCGCGGCCCGGCAGAGGGCGACGATGGACCGAACCGGGCACGAACCGGGCACGAACCGGGAGCGAGCGGAGAGCGAGCGGAGAGCGAGCATGGCGGAACAACCCTGCGTCATCGGCAAGACAGTGACGGTTCGCGGCACGATCTCGGGCGGTGAGGATCTAATCGTCGAAGGGCGGGTCGAGGGCGCGATCGCGCTCGAGCGCTCGCTGCTGATCGAAGCGGCGGCCATCGTCGAGGCCGAGGTCGAGGTCGGTGAGCTGACCCTGCGTGGCGCCCTACGGGGCGAGGTCCGCGCCCGCGGCCCGGTGACGATCGCGGCCGGCGCGCGCTTTGACGGGTCGCTGCAGGCGGCGCGGATCGTCATCGAGGAAGGCGCCGCCTTCACCGGCCGCCTCGAGATGGACATCGACTTACCGCCGGGTCTCACCGCGCGCTAGCGCGCGACTGCCTTTGCGCGCAAGCGCGCGATTGGGCGCCGCGGTATCGCGGACGGCAGAGGCGGCGGGCCGAAGCTGCGTTGGCCTTGCGCCCGCGGCAGCGACGATCGAGAGGGGTTTCTTATGGCGACCACGGTAATCGGCCCTGCCCTGGTGATCGACGGCGAGCTCAGCGCCGACGAAGACCTCGTCGTCGAGGGCACGATCCGCGGCGCGCTGCAGCTCAGTCGAGGCCTCGTGGTCGAGGCCTCGGCGAGGGTCGAGGCCGAGATCGAGGCTGACTCCGCGGTGATCAGCGGACAGGTCAAGGGCAACGTGGTGGCACGCCGGAAGGTCGAGCTGCGACCGAACGCCTGCCTGATCGGCGACATCAAGGCTGCGCGCGTGGTGATCGCTGAGGGCGCCACCTTCCGTGGCACGATCGAGATGGGCGCGTAGTCGTGCTCAAGGGCCTCACCACGCGCGGGTACAGGGGAAGCAGCCCAATGAACAACCAAGCACAGGCAACGGTGATCGGCGCCCAGACGCGGATCAAGGGTGAGGTCGAGTGCCAGGACAGCCTCATCGTGGCCGGACACCTCGAGGGTGCGGTCCGGCTCGGTGACGAGCTGGTGATCGAACCCGGGGGGGTCGTGGTCGCAGACGTGCAGGCTGCTCGTGTGCTGGTCGGCGGTACGCTGGTGGGCAACGTCAGCGCCAGCGAGTCCGTCCGCATCGGAGAGCAGGGCAAGCTGCTCGGCGACGTGAGCTGTCCGCAGCTCGTGATGGCCGATGGTGCGGCGCTGCGCGGCAACGTGACGGCCGGCCCCGGCGCGACCACGGGCAGCGACAGCCGCGCACGACCGGGGCTCGGGAGCAGCCGTGCGGCGCCACTGGCGCCGCAGCCGAGCCCGCCGCCGCGGCACCGTGTCGGTATCGCCACAGTGCCCGTCACGCCGACCGCGCTGCGACGCGAGCGCAATGCCGAGCCCGAGCGCACGGCGGCGCCGAGCCGCACGGCGGCACCGAGCCCAGCCGCGCCCGCAACGCCGGCCCCCGCCGTCGAGGCCGGCCGCAGCACGGGCGCGAGCGCCACCCAGGTCAAGGTCCCGCGTCCCCCGACCGCGGCCGGCAAGAAGAGCCGCGTCAAGCGCCGTTGACGCACCCGCTCAAGCTCGTGCGGCAGCCCCGGCGCTCGTCGGCCGCGCTGCGCACGCTCTGGCTGCTGGCGAGCCTCAGCGCCCTCAGCTCCTGCGCAGCGCCCAGTCCGATCGTCTCGCTGCGCAGCGGCCCCGACAAACCCTACACCGCGGCGGAGTACCGCGCGGTGCTGAAGCGCTGGACACGATATCAGGCGATCACCGTGCTGCAGGAGTTGGGAACGACCCTGCGCGTCTACGCGACGCTGCGATCCAAGGACTTCGACGCCGCCTATCTCGCCCGATGGACGGCGCTCTTTCGCCTCCCCGCATCAGCACGCCGAGCACTCGAGCGGGAGTTCGCGGCGCAGCGCGCGCGCGGCTACAGCCTCTTCGTCGTCGCCGCTACCCACGACCGCACGTGGAACGACTTCGACCGCCCACGTTCGCAGTGGCGCCTGGCGTTGAGCAACGATCGCGGCGAGCAGGTCAACGCCGACCGAATCGTTGCTGAGCGGCGCATCCTCAGCACGGAGCGCGCCATGCTTCCGCACCTCGGCGCCTTCTACCAGCTCTATCGCGTCGAGTTCCCCCGGACGCTGCCCGATGGGCGCCCACTGGTCGCCGCCGAGACATGGGCTTTGAAACTCAGCATGTCTGGCCCGCTCGGCGACACCGAGCTGGTCTGGCGGCTGCGATGATCCGATGATCCGCCTCGAGGTGCTGGACGGCGCGGAACGCGGCCGGGTACACGAGGCCGACACCAGGCAGCTCTTGATCGGGCGCGCGCCGGAGGCCGATCTTCGCCTGGAGGACGCGCACCTCTCTGCCGAGCACGGGCTGATCTTCCGCGAGCAGGATCGCTACATCTACCGTGATCTGCGCTCGACCAACGGCTCGTCGCTGGCGCGCGGCAGCGAACGCATCGCGCTCGACGGGACCGGCCAGCGCGAGGTGCTGCTCCAGAATGGCGACGAGCTGCTGCTCGGTGACCCCAGCGCGCCGGTGATCCTGCGCTGCACGATCGCCGCGGCCGCCGCGCCTGGGCCCGACCACACCGTACGCGTGCACGCCACCCGCGCGCTGTCGGAGCTCGGGCGCCTCACCGGCGAGGTCGCACGCAGCAGCGACCTCGCGACGCTCTATCGGGCCGTGCGGCTGCTCGACAGCCAACCACAGCTCAGCGCCGTACTCGAGGCCACCGCGCAGGCAACGCTCGCGTTGCTGCCTCGCGCCACGCACATCGCGATCTTGCTCGAGGAGGGGCGCCCCGGCGAAGGGCGACTGGTCCCCGCCTGCGCTCGGACACGCGGCGCGGAGCCCGCGACCGAGGTCGTCGCGACGAGCCGCGCGCTGCTGCAGCGTGTGCTCGAGCAACGCAGCGCCGTGCTGGCAGCGCATGCGGCCGATGACCTCGGTCGCAGCGAGAGCATCATGGGCGCCCAGATCCGCTCGACCCTCGCGGCGCCGCTGTGGCGCGGCGAGCAGCTGATGGGCGTGATCGCGGCGGACAACCGCGGCGGCGGCGGCGGCGGCATCTTCAGCGAGCGCGACCTCGAGTTGTTGCTCTTGCTCGGCGAGCCGGCCGCCCTGGCGCTGGAGAATGCGCGACTCTACGAGCAGCTGCGCCTGGCCCGCGAGCGCGCCGAGCAGGAGAATCACTATCTGCGTACGCGCGAGCCGCGGCCGACCTTCGAGCAGATGTTCGGTCAGTCGGCCGCCCTGCAGCAGGTGTTGCAGCAGCTCACGCGCGTGATCGACACGCGCGTCACCGTTTGCATCGGCGGTGAGACGGGCACCGGCAAGGAGCTCGTCGCCCGCGCCATTCACGAGCAGAGCCGCCGGCGCGACAAGCTCTTCGTCGCCCAGAACTGCGCGGCCTTGCCCGAGACGCTGCTCGAGAGTGAGCTCTTCGGTCATAAGAAGGGCGCGTTCACCGGCGCTGAGCAGGAGAAGAAGGGCCTCTTCGAGCTGGCCGACGGCGGCACGCTCCTGCTCGACGAGATCGGCGAGATGCCGGCGGCGCTCCAGGCCAAGCTGCTCCGGGTGTTGCAGGACGGTGAGGTTCGCCCGCTCGGCGCGACGCGCAGCCGCAAGGTCGACGCGCGCATCGTCTGCGCCACCCACCGCAACCTGGAGGAGGAGGTCAAGAGCGGTCGCTTCCGCCAGGACCTCTACTATCGCCTGGTGGTCTTCCCCGTCACGCTGCCGCCGCTGCGCGAGCGCGGCGACGACATTCCATTGCTCGCCGAGCGCTTCCTCGAACGCTATGCGGCGGAGCTGCGCAAGCCGGCGCCGACGATCTCGGCACGAGCGCTCGCGCTGCTGCGCGCCTATCGCTGGCCGGGCAATATTCGCGAGCTGGAAAACGAGATGCAGCGGCTGGCGATCCTCGTCGACGATGGCGCATGCGTCGAGCCCGAGCAGCTCTCACCCGCCCTCCAGGGCGGCGCGCTCCTCCCAACGTCCGAGCTGCCGACGAGCGGCACCTTGAAGGAGATGATGGAGCACCTCGAGCGCGATCTGCTCGTCGCCGCACTGGCCGCCCATGGCCATAACAAGACGCGCACCGCGGCCACGCTCGGCATCACCCGCGAAGGCCTCCACAAGAAGCTCACCCGCTTCGGGCTCTAGAGGACCAAGCAGGTCAATCAAGCGGCTCTTCCTTGCCGGTCAATGGTCTGAAGATTGACGACGGCACGCGACGGCTCACGATAGCCTCACGATAGCCTCAAATTGGGGGAGAACCGGCAGGGCTGGCGACCACAACAGCGTGGCCCTGGGGGCCGCGAGCTGGGCGCCCGGGAACCGTGGAGCGCAGCGCCGAGGCGCCCGCCTCCACCTCGCCATCACCCACCACAAGGTCGCGTCACGCACGCCGTTCACACCGCAACCAAGGCGCGAGCACCGCGAAAGTCACGGGCTGCTCGCTGCCCCCTTCGAGGGCCGCGCCCCGCGCCGCGCCGGTCGGCACCGCGCCCTCAGCGCAGCAGCGGCAGGCAGCGCGCCCGCAGGGCCAAGAGCGTGCGCGCCTGCGGCGCCAGCGTCAGCGCCTGCGCCAGGTGAAAACGAGCCAAGGGCACCAGGCCTCGACGGCAGGCGAAGCGTGCGAGCAGGTACTGCCACCAGCTCAGGGCACGCCGCGTCTCCAGCTCGTCAGGTTCTCCGACCTGCCGCAGCCAGCGCGCGATGCGCCGCTCGTGGGCGCTAGCGTCCGGCAGCGCCGCGCGCGGTGGGCGATAGGCCAGGAGCATGCCCGCCGGCCACAAGCGCTGGACGACGTCGGCGCCGAGATTGAGGTCGTACTCGACGAACACCGGACGGCGGCGCGCTAGCCAGTCCAGATCGGCGACGCGCTCGCCTCCGCTGCGCCGCCACCGCGCACCCCAGCGGGCAAGCTCCGGCGCGTTCGCCCGCAGCGTCACCAGGTAGCCCGGCTGGGTGAGGAAGTTGCGGTGTAGCAGCTCGAGCTCCGGTCGCAGATCGGCCATCGCCTGGAGCGACCAGACCTGAAAGACGGTCTGGAAGTAGGAGGTGATCAACACCGATCCAGCCGGCTGGTCGAGCACTGCGCGCCCGGTTTCTTCGGCCGCCCAATGCTGCGACAGGCTGCAGCGCGGCTCGTTGACCGCCAGTTGCAGGGCTGGCAGCACCAGCAGCCCCGCGCTGACCATCACGGTCCGGCGCCGCCCAGCGCCGGCGAGCAGCCGGGGAAAGGACGCCAGGAGCGGCAACGCCGCCAGCGGCCCCAGCAGGGCCACGCTCAGCGCCAGATAGCCGTGGGCGTCCGCGTTGAAGGGATCGATGCCGATGAGCAGCGGACTGGCGAGGTTGCCGAGCAAGAGCGCCGTCACCAAGAGCGCCGCTGGCCGGGTCGGCGCCTCGCGCCAGAGCCGATAGAGCCCGCCGAGCGCCAGCGCCAGGAGCAGGCTACCTACCAGGGCGGGCGCGAGGCCCGTGGGCGGTCCGCCGAGCACGGCGAAGACGGCGCCGAGTCCCCGCTCCTCTCGGCTCTGCTGCGCGGCGCGCGGCAGCGCCTTCTGAAAGGCGCGCGCCGAGACGACCCAGCCGAAGCGTTGCCAGCTATGCGGCGCCCCCCAGTTGACCAGCGGTGCGCGCTGCGAGCGCAGCGGCAGGTATGCCCAGGCGGCCATCGCCACCGAGGCGACGAGCACGGCCGCGACGAGCACGCGCCGACCATGCACGCGCCCAAAGGCGCCTGCGCGTTGACGCCAAACGACGGCGATGAAGATCGCCGCCGGCAGGGCCGCCAGCAGGGCGAGGAAGTGATGGTTGCAGAGCGCGAGCGCGCCGCAGAAGACGCCGACCAGCAGCAAACGCAGATCGCGCGTCCGCTCCCAGCGCAGCAACCCGGCGCTGGCGGCCAGCACCAGCAACAGGTGCAGGGCGTAGACCTCGGCGCGCACGGCCTGAAACCAGAGGGCGTAGGCCCAGCCGCTCGTCAGCGCGGTGGCCAGCAGCGCAAACTCCTCGGTCGCTGCCAGGGTGAGCGCCGGCGGCGTTGGCCTTCCCGGCAGGCCGCGGGCCACCGCGCTCCCCTGACGCAAGCGCGCGCCCAGCTCGCCGGCGATCACGACGAGCAGCCCGACGGCGGCCGCGCTCTGCACGGCGGACGCCAGGGTCACGCGAAAGGCGATCGTCCCGACCGGCAGGTAACAGAAGAGCCGCCCGAGCAGCGCCACCAGCGGATGCCCGGGTGGGTGCGCGTTGCCGAGCCACCACGACGCTGCGACGAACTCGCTCGAGTCGAGCCAGTAAATCGTCGGCCCCGCCGTCACCACATAGGCGGCGAGCGCGAGGGCCCCGGAAAGCAAAGCGAGCGGCAGCATCGTCTGGGCCCGCAGTGTACAGCATCGCGGACACACTCACGAGGTGGCCGACGGGGCGCATCACAGGCCCCATTGGGGAGGCGAGGGGCGATGAGGGCCCTTGCCGGCGCGGCGAGCGAACCTATAATGTGGCGCCACGGCGACAGGGCAGGCCAGGCTCAGCGGCAAAATACTGTGCTGAAGCCCGCTTCTTGCGAGCCTCGCCCGGGTGGACCGTTGCGTTGGGGGGAGAGCGATGCAGACCGACACACCATGGGGGACCAGCGGCAGCAACCGCGATGGCGGCGGCCGCGCGCCGCAGGACGAGGATGAGGAGGCCGGCTTCAAGGTCTTCGACCGTCGCTGCTCGGCGCAGGCGTCCTCCGATGATCTAGCGAGGGGCACGGAGCCCGTCCAATACCCGTCCTACGTCGAGCAGCTACGGCAACAACTCAACGAGAAGGACACGCAGCTCCGCGAGTACATCGCCGCCTACAAGAAGGAAGTGGTCGAGAACCTCGAGCAGACCAAGCAGCGCCTCGCGCGAGACGCCGAGCAGCAGACCAAGGCGCTGCGCGCCCAGATCGCCGAACCGATGGTCGAGGTGCTCGACGCACTCGAGCGCTCACTGGCGGCGAGCCAGACGCACTCCGACGTCAAGACAATCTACGACGGCGTCGAGCTGGTGCGCAGCATGCTCGTTCAGCGCCTCGGCCTGCTCGGCCTCGAGCGCATCAACACGGTCGACCAGCCCTTTGACCCGCGCGTCCATGAGGCCGTCGCCGTGATCCCGGTGCGCGAGCAAACACGTCATAACTGCGTGGAGGCCGAGCTGAGCGCGGGCTTCACCCTGGACGGCCGCGTCGTGCGCGCAGCCAAGGTCCAGGTCGGCAAGTGGATGGGTTGAGCGCGCGCGCCCACCACCAGCGACGACGCGTAGGGCTGCTCCTGATCGGCACGGCAGCGCTGCTGGGCGCCATCGCCGCCGCCCCCGTCGCTAACGCAGCGCCTGGGGATGCCGCCGGCGACGAGACGGCCGCCCTGGTGGCTCGGGGTTTCTTTCGGGCGCTCTTGGACGGACGCGTCAGCGATCTGCTGCCGCTCTGCGGCGAGCAGCTCAACCTCGACGGCCAGCGGGTCGCCGCGGGCCCGGAGCTGCAGCGGGCACTCGACGCCTTGATCCAGCGCGCCCGCTCGGAGACACTGATCCTGCGCGGGCTGCAGCTCCTGAGCTACGCTGAAATGGTCGGCCGCTATGGGCCACCGCCGGCCCGCCTGCGGGCCAGCGTCGGGCGGCGGGATCTGCTGGCCGTGGCGCGCTTCAACCGAATGGGCGCGGTTGCGGTGCTCTCGCGCAAGGGACGCTTCTGGCAGGTCGTCGCGCTCACCGACTGAGCGACGGTACCAGCCGAGGCGACGCGGCCAGTGGGATCCGCGGGGGGAGCTCGTCGATGACAACCAGCGAAGGCCTGATTGGACAGGTGCTCGGCGGCCTCTACCGGATCGACCGGTTGCTGGCCTCCGGCTCCACCGCCCTCGTCTACCGCGGAACTCACCTCCGTCTCGGCCAACCGCTCGCGATCAAGATCCTCGCTGGCCCGCTGCTCGCCAACAGCGCCCAACTGGCGCGCTTCGCCGCCGAGGCCCGGGTGCAGGCGCAGCTCCATCACCCACATATCGTCACGATCTACGACTTCATCCGCGAGGGCGAGCTGCATGCCATCGCGATGGAGTACGTCGAGGGACCGGGACTCGACCAGGTGATGTACGAGCTCGGCGGGCCGATGTCGGTCGAGCGCATCAAGGCGCTGATGCTCCCCGTGCTCGACGCGGTCGACTACGCGCACCAACACGACATCGTGCATCGCGACCTCAAGCCCTCGAACATTCTGATCGCGCAAATGGGCAATCGCGAGCTGCCCAAGGTGGTCGATTTCGGCATCGCCAAGGTCGTCGCCGAGGGTGACACGATGACGGCGCCCGGGGCGATGCTGGGCACCCTCCTGTTCATGTCGCCCGAGCAGTGCAAGGCGCTGCGCACCGTCGATCGGCGCGCGGACGTCTATTCGCTCGGCGTCACGCTCTATCAGCTCGCGACCGGCATGGTCCCCTTCTTCGCCGAGAGCGCCTTCGACATCATGTTGGCGCACGTCCAGCTGCCGCCCACGCCGCCGCAGGAGCTCGAGCCCAGCCTGCCCGACGAGCTCGCGGCGTTGATTCTGCGCGCGCTGGAGAAGGACCCCGACGACCGCTTCGCCCACGTCAGCGAGATGGCGCGCGCGCTGGCGGCCGTGCCTGTAGCGCGGACGACCGCCGAGCACGACTCCCTGGCCGCGGCGAAGGCGGCGGGCGCCCGGACCGCGCGGCCCAGCAGCGGGTCCTTCGAGCGGGCTCGGCATGGTCCGACCGGCACCTTGCCCGCCTTCACCGACCTCGAGCTCGAGGGCGACCTCGGTGGCCCCTTCGACCGGGCGCCGCCGCAGCCGCACACCCCCACGTCTGCGCCACAGCGAGAGCCGACACGGGGATCCGTCGTCGGTGCCACGCCGACGCCGTCGCCGAGCGGCGAGTACGGGCCGGCCGTGTCGCAAGCGCTGGCACCCCCGTCGATGGGTCGCGGGCTGGGGGCGGCGGGCCACTCCTTGCCCCGAGCACGTCGCAGCAGCAGCGCGCGCCCCGTCAGCTCGGCCTTGCTCCACGAGCTCCAGAGCTCGCCACCGGAACGGAGCTCCGACCCCGATCCGGAGCTCCCTCGGCGCGGCGGCGAGGTCGTGCGCCTGCGCCTGCGCATTCCCGCGCGCGAGGATTGGGCGCGCTACTACGATGCCAATCTCGCCGGCGGCGGCATCTTCTGTCCGGTCGGCGTCCCGCCCCAGGTGGGCACGCCGGTGCGGCTGGAGGTGACCTTCATCGGCGGCCCACGCTGCTTCCTCGATGGCGTGGCCACCTGGCGGCGGACGGGGCGCAACGATGCGCGCGCGCGCGCGGGCGTCGGGATCCAGCTCCATCCGACGCAACGCGCCAAGGTCAGCTACCTCAACCGTTGGGTTAGCGGCACAGCGTCCGACCAGCGCCAGCTCCGACGGCTGCCGCTGCGCCTGCGCGTGACCTACAGCGGGCGCACCGGCCGACGGGTCAACTTCACCCGCGACCTCAACGAGGAGGGCGTCTTCATTCGCTCCCATGAGCTGCTGCCGGTGGGCACGCCGATCGATCTCGTGCTTGCCCCGCCGACCAAGCAGCCACCCGTCTACCTGCTGGGGCGCGTCTGCCGGCTGATCGAGGAGGGGCCGGATCGCGGGATGGGAATCAGCCTCAGCTTCCCAGCCGCCGCGGAGCGCACGCGCTTCGGCGAGCTGGTCGAGGAGATGGAGCGCCAGTTCTTTGCCGGTGAGCTGCCAGAGGAGGTCCTGGGTTAGACACGCGCCCAAGGACCGGCGCGGCGCCTCGGCGAGGTTCTAGCTGACCTGGAGCCGACGCAGGTGCTCCTGGGCCACCGCGCGCCAGGTGGCGTGCTCGGCCGCCTCGGCCTCCGTCAGCGCCAGGAAGCGCCGCCAGTGCTCGGTCGCCTGCAACCGGCTCCCCAACCGCTCCAGCGTCAGGGCGAGATTGAAGTGCGCGTCGGCGAAGTCGGCGTTCAGCTTGAGCGCGCAGCGGTACTCCGCCAAGGCCAACTCAACCTCACCGTCCTCCTCATAGAGGTTGGCGAGGTTGTAGTGCGACTCCGGCTGATCGGGATCGAGCGCCAGCGCCGTGGCATAGCAGCGCAGGGCACCTACTTTATCGCCGCGGCGATAGAGCACGGTGCCGAGATTCGTCTGCGCGGCCGCGAGGCCGGGGTCGAGCGCGATCGCTTGCTCGTAGGCCGCCGCCGCGGCGAGCCCCTCATCACCTTCGCTCTCGCACGCCAGACCGCGCATAAACCAGTCGTAGGCGCTGCGTGGCGCTGCCGCCGCGCCCGCCTCTGCGAGCGACGCCGCGCAACGCGTGGTCGTCGACTGCGCCGAAGCAGGCCGCGCCTCCGCGGCCAAGCTCGGTGCGCCCGACGAGACCCTGAAGGCGCGCGACCCTCCGGACGCCGGGCGCCGGTCGCCAGCCCCAGACGGCAGGGATCCCCCGAGCGGGAGGCGCAGCACCTGAGCGACGTGCTGAGTCAGCTCGCCGATCGCGAAATCGAGCAAGAGCTGGCCGGAGAGCGGGTCGGCGAGCGCCTGGCCCTCGACCACCACCAGTCGGTCGCCATCGCTGAGCACACGCAGCCGCGCCAAGGGGCTCGCCTGGCCCGGCAGCGCCTGTCGCAGCGCCTGCAGGTGTCTTCGCACGCGCTGCAGCGGAATGCCCCGCTCGAGCAGCTCCTTCGCCGCTTTGAGCTCCACCAGATCGGCGAAGCTGTAGACGGGCTTGCCCGCCGAGCGCCGGCTCGGGTTGACGAAGCCGGTCTGCGCCCAGTAGCGCAGCCGCGCCTCCTTGAGCCCGAAGATGCGCGCCGCATCCCGCAGCGAGAAGCAGCCCTCGTCGCCGGTCGCCGCCCGCTCGCGCGTCGTCTCGATAGTGACTCCGCCCACTGTCATCGCTTCACCGAATCGCTCACTCCAACGCGGCGCCGTCAGCCATGCGCGCAGTCGGCCACGCGCTGAGCATCCTCGTCTGCCTCGGCTTCGAGGTCGATGTCAACGAAGAGCCAGCTGCCCTCCGCTCGCACGCGCACGTCGATGCCATCGGCCTGCAGCGGCTGGCCGGCGATGCGCTCCGCCTCGGCCAAGGCCAGCGTCCTCAGGCGCCCGATCACCAGCTCGCTGGTCGCCCATTGCCGCGCCAAGCGCAGCGCCGTGCCCACATCCCCACTATCACGCATGCGCCCTTCCAGGCGGCGCAGATCGAGTGTCAGCATCGTGCTGCCAAAGTAGCGCCCGTCGACACGCTGGCCCTCGCTTAGGCGCGAGAGATCGGCGAGCAGCAGCTCGGTGCCCGTCGTGCTGAGGCGCTCGATCACCTCACGCGCGAAGAGGCTGACCTGGCGCACCACCGCCATCGGGCGCTTGCAAAGGGCGGGTTGCGTTGCGGCTGTTGGCATCGGCAGCTCCGGCGAGGGCGAGTGACGGGCCCTCCCGTCGCCACGGATGCTGGGATGCTAGCACTCGGCTCGAGCACCGACCCAATTTCCAGGACAGCGCGCGCGAGGGCGGCGCGCAGGCGCCTCGTGGCTCAGCGGTCGCGCTGGCGGGCCTCGAGCCGACCGCGAACGAGCTGCACCGCCAAGAGCACCAAGAGCCCGGCCGCCACGGCAAAGAGCGCATAGCGGCTGCGTGCCAACCACAGCTTGACCTGGTCGATTTCGGCGCCGAAGTGATACGCGAGCCAGACCCACAGCGGCGCGCTGATCAGCGCCGCCGCGCCGTCAGCCAGCGCAAAACGCCGAAAGGACATCTTCGCGGTTCCAGCCAGGAGAAAGGTCGGCGAACGCAGGCCGGGGGCGAAGCGCGCGATGAACGCGGTCCAGGTACCGTAGCGCGCGAAGAAGCGGTAGACGCGCTCCATCCGCCGCGGCGGCACGAGCCAGCGCAGCGGCCAGATGCGCGCGGCGCGCGGCCCCAACCAGCGGCCGACCCCGAAGAGGATCATGTCGCCGGTAAGCACACCGACCAGGCCGACGGCGATCATCGGCAGCAGCATCGGCTGCGTGAGCCCGTTGCGCTCGGCGAGGTAGACGGTGTACCCGCCGGCGACGAGGGTGATGTCCTCGGGCATCGGCAGGCCCAGACCGCAGGCCAAGAGCACGAAGAAGACGCCCAGATAGGCCCAGGCGGGGCTCTGGTGGATCAGTTCCAACAGCTGCGCTTCCATCAGCCGCACCCCTGCCCGCAGTCCACCCGCATGCCTGCCCTCTCCAGCTAATGCCCGGGCTGTAGCGACCCGCGGACCTGCGCGCCACATCCCGAGAGCGCGAAGGCGCGCGCCTCGCTCGCCCTGGCGCCCGCCGCATCCCTCGCCAGGCGCTGCACGGCGGCCAAGCGGGCCCAATAGCGGGCCTGCTGGGCGTCCAGCGCCAACGCCCGACGGGCGTGGCGCAGGGCCCACGGCGCGGGGCAGCCCGGCTCGTCGAGGACCAGCCGCGCGGCCTGATGGTGCTCGACAGCGCTCTTGGCCCAACCGTCGAGCAACGCCCGCGCCTCCTGCCGGCGACCGAGCCGGTGCAGCGCTCGCGCCAGCGGATAGCCCGCCCGGTGCGCCGCCGCAGCCCGAGGGAAGCGCCGCCGCAGCTCCGACAACCAGCGCAGGGCCCCCGTAGCATCATGGAGGCCGCGCAGCAACAGCAGATCGCCGCGAAGCAGCAGCGCCTGGCTGGCCCAACCCTGCGCATCGTCCGGGTCGGCCGCGAGCGCGACCTCGAGCAGCGGCGTGGCGCGGGTGAACGCCCCACGCTGCGCCCACAGCGCCGCCGCCCGTAGCTGCAACGAAAGATCCCCGGGCGTGGCGCTGAGCTGGCCCTCGAGCGCGTGCTCGGCGCTCGTCCCGTCCTCGACACCCTCGAGCTCCAGCAGGAGCGTGGCCGCGGCCAAGGGCGGCCCCACGCGACCGAGCTCCTGCGCAGCACCGTCGAGGATCAACACAGTGGGGCGCGAGACGACGTGGAAGCGCTCGGCGACGTGGGCCCCCTCGCGGCTGTCAGCGCGATAGAGCAAGCGGTCAAAGCGCCCGACCGTCGTCGCCAGGCGCGCACCAGCACGGCGCCACCGCGCCAGGGTGGCGCAGCGCTGCCACTCGTCCTCGACGAGGAGGACCAGCAAACGACCGCCGCGCAGGCGTGTGGCCTCGAGGACCTTGGTCAGGGGCTCGTCGTCGGGCCACTGCGACGCGACCCCATCGACCGGCGCCCCGTCGGCCCGAGAACAGGACAACGACCCCGCCGCCACCAGCAGCAGCGCCGCGGTGACCCCGACGGCGCGCCCCACCCGGCGTGAGCCTCGCATCGCTTCGCTCAGCAGAATCAGTAGAAGAGGACCAACCGGCCGCTGCCCTGGTTGGCCTGCGGATCGGCAATCACGATCTCGTTGAACTGGTCGCCGTTGACGTCGGCGAGCCAGAGGGCCCGGCTGCCGAAGAGCACCGACCCCGTCGCGGGACCGCGAAAGACGTAGTCGGCCCCCGAGACGACCAGGCTCGCCGGCTGCGGCCAGTCGCGCCGCCCGGCCAGGCGATACGCGACCCCCGGTAGGTTCGCCCCGGAGGACTCCACGGTGGCCACCAGATCGGCGAGGCCATCGCCATCGAGATCGCCGCCGGCAGCGCCGAGCGTCCCGACGCGCGCCAGCGCCACACCGAAGCGATCGCCGGCCGCTCCGGCCGCATCATTGCCCCAGACCAGCCGGGCCGCCGCGACACTCTCGGGGACGACGTCCGCGGCCAGGTTGAAGACGTAGACGGCCCCACTATCGCCCGCAAGGGTCGGATCGGAGGCCGCGAACTCCACCAGCCCGTCGCCGTCGAGATCACCGACGACCGCGACCTGCTGGCCAAACCGCCCGCCTGGCGCGCGGCCAGCGATGGATCCGACCCGGGGGTCGTCGAGCTCGAAGGCCTGGGCGGGAGCCTGCGGGGCCACCGCGCCGCGGATGACGAAGACGCGACCACCGCCCGGCGCGCCCGCCGCGCCAACCAGCAGCTCGGTGTACGCGTCCTGATCGAGCGACACGCCGCCGCTCAGGCCGAGACCAAAGCCCTCGCTGGCATGCCCCCCCGTGATCCGCACACTGGCCGCGTCGGGCAAGGTGCGCGCGCTCGGCGGCAGCCCGGCCGCCAGCGGCCGCAACGCAGCGTCGCCGCGCACGACCCAGATCGCCGCCGCGTCAGCGGACGCGGCGAGGTCCTGATGCGTGAGCGCCAGATCGCTGAGGCCGCTGCCCGTGAACGAGCCCGCGTCCGCCAGCGCCACCACGCGTTCATCGGCCCCAGCGCCGGCACCGAGCTGCAGCACGAGCTCAGCGCCCGGCCGCGCGTCGCCGGACCTTCCGATATCGACGCGATCGGCGAAGGGAGAGCGGCCGAGGAAAATGTAGACCTTGCTCAGCGGGGAATCCGCGAAGGACGCCTGCACGGCGAGGTCGGCGCAGTGCCCCGCATCGCCGTCGAAGTTGGTCAGCGCGACCAGCCGCGCGCCGAAGCCGCCACCGACGACGGTGCCGGTCAGCGTCTTCACCGGCGCCCGTGTGTAGCCGTTGCCGGTGCCGAGAAAGATTCCGACGAGGCCGCGACCGCCGTTGAAGGCGGGGTCGCCGACGGCCAGGTCGGTCAAGCCGTCGCAATCGAAGTCGCCCGCTGCGAGCGCCCCGGAGAGGACGGGGCCACCAGCGACCGGATCGAGCACCTGCTGGCGGTAGTCGAGCGTCTGCGGCAGTGCGAGCGCGGTGGGCGACTGGTTGCCGACGCCATCGCGTGCGCGCACGCCGAGGCTGTAGACCTGCCCGAGCGGCAGACCGAGGAGGTCGGCCTGTGCAGACGGCCAGGCCACCCCTGCCGCGGGACGCGCGGTGCCGGAAGCCCACTCGCCGCCACTCAGCGCGCCGTCGGCGCGAAAGCGCACTTCGTAGCGGGCGACCCCGCTCGCTGCCGCGGTCCAGCCGCAGCGCAGATCACCGGCGCGCGTGCGGAGCGGGCTGCATTGGAACCCCTCCACCGGGCCCGGCGCCACGCCGTCGACCTCGACGGTCACCTCCAGGCTGCTGCCGCTGCTCTTGGTGTCAGTGTCGGTGCAGATCGCCTGCAGGCTGCGCGCCCCGCCGTCCAGCAACGTCTCGCGCGCGAAGGTCGCCACGCCAGCCGCGGGAAAGGCCACCGCCCGCAGCGCGCCATCGACCAACAAGTCGACGCGATCGGCGCGCGCCTCCGTCTGCACCAGCACCGTCGTCTGCACGCCGGCCGCCTCGGTGTCGGCGTCCTGCGCCAGCCCCAGACCATCGCCGTTTGCGAGCGTCGTCACGGGGGCCGGGGTCAGCCGGATCGCGCAGCTCGGCGCATCCGTGATCACCGCGATCCCCGCGCGACAGGTGCGCTTCACGCCGGCCACCGTGAGATCGGCGGCGAGCTGCACGGACTGCGAGGTCGGGACCACCAGGCCCGCGATGCGCGCACGACCGTCGTCGCCCACGCCTTGCTCGGGCTGAGCGAAGCCATCCACGCGGAAGACGACGCGACCGCCGAGCGCATGGGTCGTGCGCACGACGACATCGATCGCGTAGCGCTCCGCCGCCGGATCGCGATCGTCCTCCGGGCCGAGCCTGGCGCCGTCGACGGGGCTCTCGAAGACGCACTCGGCGAGCGGCTGGACGCTGATCGTGCGTTGGTCGGGGCTGCAGCCATCCGCGCGCGCGACCAGCAGGACCTGAGTCAGCGTGCTGGACACCGTCACGCCACGCCAGGCCACGCCCCCGCCCACGACGTCGCCGACGAGCTCGGGGGTGAGCTCAGTGACGGCTAGGCGCGCCTGCCGCGGCATGGCGCTACCGATGACCTGCAGGTCGAGGTCGAGCTGGATGCCGCTCCGAGCCGGATCCCGATCGTCCTCGGGCCCGATCACCGCCACCGACGCGGCGGCGGCTCCATTGATGTGCGTGATCGCGAGCGCGCAGGTGCGCGCTGCGTCGACGCCAGCATCGTGGCGCACCGTCGCGTCGACCGGCGACACGTTATCTGAGCATGCGCTGGCCAGCAGGAGCCCCAGCGCGGCCAACGCCCCCGAACCTCGACGCATCCGCCTCATGGTCGCCCTCTCCCTGCTCCGTCGCCGCGCGTGCCCATCGCCTCGATCGATCCCTTGCGCGCGGGTCGCGAAGCGCCCGCCGACGGCACGGCACTATATCAGCGCCGATAGACCGCGAATAGCGCGGCCGAGCGCGTGCTATAGTGCCGAGCTTCTTCATTGCACCAAAGCAGGTTCATCGTGCCCAACAGCTCCGACACTGGCTGCGCCGCTGCGGCTGGCGCTGCTGCCCGCGCCGCCACCGAGCCGCGCAGCGCCACAGCGGCCGACGCAGCGGCCGTCGTACGGCAGCTCGAGCAAGCGGTGGCGCGCGCCATCCGCGGCAAGGACCACGTCACGCGGCTGCTGGTCACGGCGCTGCTGGCGCGGGGGCACGTGCTCGTCGAGGACGTGCCGGGCGTCGGCAAGACGACGTTGGCGCGGGCGCTCGCCGCCAGCCTCGGCGGCTCGTTCCGGCGCATCCAGTTCACCTCGGACATGCTGCCCTCGGACATCCTCGGCCTCTCCGTCCTCAACCAGCAGGACGGTGCGCTGACCTTCAAGCCCGGCGCGATCTTCGCCAACGTCGTGCTCGCCGACGAAATCAACCGCACCGCGCCGCGCACGCAGAGCGCGCTGATGGAGGCCCTCAACGAGGGTCAGGTCACGGTGGACGCGCAGACCTACCCGCTCGACGATCCCTTCCTCGTCATCGCCACGCAGAACCCGGTCGAGCACTTCGGCACCTACCCACTGCCCGAATCGCAGATGGACCGCTTCCTGCTTCGGCTCCAGGTCGGCTACCCCGAGGCCGACGACGAGCGGCGCGTGGTCGCCGAGCGCGGCGGCTTCGACCCGATCGCCCAGCTCGCACCGGTCGTCGACACGGGGTGGATTCGCCAGCTTCAGCGCCAGGTCGACGGCGTGCGCGTCGACGAGGCGCTGCTCGACTATTTGATGGCCGTGGTCGCCCAGACACGCCTGACGCCCTTCTTGGCGCTCGGCGTCAGCACGCGCGGCGCGATCGCCTGGTATCGTGCCGCGCAGGCCCATGCGCTGACCGACGGACGCGACTACTGCGTGCCCGATGACCTCAAAGGGCTCGCCGTGCCGGCGCTGGCGCATCGCGTCGTCCTGGCCGGCCAACCCGAGGGCGGCGCCTCGAGCCGCGGCGAGGCCGAGCGGGTGATCCTCGAGCTCGTGCAGCGCGTCCCCGTCCCGCTATGACCGAGGGCACCGCGCGCCCCGCACCAGCGCCCGCGCCAGCGCCAGGGCTACGCCGCCTGCGCTTCACCCGCGACGGCGCCTACTTCGTAGCGATCACGCTGGGCGTGGGCTTCGCCGCGATCAACACCGCCAACAACCTGCTCTTCCTCGTGCTCGGCCTGCTGCTGGCGTTGATCGTCGCCAGCGGCGTGCTCTCCGAGCTGACGCTGCGCCGGGTTCAGGTTCGACGCCAGTTGCCGCAGCGGCTGCACGCCGGCCAACCGGCGCTGATCGAGCTGGTCGCGCAGAACGGCAAGCACCGCTTCGCCTCCTACGCGCTCAGCGTCGCCGAGCCGGCAGCGGCGGAGCGCGCGGCAGCGCAGCGCTGCTACTTTCTCAAGCTCGAGCCCGGCGCCGCTCGCCAGGCGGCCTATCGGCGCGTTTTTCCCCGGCGCGGCCGCCAAACGCTGCCCAGTCTCGTCGCGCGCACGCGCTTCCCCTTTGGCCTCTTCGATAAGGCACGGCAGGTCGGCGCGGCGCAGGAGGTGCTCGTCTACCCGGCGGTCACGCCGATTGTCGCGAACGAACGCCCGCTGCGCGAGCGCGGCGAGGGCGCTGCGGCCCACCGCGACCGCGCGGGCGAGTTCCATGCGCTGCGTGAGTACCGCGCCGGCGACGACCCGCGCGACATCGCCTGGCGCAAGAGCGCCGGGCTGGGCCGAGCCGTCGTGCGCGAGCATGAGAGCCCACGCGCGCGACGCATCACCGTCTTCCTCGACAATCGGCGGCTGCTGCCGGCCAACGTGGCCAACGACGCGCTGCAGGAAAGGGCGGTCAGTCGCGCCGCCTCGCTCGCGACGCATTATGGCGCGCGGGGCCATCCGCTGGCCCTCGTCAGCCATACCGTGGAGGTGCCCGCCGGCAGCGGCCCGGCGCAAACCGAACGCATCCTGCGCGAGCTGGCGCTGATCGCCTTCGTCGCGGTGGATCAGGAGGGGATGGCGGGGGGCTCGGGAAGCGACACGGCGCGGCTGCGCGACTGGATCTACGTGGGGCCGGAGCTAGAGCTTGAAGCTGACCCCCAGCGCACCGCCGAGATCAGGCATATCGCCGATGAGGCGGCCACGGAGCGTCAGGTCGAGCTGGAGATCTGAGCGCGGCTGCCAGGTGAAGCCACCGTCGAGCGCCAGCGACGTATCGCCCTGCGCGAGATCGGTCTCGCCGAAGCACTCGAAGTAGCTACCGAGCGCGGTCAGCAGCGGTGCCCAGCTCCGGCTGATCGACAGTGCGTAGCGCAAACGGTCGGCCGCCTGACCGCGCCGCGAGAGCGCCACCGTCGGGCCGAGATTGATCGCCGTGCCCCACGCGGCCAGCCAGGTCCAGTCGACGAGCAGCGTCGGGACCAGCAGCCAGGCGCGGTCATCCGAGAGCGCCTTGGCGCCGATCGGCAGGGTGACCGCTGCCAGCAAGGCGGTAGAGGGTACAGGCCCCCGTTGGTCGAGCAAATGCACCTTGCCGCCCAGGTCCACGTCGGCCAGACCCACGGTCGCGCTGGGCGGGTCGCCGCCCGTGGTCGCCAGGCGACGCATGGCGAGGCCCGCCGTTTCGAGGTGCAGCTCGGTAGCTTCGCTGAGTCCGAAGCGCAGCTTGAGCGCGGTGCCCAGGTCGGTCCTGGTGGCCCCAGCGCGCTCGCGCGTCTCGGCGTCGAGCCCGAGCTCGGCTTGGAAGCGCCACCGCCCCACGGTCTGGCTCGATTCGCAAACGTCGGGGCGATCCGTGACGATCGCGTCCGACTCGGCGGCGGCGCGCGACGCAGGGGCCAGGACCAACCCCAGCAGGACGAGAGCAGCAAGCGGCGCGGCCTTCATGCCCAAGCCGTATCGCCCACGCCGGGAAGCGGTCAAGGGCTGGTCGCGCCAAGCGGCTTGACGCCCGGGCCCCGCCGATGGCAAGAGCGAGGGGCTCGCCAAGGGGGCGGGGCGGAAACAGGGGGAGGTGGAGTGTGAGCAAGCAGAAGCTGGGTCGCGGAGCAGTTCAGGCACGGAGGCCGAGGGCGTGGCTGCTTGGCGCGGTAGCGCTGAGCGCTGGAGCAGTGGCCACGTTCGGGATGGCGGGGATGGGGGGGGGCACGGCGGGCGCGGCTGAGCGCCTCAGGCCTGAGCTCCAGCCGCAGCACTTCGCCGCGGCAGTGACGGGGGAGGCGGCGCATCAGCTTGCCCACCACGGCTGGATCGACGCGGGGAAGCTGCCCGCCACCGATCTCCGGCGTCCGGGACGCCCAGCGGAGCCATGGCCGGGCCAACACCTCAGGCTGAAACCGGAACACATTCGCGCGCTCTTTCCAGCGCTCATAGACCGGGCTTCGGCCGGCGCTTCGACCGTCGCATCGGCAGTCCACGGCGAATCGGCCGAGCGGCAGAAGGCCAACGCCGAGGATGCGCAAGCCATCAATCCGTTTTTCCACCACATGCAACCGAACCCTGACCAAATGGGGCGCGGCGCCGGTGCTTCCCAGAAGCAATCGTTTTTTTACCACGGGGCAGCGGGCGCGAGCGGACTGAATGGGAAAGCGCAGCGCGAGCTCAGCGTGCTGAGCCTCTACGCGCCTTCGGTGCTGGACGCGCTGCAGCGCACGCTCGCCTTCCATTTCGGCAATGGCTGGCTCGAGTGGCCCGCCGCCGGCGAACGGCGTCATGACGAGCCCGGCACATCGCTCGCGGGTCCGGCCCGGAGCGAGGCCAACTGGGCGGCCGCGGGACACGTCCTCGCGCGGATGGACCCGGCAGCCCTGGCTGGCCTCGTGCTCCGCGTCGTCAAGGCGCGAGCGAGAACATTCGATCCCTACAAGACAGACTGGGCCGACGCCATGACCCCGGCTCAGCAAGGCAGCCTCGTGCCGCTTTCGGCAGACGTGATCACGAGCGTGGTACTTCCCTGGCTGGTGGGCCTGAAAGGACTGAAGACCGCCGCAGCGCAGCGCGATGCCCTCAGCCCCCAGCGCCTCGCGATCAGCACCCTGCTTCCCGACGCCATCGTGGTCGACGGCCATCGCGCGCCGCCCTACAATGGCGGGTTGGTCACGCATCCGCACAACTTCGTGCCCGGCGCAGGGAATCACCCGGTCGTCAGTCAGGATGTCAGTCAGGATATTGCGTACTAGCTGGCACCCGCTCTGACCTCCTAGCCATGGCGCGGCTGGCGCTCGCCTGGCCAGCACGGCGCTCCGAGATTCGGACGCTTCACGCAATTCGACCCATCGCAGGGGGGCGATCCGCGCGGTCGCAAAGGCCCCACGAGCCCCCTCGCTGCGCTCCATGGCGAGGCGAGGCGGCCCGTAAAATGGTCAAAATCTCAACCGCCTAGGACAGACCACCGGGTCCCCGATCGAACACCCACTCGCGAACTCGGGACGTCGGCCCGAATGTTGCTCAAGGGACGCGGCGCAGCCGCCCGCCGAGCTTGGCGGGACAACGCAATCGAGTCGTAGCAATCGAGTCGCAGCAATCGAGCCGTAAGCGAGTTACGGGGGGGAGTACGGACATGGAAGCGAGCAGGACCCGCGGCGCCGCTCGGCGTCGCGTCGCAATGATAGTGGGAGTCGTGGGCTTGGCCGTGCTGGGGACGCCCGTGGTCGCCCTTGGCGCGACGCCCTCCGGCGTCAGGAGCCCCCGCCGCGTTATGAACGTACCCCTGCGGGACCACCTCGCGCAGGCCTTGCGCCAACCCAATGCCCTAGGCGCGCAGGCACTGGGGGTGACCCTCTCTCAGAAGCAAGCCAATAGGATCGCCACCCTTGCCGTCAACCAGGGCGCGAAGCTCGCCGTGGCCCTGCAGCGGAAGCTTCGCCCCACCGGGCAGACGACGGAGCTCGCCGCCCACGAGGCAGCCACAGCGATACTGAACGGGAAGAAGCGAACGCTCAAGGTCCCGGGCGGTCAAGCGATCGTGGTTCCCGGTGACGTGGCTGAGGCGCTGAACGCGCTCCTTCCGGTCTTTGCGGCAAACCTTACGGCCGGGTCCGAGCGGGCAGCAAAACGACCGGCTCAGACGAAGGCGAAGACGAAGAAGGAAATCGCCGGCGCCATCCGAACACGCGCCAAGGAGTTGGCGGAGCCGACTTCAGGGTCCGGGATAGGGTTCTGACGAGCGCGCCGCCCGCGCCCCGCGGCGCGGCTGACTCTCCGCCCCCCTCGCTCGCAGAGACCCCGCCTCGCAGCCGCTCGCCCGCGCTGGCGCGGCCGCGTCGATAGCCTGAAGCACCCGCTCGCTGGGCGATCGCGTCGCTAGTGGGTACGATGCGGGCTTGCGTTTCGTCACGCTGCATAAGCTCGCGACCTATCTGATGGCAGTGGCCGCGTTGGCCGCCGTGCTGCTCGGGCCCGGGGTGGCGCGGCCGGGGCATGTGCTGGCCCTGATCGGCGTCCTGGCGAGCTATTGGGCCGAGCCGCCGGGCTACCGCGGCGAGCGCTGGGCCGCGGCCTGGAATCTCGGCACCTTGCTCGTGCTGGGCTTTCTCGCCTTCCGCGTGCTGCAGGGCGAGTCGATCATCGACGCGGGCGTCAGCTTTCTGCTCGTGCTGCTGGTCAACAAGCTCTTCAACCGCCGAGGCAGCGCCGACTATCAGCAGCTCACGATCATCGCCTTGCTGCTGCTGATCGTCGCGACCGCGCTGAACACCGAGCTCTCCTACGCGATTTGCTTCGTCTGCTTCACGGTCAGCGCGACCTGGTCGCTGGTGTTGCTGCAGCTCCGGCGCGAGATTGAGCAGCAAGCGCAGACGGCGCTCACCGACGCGGGATCAGCGCCAGCGGCGCGCAGGCCGCCGCCTGATCCGGACGCCGCGCGCGCGCGCGCCTCGCTCGCGGGGCTGGCGTCGCGGGAGCTCGTCGGCGCGCGCTTGCTCGTCGGCACGTCGCTGCTCTCGCTCGGCATGCTGGGGGGCGCCCTGGCGGTGTTCATCGGCTTCCCGCGCATCGGCTTCGGGCTCTTTTCGAGCGCTCAGCGACGCGGGACGATGGTGGCGGGCTTCAACGAGCGGGTGCAGCTCGGGCAGCATGGGGCGATCCGCGACAACGCGCAGGTGGTCTTGCGCGCCGCGATGGACCCGCGCACCGCCGAGGCGCTGCGCGCGGCCGGGCGCCTGCGCTGGCGCGGCTCCGCGTATGATCGCTACGCGCGCGGCGCCTGGAGCCAGAGCCCGGAGCTGCGCGGCCGCACCGATGATCTGCTTCCGATCGACGGCCTCTATTGGGCCAACCCCGCCCCAGGCCTGCCCTGGCGCCCGACGACACGCTGGGCCCGCGAGCAGCTCGTGCGCCAGGAGATCTATCGCGAGCCGATCGGCAGCTCGGTGCTCTTCGGCCTCGATCGGCCCGTGGCGCTCGAGCTGATCGATGCACCGCTGCTGCACCGACGCCTCTTCGTGCCCCAGCGCGGCCCGCTCGGGGAGCTGCGCGCCGGTCGCCCTCGCAGCGCCGGCCTGCGCTATGTCGCCTACTCGCACCTCTACACCGCCGATACCGCCACGGCCCGCCAGGCGGTCGTTCCAGCGGGCGATCGCCGCCTGGCGCGCTACCTGCGCCTGCCGCCCGGGCTTCCCGCGCGAATAACAGCGCTCGCGCGTCGCGTCACCGCCGGCAGCGCCACCGCCTACGACAAGGCGCTGGCGCTGCAGCGCTACCTGCAGCGCACCTACCGCTACACGACCCAGCTACCCGCTCCTGGCGCCTCCGAGCCGCTCGATAGCTTTCTCTTCGAAGGGCGCGCCGGGCACTGCGAGTACTTCGCCACCGCGCTCGCGATCCTGCTGCGCGTCGTCGGCGTGCCGACCCGGCAGGTCAATGGCTTCCTAGGCGGGCAGTGGAATGAGTACGGGCGCTACCTGACGGTGCGGCAGTCGGACGCCCATGCCTGGACCGAGGTGCTGCTCCCGGGCCTCGGCTGGGTGGTCTTCGATGCGACGCCCGCGGGAGGCAGCCCGAGGCCGGTCGCCAAGGGTTGGCTGCTGCCGCTGCAGCAGCTCGTGGACACCTTGCGGCTGCGCTGGTTGCGCTACGTGATCGAATATGACCTGGGTAAGCAGCGGACGCTCGTCGTCGGCGCCGCCCGCTGGCTGCGCGGGCGCTCGACGGGCGCCTCGTCGCCGAACTCGAGGCCGAGCGACCGGCACCGCGCGTGGATCGGTGGCCTGATCGGCGCCGCAGCGATCGCTGCGTGACTCTTGCTCCGACGGCGCGCCAGAGGCGCTGCTGGGGCGCGGCGCGGCGCCCGCTCCTGGCGGCGCGCGCATCCGGCGACGCGCGTCTATCGCCGCGCCCTGCGGGAGCTCGCGCGCGCGGGCGTCGCCCGCGGGGAGGGCGTGACGCCGAGCGAGCTGGCGTTGCGCTTGGTGCGCGCCAGACACCCCGCGGCGCCCCTGGTCGACGAGCTGACGCGCTGCTACTATGCGGCCCGCTTTGGTCGCGCCGGCCTTGGCGCACCGCAGGCCCAGCAGCTCCAGACGCTGCTGGCGCGGTTGCGCCGCTCGCTGCGGGCCAGACGGGGAGGTTCAGGGTGATGGGCTATAAGGTTGCCGTGGTCGGCGCCACCGGCGCCGTGGGCCGCGAAATGCTGCGCGTGCTCGAGCAGCGCCGCTTTCCGGTCGACGAGCTGCTGCCGCTCGCGTCCTCGCGCTCGGCCGGCCAAGCGCTCGAGTTTCGCGGCGAGCGGGTGACCGTGCGGGCGCTCGATGCGCAGAGCTTCGCTGGCGTCAAGGTCGCGCTCTTCTCGGCGGGCGGTCCGATCAGCCGCGACTACGCGCCGCTCGCGGCCGCCGCGGGCGCCGTGGTGATCGACAATACGAGCGCCTTCCGCATGGACCCGCAGGTCCCGCTCGTCGTGCCCGAGGTCAACGCCGAGGCCGCGCGCCAGCGACCCAAGGGGATCATCGCCAACCCGAACTGCTCGACGATCCAGCTCGTCGTCGCGGTGGCCCCGCTGCACCGCGAGGCCACCGTGCGGCGGATCGTCGTCGCCACCTATCAGGCCGTCGCGGGCGCAGGCCAGAGCGCGATCGCGGAGCTCGGGCTGCAGACGCGAGCCTGGGCCGCAGGAGAGCCCGATCCCGCCCCGGCGGTCTTCCGCCACCCGATCCTCTTCGACTGCTTGCCGCAGATCGGCGACTTCCGCGCCGATGGCGACACGGTCGAGGAGCGCAAGCTGATCGACGAGACGCGCAAGATCCTCGCTGAGCCGGCGCTGCGCGTCTCGGCGACGGCCGTGCGCGTGCCCGTGATGATTGGCCACAGCGAAGCCGTCAACCTCGAGCTCACCCGCCCGCTGACCGTGGCGCGGGCGCGCGAGCTGCTGAGCGACGCGCCTGGCGTGGAGCTCGTCGACGACCCGGCGCAGGGCCGCTATCCGCTGGCGCGCAGAGCCGCCGGCACCGACCCCGTCTACGTCGGTCGCGTGCGCCTCGACAGCTCGCTGGAGCATGGGCTCAACCTCTGGGTCGTCGCCGACAACCTCCGCAAGGGCGCGGCGCTCAACGCGGTGCAGATCGCCGAATACCTGGTCCAACAGGGCGAGCTCTAGCCGCCCGCGGCGCGCGGCCTCGATCCCTCTCCCGCCGATGCTCCCCGCCACGTGCCGCCGCAGGCTCAAGGTGCGGCCTGGCAGCTCCCTGCGTGGCCTTGCGCTGCTGCTCTTGCTGCTGGCGCCGAGCGCGGCCGCCAGCCCTCGCCCCGCCGAGCCCACGACCAGCGCGCCTCACCCTAGCGCCCAGCCAGCGCCCGCCCAGCCGGAGGCCGCTCAGCCGGCGCCCGCTCAGCCGGAGGCGCCGCGACGGCGCGCCCGCGACTGGCTGATTCCGACGGGCCATGGCGCGGGCTTCGTCACCGCGATGTACTTCCGCTCGGTGGCGATCTGGCCCCAGAGCTTCGCCGTGGCCGACAGCGGTCACAACTGGCGGCGGTTTCGCCAGGCCTTCAGCGCGGCGCCGGAGTGGCGGCGCCACGCGGGCGCCTTCGCGTGGGACGGCGACCCGTGGACGATCAACGTGATCGGACACGGCCTCTTCGGCTCGGAGTTCTACCTGCGGCATCGGCAATACCGCCACGCCCCGTGGGTGGCCGCCGCGATGACCGTCGCCTGGAGCCTGACCTGGGAGTTCCTGATCGAGAGCTGGCATAAGCAGCCCTCAGGCATCGATCTCGTATGGACGCCCAGCGCCGGCGCGCTGCTCGGTGAGGGACGCTACCAGCTCTACCGGAGGGTGTGCGCGATGCGCCGCACGACGGGGCGCCACGTCCTGCTCTACCTGGTCGACCCCTTCGGCCAGCTCGAGCGCGACCTGCTACGGCTGCCCGATTAGCCGCGCGCCGCGCCCGCCGCGCGGGCCTCGGCGACGAGCGCGACCACGACTACTGACAATAACCCGACCTCACCCGACCCGCCGCGCAATAGAAACGAATCGCTACTTCGTTGGAGCGCACCAGCCCGTCCTTGGCGAAGGTCGCCCGCGCCTGAAACCTCAGGGTCCGCTCGAAGGGCTCAGCGCTGCCGGCCAGGCCAAACCCGGCAACGTGCTCGATCACGGACCAGTTCGGCGCGACCCTGAACCCCTCCACCGACGCGCGGAAGGCGAGCGGATCCCCCTCGTCGAAGCCGCCCGCGTAGGTGCGCCCATCGGTGTCGTCCAGAAAGAGGCGGATGGCCTGCTCGACGCCGCTGACCTGCACCAGGAAGGGAACGATCGGGCCGCCCCCGTAGCTGGAGGTGGGCCCAGCCGCCTCCGTCGCCGCGCTGCTCAACACCAGCGTCAGTGGCTCCGCCCCGCCGTCGCCGGCGCCCCCTGAGCGGCTATCGGCCTCGCCGAGCGCCACCTCGGCGTCACGCTCCACGGCACCGCGATCGCGCTGCTCGGTCATGCCCGCGGGGTCGGCGCAGGCCTGACTGCAGAGCAGCAGGCAGGTGACGGGCAGCAGGCCGCTTCGCAGTGGAACACTCATCATCGTCATCGTCATCGTCATCCTCATCCTCATCACTGCCGCCCATCACTGTCGCACATCACTGCCGCCAGGGTTCCTTGAACGCAGGGTCTCTTCAGCGCGCAACGCCATGACGTGAATATAGGGTCTCGGCCACCATCGCAAGCAGCGCGGCGCCTCGCCCTCGCCACCTCGGCGGCGCCGCCCCGCTTGCCTCTCTGTCGCGCTGTGGGCGTCGATCGTTGACAGAATGGCAAGGCAAGGCGGCGGCGCGCCTGGACCAGCGGCATCGCCCCGGTGGAAACCACCGTGATCTCGGGACCGACAGCGCTCTCCCCGGATGGCCTCTTTCGTGCTAATCGACTTGCGCTCGCTCTGGGCGAGGAGAATCGCATGCGCCTGAACACCGCCACTCGACGGGGCCGTCGGCTGTCCCTCGGACTCGGCTGCCTGGTTGCCCTGGCGGCTCTGCCGGGCGGCGCCGCCGCCCAGACCAGCACCTCGACCTTCGCCATCAAGCAGTTTTTTATCACCCTCGACGGCAAGACCCTCGACAGCGACATCCAGCTCAACAGCGAGACCGTATTCAATCGCGCGCGGTGCGCCTGCACGGCGAACCAGCGGCGGGTGCGCGTCGAGATCGAGATCACGACCGATCGCAACAACGCCACTGAGTCCTTCTTCGTCGTCGCCGGCGCCAACTGCCTCGACTCCGAGAGCCGCATTGTCCAGGACGCCGCCCAATGCGCGCTGGTGGCCTCCGGTCGCATCGCCGATCAGGAGACCAACATCGTCTTCGACACGACCGTGCGGCAAATGATGCCGGGCGGGTGCACCCCGAACGTGAAATCCCTCGCCCTCACGGTCTATGCCGGCCAAGACCAGACCCTGGCTCGCAAGCTCGAGCCGGCGTTGACCTATTCGATCGACGGCCAAGCACCAACGCCGCCGGTCAAGAGCAAGGACCCGACGGGCGGCGAGAACCTGGTGAGCGTCGACTTCAAGGCGGGCTCGACCAGCGAGCAGGATGTGCGCTACCAGCTCCTCTGCGCGCGCCTCGTCGACGGCGCGGTGGCGGGGCCCTGGCGCAGCGTGGCGAGCACGACAGCCATCTTCAGCAGCGCCGCCACGGCCTGCGCCGGCGCGAGCGGCGCGGACGCCGGCGTCAGCAGCGCCGCGCTTACGGACGCGGATGCGGCGGTGGCGGATGCGGCGGTGGCCGACGCGGCGGTGGCCGACGCCGGAGGCGCGACGACGGGCGCGGCGGATGCGGGCGTGGCGGATGCCAGCAGCGCGGCCACCGGCGCGGCGGATGCGGGCGTCGGCAGCGGCAGCGACGGCGGCGACAGCACCAGCGCGGCCGGGCTGCTCGAGGATCCGCGTTACCTCTGCTCGGGTAGTATCACCACGCCGGGTTCGCTGCAGATCGCGGGGCTGACCAACGGCCAAGCCTACCGTTTCTATGCCGTCGCCGTCGATAGCGCGGGCAATGCCAGCGCCCTCGTCGATCTCGGCTCGGCAACCCCGGCAGTGACTCAGGATCTGTGGGAGCGGTATATCGCGCTCGGTGGCAAGGGCAGAGGCGGCTACGGCTGTGCAACGACCGCCACGACGACGCGTGGCGGCTTCTCGCTGCTGCTACTCGGCTGCGCGCTGCTGCTGCTGGCGGCCAGGCGCGGGCGACGCCTGACCCGTCCCGATCGGAGGCGTCCATGAGCGGGAGTATCCGCAGGCGCGTGCTGGCCGGCCTGCTGCTGGCAGTCCTCGTCGTGCCCGTGGCCGCGAGCGCCCAGGCGCGCAGGCCGTCCTATGCCTCGCCGCAGGCCTTCGCCTTGGAGTTCAAGCTGGGTCCCTACGCCCCGGACATCGACAGCGAGTTCGCCGGCAAGACCCCCTTCGGCGACCTCTTTGGCGGCGGCAGCGCCTTGCTCTGGCAAACGGAGTTCGACGTTGAGCTCTGGCGCGGCTTCGGCAGCGTCGCCCTCGGCGCTTCGCTCGGCTACTACTCGAAGTCTGCCGCGGCCTGCCGTCAGGGCGATCAGAGCGACGCAGCGCTCGTTTCCTGCTCCGGCTCGGCGAATCGCGTGGCGGGCGATTCTACGCGCCTCTCGCTGGTGCCGCTGGCGGCCCTGCTCGTCTACCGCTTCGACGTGCTGGCCAACCGGTTCAACGTGCCGGTCGTGCCCCACTTCAAGGTCGGCCTCAACTACACGTTGTGGTGGGTGCGCGATGGCACGGGTGACGTCGCAGTCGCCACGCCCGCCGACAGCACAGGCTCCGCCCGCGGACGCGGGGGCAACCTCGGATGGCAGCTCGCCGGCGGCCTCGCCCTGCAGCTCGACGCGCTCGATCCGGGCGCGGCGCGCGCGCTCGACGCCGACTACGGGATCAACCACACCTATCTCTTCGGCGAGATCGTCCACGTCGCCTCCGAGCGACGGCCCAACCTCGGCGACACGACCTTCTCTGGCGGCCTCGCCTTCGAGTTCTAGTCGACGCGCTGGCCTGCCCCGCGCGCGCCGACCCGACCGCTATGCGCAACATCCGCCTGACCATCGCCTACGACGGCAGCGCCTATCACGGCTGGCAATACCAGCCGCGTCAGCCGACGGTGCAGGGCGCGATCGAGGCCTGTTTGCAGCAGCTCACGCAGCAGCCCTGTCGCGTGCGCGCGGCGGGTCGCACCGACGCCGGCGTCCACGCCCTAGGACAGCTCGCGAGCTTCACCAGCGAAACGGCGCTGAGCTGCGCAGCCCTGCGCCGCGGGCTCAACGCGCTGTTGGCGCCAGACATCGTCATTCGCGGCGTCGAGGACGTCGACCTCACCTTCGACGCGCGCCGCGACAACCTGGGCAAGCACTACCGCTACGCGATCCATAACGCCCGCCGCCTCGAGGCGCCCTTGACGGGGCACGCCTGGCATCTGCGCCACGAGCTCGACGCGACCGCGATGGCCCGCGCCGCCTGGTCGCTGGTCGGCCACCACGACTTCTCGGCCTTTCGCGCCGCCGACTGCGATCGCCTCGACACGCACCGCACGATCTCCCGCGCCAGCATCGCCCGCGGCGATGGACCCGAGCTGCTGCTCGACATCGAGGGCACGGCCTTCCTCAAGAACATGGTGCGGATCATCGCGGGGACGCTGGTCGAGGTGGGCTGCGGCCGCATGCCACCGGCGCGGATCGGCGAGCTGCTGCACCAGGGCGACCGCCGCCGCGCCGGCCCGACGGCCCCGGCGCATGGCCTGACCCTCGTCAAGGTCCACCTCGGATGAGCCTGCGCTTGCTCGCCCGAGAGGCAAGCCTGCTCTTCTTCGGCACGCTCGCCAGCTATCTGGCCCACGCTGCCCTCGCTGGGCGGCTCCTGAGCTGGATCACGCGGATCGGCGTGGTGGACGCCGCGCCCTGGCTGCAGGTCGCAGTGGGCGTCGCGGCGCTCGACGGCAGCAAGCTGCTCGGCTTGCTCGCCGTCGCCTGGGTCATCGGTCCCCTGCTCGTGTCACGCCCCTGGTGCGCGGCGACGGCGCTGCTGCTGGCGGGCCTTGCCCTCGAGCTCGCCGTCAACGCCCTCTTGCAACAGCTCCGCGGGCTGTGGACACCCTGGCCGCTGGCCGCGACGCGCCTGGTGGCCGCGGCGTTGCTGCTCTGGCCGCTGGCCGCGCTCTTGCGCCGCCGTCGCCCGCGGGCCGCGCCGGCCGACTAGCCCCGAGCAAGCGCCCCGGGCCAAGGGCCCGCGCCTGTAGTAGAGTGCCCGCGTGAGCACCCGTCGATGAATTTGCGCAAGACGTATTTCATCCTGCCCAATCTGTTCACGCTGGGGAATGTCTTCTGCGGCTTCTTCGCGCTCACGCGCTGTGCTGGCGCCGCGCGGATCGAGGAGCTCTACGAGGCCGCGCTCGCGATCTGCTTCGGCCTGATTTTCGACCTCTTCGACGGCCGCGTCGCGCGCCTCACCCGCACCCAGAGCGAGCTCGGCCTGCAGCTCGACTCGCTGGCCGATGTGATCTCCTTCGGCGCGGCGCCGGCGATGCTGGTCTACAAGTGGGGCCTGACGCAGTTCGGGCTGGCGGGCGTCTTCATCGCCTTTCTCTTCGTCGCCGCCGCCGCGCTGCGCCTGGCGCGCTTCAACGTGCTGACGCAGCACGAGCAGCAGGGCAAGGCGGGGCGCTACTTCCTCGGCCTGCCGACGCCAGCCGCCGCTTCGATGATCGTCGCGCTGGTCGTCGTCCACTACCGTATCGGCCGGATCGGCGGGAGCTACCTCGTCGTCGGTCAGAGCACGATCGCCACGCTGGTCGTCATCCTCGCCTACCTGATGGTCAGCCGCGTGCGCTTTCGCAGCTTCAAGGACATCCGCCTGACCAAGCGGACGCTCGGCCTGCTCTTCGTGGTCGCGCTGATCTGCGCCATCATCATCGCCCGGCTGCGCGCGTCGTTTATTTTCGTCTTCCTGATTTCGTGCTACCTGGCGCTGGGCCTGACTGAAGAGGTCTTCCACTATGCGGCGGAGCGCCGTCGCGAACGCCGCGAGGCCAAGCTGGCCGCCGGAGAGCCCTTGACCCATGACGAGCTGGACGTGCTAGAGGACGAGACGGACGTCTTGCGCGCGCTGGGCTTCGAGCGCCCCTCGTCGTCCGCGACGGGCGCAGACGAGGGCGGCGGCGGCCCGCTCGTGCGCGAGGACTGACACCATGAGCTTCGCGCGCTTCCTCAGGGCGACCCGAGCTACAGAGCTCGAGGGCCTGTCCGAGAGCCTCACCGAACACGCGGCGACCCTTACCGCCCGGGGTCACTCGGCGGCTGACCTGCTGAGCCACTACGGCGACGACTTCGGCCACCTGCCGGTGGAGACCCTGCGACGCCTGGTCACGACCTGCCGCCTGTGGCGCGCCTGGCGCCAGCGTCGCAGCGCGATCGAGCAGAGCCGCCAAGAGGTCCGTCAGCCGCCCCTCCCCGCGGCAGCGTTGGACGCGACCCAGACGCCGGACGAGCTCGATGCCCTGCTGCGCGTGGCCGCGCTGCTGCCCCTCGCCGCTTCGCGCCCGGTACCGGCTGACCCCGCGCCAGGGGCTGCGGCGGAGGGGGTCGCGGCCGGGGAGGGGGCCGGTGAGGCCGACCCTGAGGCCGACCCTGAGGCCGACCCCTCCCTGCGGGCGCTCTACGCCGGCCTCGAGCTCTGGCGCGCTTGCCTGGGACTGACGCGCCAGCGGGGCACCGTGCGCTGCAGCGCGCTCGAAGGTGGCGATGCCCGCGCCGCCGCCACCTTCGACGTCCACGTCGGCACGAGCCTGGCGCTGACCGAGCGCGCGGGACACCGCTGGCTCGCGCTACGACGGGGCGAGCGCGCCCGCGCGTTGGCACTCGCGCTCGAGCTGCCGCTGGACGAGCTGCTGGCCCAGGCGGCCCTCTACCGAACCCAGCTCGGGCCCGCGGTCGAGGAGCGCAGTGATGCCTCGCTGCTCGCGGAGCTCGTGCTCGACGAGCTGCCGCGTCGCGTCTTCGCCCTGCTCGACCACGAGGCCGAGCAGGAAGCGATCCAGACCGCTTGCGAGAGCCTCAACGGCCTGCTGCGTACGGCGCCATTGCCGGCGCGGCGCCTCGGCGCGCTTTATCTGCTCTCGGGCGGCGCGCCGACCGTGGCCGTGGTGATCGTCGAGCGCGAGGGCGACCTGGTCGCGCAACACCTGCTCAAGGCGCAGGGCCAGTGGCAAGACAAGGCGCTCGCGCTGCTCCAGGAGCACGCGGTCAGCCAGGTCGTGCTGCCGACCAGCACGCCGATCGCCGAGCTGCTCAACAGCGTCGAGGCGCCCTTCTCCGCCGCCGGGCTGCAGATCGTACGCATCCGCCCCGCCGCGCTGGCTGAGGCCCGCCAGCCGCTGCTCCAGCCGCCGCTGCGCCTCGGCACCGCGGCAGCCTCGGCGCTGGTGCTGGCGCGTCGCGCGCTCGATCCCTTCAAGGAGTGGTGCGCTGTCGATCCGGTGGGCATCGGGCTCGCCGAGTACCAGGCCGACCTCGACACCGAGCGCCTGCGTGCGGCGCTGACCGAGACGGTCGAGCTCGTGCGCCTGGAGCGCCGCCGCTCGCGACCGATGCAGCCCGGCGCACCGGCCGCCCGCGGCCAAGCGTCGATTGCGCGGCTCAACCCCCACGTCCGCTCCCTCGGCGATCTGCGCGCCGGGATGACGGTGCATGGCGTCGTCACCAACATCTCGCACTTCGGCGCCTTCATTTCGATCGGCTTGCCCCAGGAGGGGTTGGTCCACGTCTCCGAGCTCTCCGACGAGTTCGTCAGCAACCCCAGCGAGGTGGTCACGATCGGCAAGCAGGTCACGGCGCGCGTGCTTTCGATCGACAGCGCGCGCGGCCGCATCGCGCTCAGCCTGCGCACGCAGGCGCGTCGTGGTGTGGCAGAGGGCCCCGGCGCACGGGGCGGCGCCGGCGGCGGCGACCGGCCCCGGCCGAGCACGCGGGCGGCGGCGCTGGCGAACCTCGAGCGCCTGTTCAAGAAGTAGCGCGGGCGCAACCGCTCAGCTCATGGCCGACGCCTCCCCCACCCAACGACTCGACGGCATCGCGCGCGCGCTGGCGCTCGGACAGAACCAGCGCCACATCCTCGTCTGCGCCGAGGCCAAGGTGGCGCGCTGCGCGACGCGCGAGGAGGGGCAGCGCGTCTGGAGCTACCTCAAGCGGCGCCTCCACGAGCTGGGCTTGAGCAGCAAACCACCGGGCTGGGGCGGCGGTGAGGCGGTGGCTGCCGAGGCGGTGCTCGCGACGCCAGCGGGGCGCGGCCACGTGCTCCGCAACAAGGTCGACTGCCTGCGCGTCTGCGAGCAAGGGCCAATCGCCGTCGTCTACCCCGAGGGCATCTGGTACCGCGGACTGAACGTCGAGGTGATGGAGCGCATCATCCAGCAGCACCTGATCGGCGGCTCAGCGGTCACCGAGTACGTCTTCGCCCGCGCTCCGCTCGGTTGCCCCGCTCAGAAGCTCAGCTCCACACCGAAGCCGATCGACTCCGCCGACGGCACATAGCGCCCGATCGGCGAGGGCAGGTCGAAGCTCTGCTCCAAGGCTGTCGTCGGGTTCGGATTCGGGGCGAAGCGGCTCGACCTGATGTCGCGGCTGGCGATGACGTAGTGCGAGAACTCGCCGTAGAGCCGCAGCCAGCGCAATACGTCCCAGCTCACGCCGGCACTGAGCACGATGCGATGCGCGTCGATGCTCGTCGGCGTGACGAACTCCTCGGGCCGCGTATTGGCGCCGTACTCGATCCGCAGCCCCACCGTCAGCTCAGGCAGCAGGCGGTAGGCCCCGCGCAACGCGAGCAAGTAATAATCCGTGCGCCCTTTCGTCAGGACGACGTCCTTGATCAGCTCGGTGTTGCTGCGCCGCACGATGCCGATGATCGTGCGCGTCGTCGACAGGTCCATCCAATGCAGGTCGACGCCGAGCTCCAGGCGCGGCAGGGGTAGGATCGCGAGGCCGGCCGTGACGATCACCGGCATCCGCACCGCCAGATCGGCGTGGGCGCGCAGCGGCGGCAGCGCGACGCCCGGCAGGCTCTGGGCGACGAAGCTGGCGATCGCGGGCGGGACCTTGACGCTCGTGTCGGTGGGAAGCTGCATTTCCCCGGCGTTCTGATGCACGCCGACGCCGAGGCGCAGCCACGGGAGCGGCGCCAGCAGGACCCCTGCCGTCAGCCCCAGGCCCCAGCCGAAGCCGTCGACATTCACCCGGCCGTCGTTGGCCGGGTCCTCCCGCGCGAAGGGCGCGTTGATCGGACAGGTCTGTGCGCCGAGCCGCGCGCAGATCACCTGGTTGGTCCGCGCGCCGAAGTCGACGATCAACCGATGCCGAATCAGCGCGCCGGCGACGTCGAAGCCGAGGGCGAGCGAGAGCCAGGGCGTCACGCGATAGGCCGCGGCCGCCGTGATCAGGAACTCGCCGAGCAAGGGATCGAGCCCGTGATAGCGCGTCGACGAGGGGCGCCCCTGAGCGTTGTACGACCACTTGACGCCGTCGATCGTCGGAATGCCAAAGGCGAGGCCGAAGCGCCAGTCACGCAGCCCCGCGTCGGTCACCAGGGCGAAGGTCGGCCGGGCGCTGGCAATCGTGAACTGCGCCTCCGGGTAGTACGAGCCATCGAAGAGGCTCGGGCTCGCGCGCTGGTAGCGCACGCTGGTGCTGTAGACCCCGGTGAAGAAGAGCGCGCGCGTTCCCTGCAGCAGCGTCATCGCCGCGGGGTTCCAGTAGACGGCGGAGGGATCTGCCGCCGCCGCTCCAGCGAAGATCGTGCCCACTGGTGAGGCCTGCGCCAGCGAGCCCAAGCCTCCGCAGAGCAGCACCGCGCCCACCAGCAACGCGCTGCGGCGGCGACGCCAAGACGATGGGGCAGACGCTCGAGCGCCCGCGCTACCCTTCATCGCTGCTCGTTCGAAGACGAGTGGCACGGGCACGACTCGCTCGGACGCTGGTCGGTCGGAAATGGTCCGCTCCCCGGCGGCGTGCGCGCCGCTGCGCCCCGAGCAGTAGACCGGCAAGGAGCAGCAAGGCAAGCCCGGAGCGCGAGCCAGCGCCCTGCCCTGCCAGCGCGCAGCCGCCTCGGTCGATGACGAAGCCGCGGTCCGCCGACGTCACGTTGCCTGCCTGATCGCGCACGAGCACGCGCAGGCGATAGACGCCCTCACCCCCAACGGCGAGGCGCGCGCTCTGCGCGCCGCTGGACAGCCGCTCGGCGCGCTTCAGCTCCGGCGCCCCCCCGCCATCGGGCACGCGCCAAAGCTCGGCGCTGAGCTCGAGCTGCTCGACGGGCGTGCGGTCGTCCGCGCCGCGGAAGCGCACGGAGGCCACGCCGTCGGCCTGTAGCGCGCCCGGGGTCGAGGTGATCTCCAGGGTCGGCGGTACGGCGTCGACGGTGAGCGGCAGCGCCAGCGGCGTCGGATCGACGTTGCCGGTCAGATCGACCGCGCGCACCTCGATCAGATGGGCGCCGGCGCCCAGGGCCAGCTCGGCCTGCGCGCCGAAGCGCGGTCCGCTCCAGGCCCCGCGGTCGACCCGCGTCTCGAAGCGCAAGAGCGGGGCCGGCGTCGCGTTATCCGAGCCAGCGAGCGCGAGCGTCAGCAGCCGCGGACCGATCAACGGGACCCATGGCGAGGTCAGCGCCGTCTCGGGTGGCAGGCTGTCAGGCGCGGTCGGAACGACGGGATGCGCGTCCGCGTGGAGCGCCAAATAGCCGTCACCGACGAAGACGTGCTTGAGCTCGAGCAAGAAGCGGCGCGCGTCCACGACGACGGGGGAGAGCGGCAGCGCGGCGAGGCGCGCCTCGAACAAGGGCACCACCACCTCGGCGATGAAGTCCTGCACCCGCGCGGGATCGAGGGCGAGGCCCGGACCGGACTGTGGCTGCACGAGCAGGCGCGTCAGGCCAACAGGACCGATCGCCAGGACCAGCCCGTGCGAGAGGGGATCGATCCAGGGTCGAGCGGCGCCGCTGGCGTCGGCGTGCACGGTGAAGGACCCGCGCCCCGCGCCGGGCAGGGTGGCCGAGACGATCAGCTGCATCCCCTCGAGGCGCAGCTCGGCACCGCGCCCCACCGAGAGATCGATCCGCGGGGGCTGCGCCAGGCCGACGGTGAAGGCGAGCTGCGTGCCCACGGGCAGCCCAAGCGCGGCGACGAGCAGCTCCGGCGAGCCGACCACGCGCGAGAAGAGCGCGGAGGCGCTGTCGAGGCAGAGATGACCGGCCGACCAGGCAGTGTAGAGCGCCTGGTTGAGCAGGCCATCGCTGATCGCCACGGCGTACATGGCGCCCGTGCGGTCGGTGGGTGGCGGCACGGGCCGCGCGCAAACAGGCGGGGCGGGGGGGCGCAGGGCGGCGACGGCACAGCGCGGTCCAGCGTTCGTCGACAGCTCGAAGGAAGCACTCGCCTCGGTCAGCAGCGCACCACCCGCGCTGCTCGCGGCGACGACCTCGGTGCTGAAGGCGATGCCTTGCGCCTGCCCCGCCAGGGTCGCCGCCTGCGCCAGCCAGGTCTCCGTCAGGCGCGCCGCCTCCCCGCGCGCGAAGCGCTCGAGCCAAGCGCGGAGCTGCTCGACGGTCTGCTCCTTCAGCGCGCCGACCGCCTGCGCTAGCAGCTGCAGCGTGTCGCAGCCGGCGAGCTGCGCGTGACTGCCAGCGCCGGCGGCCTCGACCCGCACGTTGCTCGGGGTGAGCTGCACGCGATCACCGGCGCCGCCGACCGTGAGATCGAGCGTGAAGCGCAGGTTCGGCAACACGACGTCGGCCTGACAGGTGACGCTGCCGAAGCCGGCGTAGGGATTGACCACGGTCAAGGGGCTCTGCACGTTGACATCGAAGGCGCCGCTGAGACGCAGCACGTCTCCGACCAACGCGACGTCGAGCTGGCGGATGGCGATCGCGCGCGGCACCGTGGGCAGCTCGATTCGCGCGTCCGCCGTGGTCAGCGGCCAATCGAAGACGACGGCGGCGATCGCGGGCAGATCCACGGTCGGCGGCAACGCGGCCCGCAGCGCCTCGGCCATAAAACGCAACCCGGCGTCGTTGACCCGCACGGCCAGCCCGCGCTCGCAGCGCAGGGCGCGCGCCGTCGCAGGCAGGCTGATCAGGGCCAGCGCGAGCATCACGCTGGCGCGGGAACTCGATCGTCGCGGCATCACGGACGGTGGCAAGAGGCGCTCCGAGGCAAATCCTGGTCCATGCGCTCAGCAAACGATGTGCCGGAGGGCCAATGGCCTGGGATGTGCCGATATCTCTCGACTGCTTCGCTTTCGATGGCGGTGCTGGCGACTCGGCTAGCCAGGTTTTGTTGACCGTGCCTACCGCCGCTTCCATGCTGCGGTGATGCGTTCGGCCAACCGCGCTGGGAGGAGCGGGCTTGCGCTGCTGGTGGCGGCCAGCCTGGCAGGCTGTGCGACCTCGCAGCGGGCCCGGGGGCCCGGCGCAGGGTCTGAAGCGTCGGAACTCGCGGCCCTCGAGCGCTTGGTCCAGCAGTCCTGCGCGCGACATGCGGTCGATCCGGCGCTGGTCCGCGGGGTGATCGAGGTCGAGTCGGGCTTTCGCGTCGACGCACGCTCCTCGGTCGGCGCCCGTGGGCTGATGCAGCTGATGCCACGCACCGCCGCCGCGCTGGCCCTGCGCCTGCGCTGGCCTTCGCCGCAGCTCGAGGATCCCGCCTTCAACATCGAGGCCGGCACCGCCTACCTCGCGCGCCTGCTGCAGCGCTTCGACGGACGCGTCGACCTGGCGCTCGCCGCTTACCACACGGGACCGAGCCGGGTGCAGCGCTGGGTCGCACGGGGCACCCTGCTGCCCGGCTACAGCCGCCGTTACATCGGCGCCGTGCTCGCCGCCCGTGACCGGCTCCAGGGCCCGCTGGACCAGCTCGCGAGCGCTCGCCGACCCGTCGACCTCGACCGTGCCGGGCTGCGCGCGCTGCTGCGCCAGCGGCTCTATGGTCCCCGCGTCGATGAGGTGGCGCCGCCCTGATCGCTCGACGCCGACGAGGCCTTCAGCGCAGGGGTGGGCGTTGGCGGCGCGCGAACCAGGCGCGATATCTGTCCATGCGCTCGCGCTGCTCGGCCGGCGCGTGGCGCTGGCAGGCCGCGAGCTCGTCGCCGCTGGCGCCCCAGCGCAGCTCGACGCAGTCGTTCGGGTTGTAGGCCAGCTCGAGCGCTTCGCGGCGCGCGATCACGGTGGCCATCGTCAGCGGCTGGCGCAGGCCATCGCTGCGCTGATAGCTCAGTTCGGCCGCGGCCAGCTGCTGGGCGAGTAAGCGCTCGAGCGCGGCCCGCACCGCCGCGGCGCTCTCCCCCGCCGGCCAGGCGAAGCGCTTGGCGTGCCGCGCCACGTAGGCGGGGAAGCCGATCGTCTCGTCGATCGCGATCAGCAGGCGCAGGTCGCGGGCCGGCGTCGAGAAATCCTCCCACGGTCCGCGCGTCTCGAAGATGCGGGGCCCCGCCGGCATCGCGACCACGGGCCACCCTTGCTGCTGCAGGTAGCGCTCGCCGGCGGCGACAGCCTCGACGCGCTCGAGCATCAGCTCGTGCAAGGCGCGAAGGCGCTCGAGCAGCGCCTCCTGCGGCACGAGTGGCCGCGGATTGATCAGCCGATCCATTCGCGCGTAGAAGGCCTCGGTGCCCAACTGGTATTGCTCGAGCGAGGGCGGCACGAAGGCCTGCTCGCGGCGGAGCGCCTCGTTGGTCAGCGCGACCAGCGCGCCGTCGACCAGGCGCAGCGGTCTGAAGGCCTTGAAGCCGCCCGCGCCGCCCTCGGCCCCCGGCACGAAGAGAAAGGCGCCGCGCCAGAAGCGCTTGCGCCCGACCGAGAGATCCGGATGCCCATCGATCGCGTAGAGCACCCCGCTCCCCGGCGACCCCTGGGGCTGCCAGCGCGCCACCACCAGCAAATGGCCGTAGGGGTCGACGTAGACCGCGCCCGGCCGCAGCGCCGCGCGGGTCAAGGGGAGGGGATAGAAGTCCGTCGCATCGTCGTCGCCGGCGGTGCGACCGGCCCCCGAGTGGACGAGGCTGACCTCCTGCCGCAGCCAGCGCGAGAAGTCCTGCGCCGCGCTCGCGCCGACCAGCGGGGCCGCACCTGCCACGGGCGCTTGCAGCGGTCCGCAGCGCGCCGGCCGGGCCGCGCCACCGCGGTCGCAATGCCGTAGACCGAAGGGCAGGCCGAGTTTCCAGGCGAAGTAGGCCCGCAGGAAATACGGCAGATCCGCACAATCCGGCTCGGCCACCACGGCTCGCTGCGGATCGGGGCCGTCCTCGCCCAGCCCGAGATGGTTGTGGAGCCAGTTGCGCTGAGAATCACGCAGCACCTGATGCAAGGGCGACCAGCTCGGCCGCCAATTTTCTCCGGCGTCGGCCGGCGCCGCGAAGAGGTGCTCGACCCAGGCGGCGTAGAGCGCCTCGGTGGCCCAGCTCCACTCCGCCCGCAGCGGCCAACGCGGATGGACGGCGGCCTCGAGACCGCGAGCGGAGCTGCTCGAGAGGCGGGCGGGGCGCGCGCTGATCCGCAGGGTGGCGCAAATCAGGGGCTCGTCGGCGGCGCTGAGCAGCGCGAGCTGAAGCGGCGCGGCCGTGGCAGCAGGAAGCTCGGCCGCCCACCAATGGGGCGGACCACCGCCCTTGGAGGTCGCCAGCCGTTGCCAGCCGGCTGGCCCCAGCAGCGCCAACGCGGCGTGCGGGTAATCGCGCTCCGCGGCCGCGAGCAAGCGCAGCGGGTCGCCGATCCGCGGACTGCGTGGTGAGACCCAGAGCACGCGCTTGGCCCGTGGGCGACAGCGCAGCCGGCCTCGGGCGTCGACCGTGGCAGCCGTCGAAGACCTCGGCACCACCGCCAGGCACACGAGCAAGGCGGCGAGGGGCAGCAGCGCCGGCGGCAGCGGTAGGGAGGGAAGGCCGCAGCCGGCCCCTCGGCTTAGCCTCGGCTCAGTCATCGCGGCGGGTCAGCTCCACCGCGCTCTCGTCACCTGACGCGCCGAGGCTCGCCGCGCCGTGGACGCCCGCAAGCTGGGGATCGTGAGCCAAGGGCTCGCGCCCAAAGAACGCGGCCACCGCATCCTGCACCAGCGGGCTCAGGGCACCGCCACCGCAGAGCACCACGGCGCTCAAGGCGTCGGAGGCGAGCCCCGCCTCGACCAATACGCGCACCACCACGCCCAGCGAGCGATCGACGACGACGCTCGCCAGCTCGCTGAGCTCCTTGCGCGTCAGCCGGTAGGCCAAGCCCATCGAGTGCTGCGCCTCGGCCAGCAGCTCGGGCTCGAGCAGCTCACCCGCCACGACCTGGACCGCATTGCGCTCGCTGAGCTGGCACTTCGCGTCCTCGCAGGCCGCGAGCAGCAGCTGCCACGCCGCCGGACGCGCGCGCAGGTCGATGCCGGTGGCGCGACCGAAGCGCTCCGCCACCCGCCCGGCCAGCGCGCCGTCGAGCAGCATCGAGCCGACCCCCGTCTCACTGGCCATGCCGAGGACGCGCCGCTGCGCCGGCGGTCCCGTTTGCAGCACGGAGAACTCGAAGCCCGAGCCGCCGAGATCATAGACCGCCACGACGCCCGGATGCTGATCCAGTCCCCAGGCGTGCAGCGCGGCCCACGGGGCGTCGATCAGCGAGAAGCGCGCCCAACCCGCCTGCCCCGCGGCCTCGGTCAAGAGCACGCGCTGCCGACGCGTCAGGCCGAGCGGCACGCTCACCACGGCGTCGGTGATCGGCTGGGCCAGCGCCTCGCTGGCGACGGCACGCAGTTGCGCCAGCAGCAGCGTGACCAGCCGCGCGGCCGATAGCTCGCGCCGATGAGCGTCGAAGACGAGCTCCTCGTCGCGGCCGCCGCGTGCCGGTAGGCTCGCCGCGTCGAGCAGACCCTCGCGCTCCGCTTGAGCCTTGGAGAGCCCCAACAGGCGCGTAAAGTGCGCCACCGTCTGCTCGGGGTGCTCGCCGCGCAGTTCGCGCGCGTCCCAGCCCAGGACGACCTCATCGCGCTGCGGGAAGCCGACCACGACGGGCAGTGCGCGCCGGCCCTCCGCGTCGCCGAGCAGCTCCATCTGCCGCCGCATCAAGCCGACGCGCGCGTAGGTATTGCCGAGGTCGACGCCGACCGTGAGCGCCGGCGCCCGGGCCGAAGCGCGAGCCGCTGGCGCCGAGGCACCGGTCGCCGCTCGACTGTGGTGCGTCGGCCGCGCGGGCCGCGTGCGCGCGCGCTCGTCGCCGGCGCCACCCAGGGGGGGGACCGCGGGGCCGGCGATCGCCCGCAGCTCGGCGCTCTGAGGCCGAGGGGACGGCGCTGAGGTCGGCGCCTCGGGGGGGGGTGGCGCGGCCTCGGCGCGGCGCGGCGGGCGCGCGGGCCGCACACGCTCGGAGGTCGGCGCCTCGCCAGCCGGGCCCGCCGTCGGCCGGCGCCGCTTGCCGGGCTGCGTCGGCGGGGCATCGCTCGCCGCCTGCTGGCCGGCCGACGAGGGCGTGCGGAAGGCCTGCCGCTCGCTTGGTCGTAGAGCCGGTTGCGGCTCCTCAGGGGTGGGGAGCTTGCCCTGCTCCGCTGCTGCACCCCCGAGGCGCACGGAGGACCGATGCGGCCGCGGGGGCGACCCGGCGGGTTCGACGGCCTCGAGCGGCGCCGCCAGCGTGGCGTCGGGCAAGGCGGGCAAGCCATCCCAGAGCGGCAGCGCCTCACCCTCGACGGCGGCGAGCGGGCCGCCGGCCAGCGCGGCCAGCAGTCCCTCGGGCAAGAACAGGTCATCGAGCTGCGGCTCGCGCGGGTCGGGGCCCTGGCCCTCGGCGGCGAACGAGGGCGCCTCGGCCTTCGCGGTCGGAGGGCGTGGCGTGGGCGAGGGCGGCGCCGCGTCGGCGTCGTCGGGCCGCCGGGCTGCCGCCACCCGCTGCAAGGCGTGTTGCGTGCCGCGCGCCAAGGCGCTCAGGGCGTCGAGCAGCCAACGCGGGTTGCCCGGCGCATCGGCCGCCTGCAGGCGCAGCCGCCCCTCGGGGCCCTCGAGGCGCCGACCGGCCAGCGCGAGCGTCGACCCGTCGGGAAAGGTGATCTCGATCTGCGCCGCGCCCGCGGCTGCGGCTGCGGCCGCGGCCTCAGCGACGGGCAGGGCACGCGCTGACGGTGCACGCTCAGCGGCCGGCAGGTACGCGTCTGGGTGCGTCGGGACGCGTGCCTGCGCTCCCGAGGGCGCCCGGGCGGGAAGGCCGAGGTCGATGTCGATGTCGCCCAGATCGTCGTCGGAGCTGCTGCGTGCTCCCGCCGGTGGCGGCGGCGCCCTGGGCGCGTCCAGCTCGGCGGAGAACGCGCCAACCGCCGGCGCTCCCCCGACCGATGGGCGCGTGGTGCGCATCGCCTCACGGCTGACCGTCGGCTCCCGTGAGACCGACTCGGCCAGACGCTGCCAGAAGCGACCACCCGCGTCGCGTCGTGCGCTGGACGCGCGCCGCCCATAGCGGTTGACGATCTCCGCGACCGGGTCAGGTGAGGACTTGTCTCGCTCTCGGCTCATGCGCGCTTGGCTGGCAACCTGGCCGAGTATAGATCAGGCCCCGAGCGCGGGCAGGTTTGTCGGGCTCACGGACGCTCGTAGTGGAGAATCGTGCCGCCCGTGCCGACGCCCCAGAGCCCCTCGCCGGCGCCCCAAAGCCCGAGCAAGTCGATCCGCGCCGGGCCGGCGAAATAGGTCACGAGTTGCCAGCCCTCGCCGCCGCTGCGCAAGATCACGCCCTGATCGCCGACGACCCAGGTTGCCTCGCCATCACCCCAGATCGCCGTCAGATCGGCGGCCAGGCCAGGCACGGGCTCATCAAGCGTGCGCCACTCACCTTGCTGGCGGCGGAGCAGCGTGGCGCTCCGTCCCACGGCCCAGACGTCGTCGGCGGCTGCACCGACCCAGAGCGCGGTCAGCGGCGCCGTGACGGGCGTCGCTTCGACGGTCCAGCCCTCGCCATCCCCGCGCAGCACGGTGCCAGCGTCACCCGCCAGCCAAAGCTCGCCCCCCACGCCGCCGCGCACGGTGGTCAAGAGCGCGCGCGTCGGCAGCGGCTGCAGCTCCCAGACCGCGCCGCCGAAGCGCAACAAGGTGCCCTCGGCGCCCGCTGCCCAGACCTCCGTCGCGGAGCGGCCCCAGACCGCGAGCAGATGCGCCGTGGTCGGCGTCGGATGCAGCAGCCAGCGCTCGCCGTCATAGTGCAGCAACGTGCCGTTCCACCCAACGGCCCACACATCGTCGGCCGCGCTGCCCCACACGGCCGTGAGGTGCTCGGTCGTCGGCGCCTCCACCGCCCGCCAGCCCTCGGCGCCCCGGTGCAGCACACGCCCCTGCAAACCGACGGCCCACGCCTCCGCGGCGTCGTGGGCCCAGATCCCCGTCAGCAACGTGCCGCTGCCGGAGGCCTCGGCCTGCCAGGGTAGATAGAGCGTGCCGAGCCGGCGCGCGCGGTAGCCCTGCAAACAGGCGCTCTCGACCGTGCATTCGTGCAGATAGGCATCCTCGCCCTCGCAGCGTCCGCTCGCCGCGTCGTAGCTCGCGGCGCTGGCGCAGCTCCCGCGACAGCACACGGCGGCCTCGTCGCCGACGTAGTGGGTCAGCGCACAGGCCGAGCGCTTGGGACATTCCAGCGCCGAGACCTCGTCCGCCGCGCAGGCGCAGGAGGCCTGGCGCACCGTCGTCGCCTCGCAACTCGCGCAACAGACGGCGGGCCGCGCACAGTCGTCGATCGCGCAGCCGCTGGTTGCCGACGCGGCGGCTGGCAGCAGCAGTACGAGCGCGAGCCTGGCGAGGACGGTGCGCGGACGAGGCATTGCAGCTATCCTAGCGCCGACGACGGCCCGAGCGGGAGTCCTATGCAGCCCCTCAGCACGATGCCTGCCGCGGTCGCCAACCGCATCGACACGCTCTTCACCGATATCGACGACACGCTGACCAGCGCTGGCCGCATCCCGGCGGCCGCGTATACCGCGCTGTGGCGCGCCTTCGAGGCGGGCCTCGACGTCGTGCTGGTCACCGGCAGGCCGGCCGGCTGGTGCGACCACCTCGCGCGCCAATGGCCCGTGCACGCGGTGATCGGCGAAAACGGCGCCTTGGCCTTCGCGCTGGTCGACGGCACGCTGCGCCGCCTCTTCGCACCGCGTCCCGCGGCGGCCGACGCGCGCCTCGCCGCGATCCGCGGCCAGGTCTTGGCCGAGGTCCCCGGCTGTCGTGTCGCTGCCGACCAGGCCTACCGCTGCTGCGATCTGGCGATCGACATCGCCGAAGAGGTGGCGCCACTGCCGGAGGCTGCGGTCGACCGGATCGTGCAGATCTTCGCCGCGCACGGCGCCGTGGCCAAGATCAGCTCGATACACGTCAATGGCTGGCTGGGGACGCACGACAAGCTGAGCATGTGCCAGCGCTGGAGCCGCGAGCTGCGCGGCCGCGAGCTCGATCCGCAGCGCGCGACCTTCGTCGGCGACTCGCCGAACGACGCGCCGATGTTCGCCGCCTTCCCGCACGCCTGCGGCGTCGCCAACCTGCAACGCCTGGCACATCGCATCACCCCGTTGCCGGCCTACCTCACGCGGGCCGCCGGGGGCGAGGGCTTCGCCGAGCTGGTCGATTACCTGCTCGCGGCGCGCCGATAAGGGCGAGCACGCACCACCGGTGGCCACCCGCTGGCCACCGGCTGGCCACCGCAGCGGCTGGCCACGACCGGCCAGCCAGTGCTGAACCAGTGATGAACCAGTGATGAACCAGCCAGGTCCGCGCGTCAGGCTGCGCGCGTCAAGAGCCTATCGATGGTGCGCTCGCGACCCAGCGGAGGCTGGCGACGTGTTGGCCCGCGCAACGGCCATCGACTTCGGCGCGGAAATCACGGAAGTCATGGTGGCCACGGAGGTCGCGCGGCGCGGGCGGGACGGGACAGCCGCGCGCGGGAGGGCACTCCCTTCCGCGGCGTCAGGTGCGCGTCTCGTCGCAAGCCCGACCTGCAGAAAGGGAACACTGTCAACGCCGACGCCGGCGCTGGACACGGCGCCAGCCCGTTCGCAGCCCTGGAGCGGGAGCGTGGCGAGCGCGGCAACAAGGGCAAAGCGCCCGAGCGCCGTGACTCCTCCCGACGAACCTGAGGCGCGCGCGAAAAGCCGAGTGAGAGGACCCGATTCGCCGCGCTCGCCGCCACCAGCCGGCCGCGCGTCAGCGGTGGTGCCCAAGAGGGCGAGGGTGAGCATGACGGCACCGACAACGATGAACTTGCCCTGCCTGCTGAACTTGCGCTGCATGCTTCCCCGCCTCCCTACGCGGCCCACGCGCCGCGTCCGACCCAGCCACCCTCGCAGGGCAGCATCGCCCAAGACAGGCGCACTCTACCGAAGCCCCGCGCGACGTCAACCAGCGCGCACAAGGGCGCATGGTTTACCCCCATCTTGACCACCCCAACGCGCAAATAGCTGAAATCAAGCGACTCCGGATCAAGCCGTAGATACAAAACGACCTACGCGGCGGGCCTGGGGTCGATGCGAGCAGCCATCTGGTCCCGATCAACGAGGTGCCCGAGGCGCAGGCGGACGAGCATTTCGCCTCTCGGTCGCCGAACCCTCTCGGTCGCCCGTCGGTCGCCGTCGGTCGCCGAACCTGGGTTTCGGTCGCCGGTCAACACGCTGACCAGCGCATGAGCACGTGTTCGAGACCACACGACGCTCGTCGCAGCGGTGAGGGCGGCCGACTACGTCACCTCTGTGGCAGCCTCCGGGCCGCTAACCGTCTTTGGCCCGACCAACGCGGCGTTCGAAAAGCTTCCGGCGGGCACAGTGGAGGAACTGCTCAAGCCAGAGAAGGCCGACGCGCTGCGCGAGATCCTCAAGCCGGAGAAGATGAACTAGGGCGACCCCGGGACGTGCACAGTCCAGCTGACCGACTCGCGCCGGAGCAGGCAGCTTTGCCGATCACAAAGGCTGAAGCGTAGCTCGCCGCTCACCTCGTACCTACCGGGACGGTCAAACGCCAAGGTGGGCGTGAACGTCAGCCGCTCGGCCTCGATCGAGGCGTCGGCAGCCGTCAGCCGCTGCCGCAGGTCGCCGCTTCGCACCGTCAACTGAGCCGGGTAGTCGGCGGTGATCTCGTAGGGCTTCTTGGCGATGACCTGCACAGTAGCGACGCACGGTTGGCCGGGGCGCGCCGTTGGCCCTGCGGCAACCCGGAGGTCGTAGGCCACCGTGGCCTTTCGGGTCAGTGCAGGGAGCGCCTCGGCCTGGGCGACATGCGCGGGACTCGCCGCACTGACGGAGGGCCCTTGGCGAGCCCCGCTGGCGTGCGAATGGGCGCTGCAGCCAACGCCGACCACCAGTGCGGCTACCAGGGCCACCTGGTAGGGCGCGCGGGCTAGTCCTCGTCGTGAGCTGCGTGGCATGTCTCTGCCTCCGGAGCTGGGAGACAGCTCTGGGTCTCGCCGATGCGTTTGGTGATCAGGCAGCCATAGACAGGGGTCGTTCTCTCGTTCGGCGTGCGCCCGGCGAGGGTCGCCGCGATGGCGCGTCTGGCATGGGGCTGTCTGCCCGCGACACCCGGCTCGCGCTCGTTGTCGATCCAGCCGTGGAACACCACCTGGCCGCGCCGATTCAGCACGATGGTGCTGGGCGTCGTGCGCGCACCGAACGCCTGAGCCAACTGCCCGCGGGGATCCAGCACGACCGACGTGTGCATGCCCCGCCGGCGCACCTCCCGTGCGACGGTGGCCAGATCGTCGTCTGCATTGCTGGCGATTGCCAACAACGCGACGCGCTCCGGCGGGAAGGACCGCCCCAGCGCCTCGATACGCTGTTGGTAGCGAGCAACGCAGGGGCAGCGCGTCGCCCACCAGACCAGCACCGTGGCGTCGTGCCCGCGCACGGTCTGTGCGAGATCGAGCGCCCGCCCGTCGAGCTGTCTCAGCGGCATTGCGGCGAGAGCCTCACTGGGCAGCGCGACCAAGCCAGCTGGCCTGGCGGCGCAGGCGCCCGCCAGCAACAGCAGCCACAGCAGCCACAGGGGCAACAACCGCACCATGAGGAAACGAACGCCTCTGTCGAAGCCCGGGATTCCCAGTGCCGGCCTCGCCAAGGGGGCTGCGGTCCGCTCTCCACAGCCAGAAGCGGGACTAAAAGTAGCCATAGCGCACCCCCACAGTTGCCGTCAGTCGACCGGGCGTGTTGTCGCCCAGGCCGCTGGCGAAGACGCCTGTATCGAAAGCCGTCTGGGCCGTCCAGTGCGGGTCGAAACGCCAGGACAGGGCCACCCCTAGGCCAAGATCGCTCCGCCGGGAATCGGGGACCTGCGCGCCGTCCAGGCGGATCGCATCCTCCCAGAGAAAGCGCGCGGTCACGCTCAGAACCAGATCGCGCAGCAACTCGCGGCCCCCGGCGAGATCGGACTGCACGCCGAGACCGTAGCGCTGGCTCTTGCCGCTGTCTTGTCGCCGCGCCACTGGGGCGTTGAGACCGACGGTCAAGCGGACAAACCAGGGCAGGTAGGTCTTCTCGACAGTTGCGGCCGCGGAGACCACCCACACGCCACGGCTGGTCACGCCGCTCCCACCCAGATCGGCGGCCTCGACCGTGCGCCCTGTGGGAAGGGTGAGGCCGCAGCCTAAGGCGACGGCGGGCAGCCGCAGGTACTCGCCGATGCCGAGCAACTCGTAGCGCGCCCCGGCCTGCACGTCGGCCAGGCCCCCATCGACGTTGCCGCCCAGGTTGCCCACGTGGCGGTAGCCCAGAATCCACGGCAGGCGCCCGTACAGCGACCACCGCCGGCCGAGACCGACCATGCTCCAGAGCTCGGAGCGCCACTCCAGCTCTCTGTAGCCCGAGCCGTAGGCCCGCCAGTGGCCAGTCGGGTCCCAGTAGCCCACGCCCCCGATGACTGAGCTGCGCAAGCCAACAGCCAGCTGTTCCCACGCCAGCAAGCGCCCCAGCCCAGTCGCCGTTGCTGACATGCAACAGGCGGCCCCATTCGCGTCGCGGGCCGCGCCGGCGAGCAGCCCCCATGCCAGCAACCAGGCGGTGGCGCGTGGCGCGTGCACGCCAGATCTACTCCACCATCAACTTGATCGTCTCGCTAGCGCTCAGCGCGCCCTTTGTCGCGCCAACGGTCACCTCCCACATGCCCGGCATCTGAAACGTCACGGGGAAGGCGTCGTAGCTGCCGCCACCAAGCTCGCTGACTGTCGCCTCCTCGGTCGATCCGTGGCCCATGTGCGGCATCTGCGGATCGACCGTGATTTGCGCTCCAGTGACGGGTGCGCCGGCGTCGTCCGAGACAGAAACGGAGAGCCTGTTCTGCCCAACGACGGGCGGGTCGAACTCGAACACCAGGGTCAGGCGCAGCCCGGCGGCGGTGGACTGATTGGCAGCCTGGCTGCCTTCATCGTCATCGCCACCGCAACCGCCGGCTAACCCGACCACACAGGACACTGCGAAAAGAATCGAGAGTGCGCGCATTTCTTCTGCTCCGCTCTTGGGGGCCCTTCATAGCTCGACCGGCGGAGCGCTGACAATGCGGCAACTTGTCGCAGGCGACGTGATCGGTCTGCCTTCCTCGGCGGCCTGTGATAACTCCGCTACCGATGGTGACCGGCACGCATACTGCGCGCCGTTGGTTGGTCGGGTTTCGCTGGGGCGCGGTCGCCGGCAAGCTCGCGGTTCCGGAACGTGTCAACGCGGTTGAGACAGTGGGCACGTGAATTCTATGTAGCGATAGCCACCGCGGCCGGTCGCCCGTAGGTCGGCCCGGTCGGCATCGGCATGTCGGTGGCAGTTGGGTTTGGTGGCGCAGGACCGTAGTCGTCGGTGACCGGGTCCGGTGCGCTGTCGATGGCCAGCGCGGCGATATCGACGGCCTCGATGACGATGGGGTTGATGTGCACTGCGGCAGGCGGCAGCCGCACGCGCGGCGCACCGTTGGGGAAGCGCTCAGGATGGGTGCGGTACGCGGCGTCGAGCGCGACCTGGCGCGTCGCGGCGACCTCGGCGACGCGGCCGTAGAAGACATCGGCCGGGGTGAACAGGGCGAGGCCCGCGTGGTGATGGTCGTCGTTGTGCCAGCCGAGGAAGTCGCCGAGCCAGGCACGGCCGTGGAGCACCGAGCCGAAGCAGCCGGGATAGTCGGGCTGGTACTTCATGGTTTTGAACTGCGCCTCGCTGTACGGGTTGTCGTTGGACACGCGAGGGCGGCTGAAGCTGCGCGAGGCGCTGAGCGAGTCGAGCAACTGCGCGAGGGTGTCGCTCTTCATCGCCGACCCGCGGTCGGCGTGGACCTGCAGGCCGGGCTCGACGCCGTGGCGCGCGATGGTCTCGGCGAAGAGCTGGGCTGCGAGGTGCTTGCACTCCTTGGTCGCGACCATCCAACCGACGACGAACCGGCTGAAGAGGTCGATGATGACGTACGCCATCAAGAACACGCCCTTCTGCGTCGTCGCGAGCTTTGTAATGTCCCACGTCCAGACCTGATTGGGCGCCGTCGCGGTCAACGACGGCATCGCGTGCTGCTGCGGCGCCCGCTGATTGCGGCGCTCTTTGGTCTCACCAGCCGCGGCGAGCACGCGATAGATCGTGCGGATGGACCCGAGGTAGATGCCGCGCCCGAGCAGAGTCGCGTACACCTCCGTCGGCGGCTGGTCGGCGAACTCGGCGCTGTGGAGCGCATCGAGGATAGCTTGCCGCTCGGCGTCGTCGAGCCGGCGCGGGCTTGGGGTACGCACGCGGACGCCCGGCAGCGATGGGGGTGGTGCTGGGCGACGCCACCGATACAGCGACGCTCGGCCCACGGCCAACGCGGCGCACGCCGCGCTGACCGGCACACCGGCCTCGCGTTGCTCGACGAGCCGCATCAGGTCTCGTCCTCGGGCGGCTCGGGAAGCGTCAGGCCCAGTAGCTCGTGTGCTTTTTTTTGGAGGTCGATGAGCGCGTTGGCCACCCGGAGCTTGCGCTTGAGCTTGTCGACCTCCTTGGTGGCGGCGAGCAGCGCGCGGTCCTTGGCGTCGAGCTTCGGCTTGCGGCCCGGCTTGCGCGAGGCCAGGCCGGCCTCGCCACCCACGCCGAGCTGCCGCCGCCACGTCGCGAGGTGGGAGCTGTAGATGCCCTCCTTGCGCATCATCGCCTGCAGCGCGCCGCGCTCGCCGCTCGCGAGGGCCACGTCGGCCGCCTTCACTAGCCGCAGCTTCTCGGCTGCAGAGAACTGCCGTCGCGCGCCCGGCGCCACGGCCTCATGCGGCGAGCTTGCTACGCCCGGCTCACGCCGCCTGCCGTCGCTCTCGGCGGCGACCTCTCGACCTGGTATTGGGGATGGCTTGGGCACGCTGGGGACACCGTTTCTCCGCCGTCAGTACAAAGATATCGAGGAGCGGCTGTCTCAGCCAACGTTGGCACAGAGGGGAACGCCGGGTAAGGATGATTGCGATGATTGACATCGAATGCGTCGACGATCCGCTGCTTGAAGCGAACCGTAAGGCCCGAGCTCAACTCCGCGGCCAAGGTCGCTGCGGGGATCGCTGGCGTACCCCCGCCGACCTCTAGCTTCGAGTGAAGCCGGCTCGGTTTGGCTGGCGTGCAAGGTGACCGTAATAGCAGCCCTTGGCGCCGCTGGTTGGCGGCCGTCTCAGGAAGGCCGGCCCTATCACCCCCCCGTTGGGTGCGTATCAAAGGTGGTGAAGCGCTGCGGCCGTTGTCCTGCCTACCTGTGCGTGACTCGGGGGCTCCGAGTGCAAGGCGAGGGATGGCCAAGATGCCTGCCAAGAACATCGTCAGCTTGGTTGCTCTACTCGCCAAGACATCGCCCCCTCTCCCGTCGCTCATGGACGCATGAAACGAAACGCCACGGTCGCGCAGATTGCGGAAGAGCGCGCGATTGGATTGCCGTCGCTCGTCTTGTCCCGTTTGTGTGGTCATAGGGAGTGCGTCGCTCGCGCAGCGCAGTCGAGCAGCTCGGGTTGAACTGCTTTCGGCACGGCGACCTTGCGTCGAAATCAGCCGGCGAGGAGCGCCTAGCTGCGGTCCTCGCGGTGGCCTCGTTGGAGGCTGCGAAAACAGTGAGGACCCGCTGCTTGCCGTCGATCCAGTTCGTTCGAGCGAGGTTGAGATACTGTGAGGCGAGGGCTTTGCACGCCGATTCGATTACACCGCTGCGGTTAGGTGGCGCTCGCTTCGCGGCGCGCGTAGTCCATGCGCTCTTGTTGCTTGCAAAAGCAGTTGCGCTCTCTCGTCAGGAGCTTGCGTCGGACTGAGCACTGCCGTTGGCGAGGCATTCGATTCAGTCGGCGGAACTCGGCAATGACCGCGTTCACCCCGCCGGCCTTCTCGCGCAGGATGATACGAGGTCGCTTGCATTGGGCACGCCCGTCGACGGTGTCGCCATAGCAGGCCACAGGCCCGGCCCGCCAGCGCTGGGCGGCGTGACCATGGTCGACGATCTGAGTCGTGTTGACCAATCTGGGACCGTCGAAGTAGCGCCCGTGATTCTCGGCGCCGTCGGCCAACGCCTCCCGTTCGAGGTCGGGGCGCACCGCTTTGACGGGGGCGACCCCGGCGTGCCGCTCCTCGGTGAGCGCCTTCTGTTCGCACTCCGCACGCGCATACCTGACGGTATCCAGGCGCTGCGGGCAGCGCTCGCCCAGATCTCTGCTGCTCGGGTCTTCTGGCGCCGAAGAGAGGGTGACGGTCCTGGCACCGACTTCGCGGTAGCCGGCGAGACCGCGGATCTTCTCGGCTCGACCGTGCTGCAGCACCACCTCGGTCTGGTACTCGATCCCGCGCATCACGCGACCCAGCTCCCGCTCGCAGGCCCGAAACGTCTTCTTCGTCCCACGCTGCCGTCCAAGAAAGGCGCGAGGTGTCCCCCGGACTTGGCTTGTTGCTCGGTTCTAGGCGCGACGAGCCATGGTGCTTCCCAATCGGCGGGTCCACGCACACAGCGGATCATGAGAAAGCTCGACACCATATCGGCCAGGTCGCCCCTTTGCCTGCGCGGCCACAGTCAGTCAGTGCTGCACCCTTGGACTACGGCAGGAGGAGTAAGCTCTTCGGCGAATCAAAAAGCAAAATGTATGCCACGAGCGATTCAGGGATTGGCAGGTCCATTCGAGGGGATTGGGACCTCAATTGGCTCCGAAATCAAAGCACGGTCGCCCATGTGCGAGTTGCCACCTTTCGACTGTCGCGGCGAATCACTCCTGCTATCTTCCGAAGATCCGTAGTGAACCGGAAGCGCTGCCCGCGCCGCTCGACCGCCCGGGCCGCACGCCCCTTGTGCTCCCTCGGAGCGCGGCGCCGGCGCGCGCCTCGGGGGGCCCTGCTCGCACTAGCTCCCGTCCTTGGGGTCCTTGCCGAAGATGCGCCGAAAGAGACCGCTCTTGACCCGCGTTGGCGGGGGCGTCGAGCCTTGGGCGGGGGCGGGCGGCGGCTGTGGGGCCGCAGCGACACTGCCTCCGCCGAGGACCTCGTCGAGGCTGCGAGCGTCGCGTGCGGAGGCGGTCGGCGTGGCCGAGGTCATGATCGGTGTCCCCTCGGCGGCGTGCGGCGGATCGTCGAAGCCATCGGGTTCGATCGTCTCGTCGAGCTCGAAGCCATTGAGATCGGTATCCTCCGAGAGCGCGTCAACCAAGGTCGGCGGCGGCGGCTCGGCGGAGTTCGGCGCCGGCGCCGGGGCGGCGGTGGCCGACGCGACGTCGCGGAACTCGCCCGTATCGGCAAAGACCTCCTCGGGGATCCCCTCGATCGTCGGATTGGCTACGCCCGCGGCCGCGGAGGCATCGCTGAGGTCGAAGCCGCTGGCGACGGCCTCGCCAGAGTGCACGCGCGTGACCTTCTGCGCGGCCTGGGCCAGGGCGGCGACGACTGGATCGGTGCTGGTGGCCCCGAGCGGCGGTGGTGGAGGCGGCGCTGGCGCGTGGCGTACGGCGTGACGCTTGAGCAGCGCCAGCCGTTGCTGGCGTAGCGCCTCGCGCAAGGCCACGCCGACGCTTGGCTCACCCTCGAGCTCGGTCGTGAGGCCGAGCTCAGGGAGCGGATGGTCCAGTGGGGCGGTGCTCCGGGCGCGCTCGCGTGCTCGCGCCAAAGCGCTGGCGAGGGCGGCCTCATCGAGGCCCGTCGAGGCGATCAGCCGCTGCAGCTCACGATCGGCGTCGAGCAGCGCTGCGTCGACGGTTTGGCGCGTTCCCGCGAGCCCGGCCTCGCTCATGGCGTCGCCACCCCTGACCCGGCCGCGCTGCCGCTCTGCGTGCCGGCGAGCAGCGCGGAGAGGAGCTCCTCGCTGCGTTCCAGCGCCTCATCGAGGCGCGCGAGCTCGGGGCCGCCGGCCTGCGCCATGTCCGGCCGCCCACCTCCGCGGCCGCCGACCAAGAGCGCCAGCGCGCCGACCAGCTTGCCCGCATGCACTCGATCCTTGAGCGCAGGGCTGACCATCACCAGCAGGGTGGCCTTGCCTTCGTGCTCGGCGCCGAGGACCAGCACGCCCTCGCCGAGGCGGTTGCGCAGGGCGTCGCCGACGTCACGCAGCGTCTTTGGGTCACCGGACTCGGTGCGCAGCGCGAGCAAGCGCACGCCGGCGACGGTGCGCACCCGCTGCAGCGGATCACTGCCGCCGCCGCCCGTCGCGAGCTGGCGCCGAAGCCGCGCGATCTCCGCGCTCCTGGAGCTGGGCTGTCCGAGCAGGCGCTCGGTCCGCTCCGCGACCTCGTCCGGGGCTGCCTTCAGCAGGCGCGCCACGCCGCGTAGCTGATCCTCGAAGCGCTGGTCGAGCGCCAACGCGCCCTCACCCGTCAGCGCGACAATGCGTCGCACCCCGAGCGCCAGCGCTTCCTCGCTGAGGATGCGGAAGTGTCCCAGGTCGCCCGCGCGCGCGACGTGGGTGCCGCCGCAGAGCTCGGTCGAGGCGCTGCCGATATGCACCACGCGCACCTGCTCGCCGTACTTCTCGCCGAAGAGCGCCATCGCCCCGGCCTGCCGTGCCTGCTCGTAGCTGCTCAGCTCCGTGCGACTGGCGACGTTGCGTCGGATCTCGGCATTGACCAACGCCTCGACCTGTCGCAGCTGCGCGGGCGTCATGGCCTCGAAGTGGCTGAAGTCGAAGCGCAGGTGGGCGGGCGTGACCTCGGACCCCTTCTGCGCGACGTGGGTGCCGAGCACCTCGCGGAGCGCATGGTGCAGCAGGTGCGTAGCGCTGTGGTTGAGGCGGATCGCCTGGCGCCGCGGGCCGTCGACGACGAGCATCAGGCGTTCGCCACGCTGCAGGCTGCCGCTGAGCAGGCGGGCGCGGTGAACGATCAGCGCGCCGTCGGGCTTGGTCGTCTCGAGCAGCTCCAGTCGCGCCCCTGCGCTCTGGGCCGTGCCGCTGTCGCCGACCTGGCCGCCGGAGCGCCCATAGCAGGGTGTGCGGTCGACGATCAGCTCGACCTCGTCGCCAGCGCGGGCCTGCTCGACCAGCGCGCCGGCGCAGACCAAGGCGAGCAGCGTGCCCTCGGCTGCTTCCTCGCTGTAGCCGACGAACTCGGTCGGCCCATGGGCCTCGGCGAGCTGCTTGTGGATCGCGGCGATGCCTTGTTCGCCGACCTTGCTCGCGGTGGCCCCGTGGGTCTCAGCGACCCAGCGGTGCGCCGCCGCTTCGTCCACGTGAAGCCCCGCCTCTTCGGCGATCAGGCGCGTGAGGTCGATCGGGAAGCCCGCGGTCGCGTAGAGGTCGCCGACGAAGGGCACGGGGAGCTCCGTGCTCGCGGCCCCGCGGGCGGCGTCGATCGCCTGCTCGAGCTGAACCAGGCCGCGGTCGAGCGTGCGGCGGAAGGCTGTCTCCTCGGCGCGCACCACCTTGGTGATGACCTCGGCGCGCTCGCGCAGCTCGGGATAGGCGTCACCCATGCGCTCGCCGACGGCGGCGCAGACCTCGTGGAAGAAGGGCTCCTCGAGGCCCAGCAGCTTGCCGTGGCGGATCGCGCGCCGCATGATCCGGCGCAGCACATACTCGCGGCCGCCCTTCTCGGGAAACACCCCGTCGGCGATGCAGCACGCCGTCGCTCGTGCGTGGTCGGCGATGACGCGCATGCTGATGTCCGTGGCTTCTGCCGCGCCATAGGGCACGCCCGCACGGCGGCTGACCGTCTCGATCAGCGGACGCAGCAGGTCGGTGTCGTAGGTCGAGGCGAAGCCGTTGACCAGCGCCGTCAGGCGCTCCAGGCCCATGCCCGTGTCGACGCCGGTGCGCGCCAGGGGCTGCAGCACGCCATCGGGCTGGCGATTGAACTGCATGAAGACCAGGTTCCAGATCTCCACCCAGCGCGCATCTACGGCGGGGCCGCCGGCGGCCAGCGCCTCGCGCATCGACACGGTCGGATCGGCGAGCAGATGGATCTCGCTGCACGGCCCACAGGGGCCCGTCTCGCCCATCGCCCAGAAGTTGTCGCTCGATCCCAGGCGAAAGATCCGCTCGGCCGGTAAGCCGATGGCGTCGCGCCAGGTCGCGAAGGCCTCCTCATCGGCCGGCACGCCCTGCTCGCCGCAGAAGACCGTGGCGATCATCCGTTCGGCGGGCAGACCCATCTCGGCAGTGAGGAAGCGCCAGGCCAGCGCGATCGCCTCTTGCTTGAAGTAGTCGCCGAAGGAGAAGTTGCCGAGCATCTCGAAGAGCGTGTGATGCTTGGGCGTGCGCCCGACCGTCTCGAGATCGTTGTGCTTGCCGCTGACGCGCAGGCATTTTTGGGCGCTGCAGGCTCGGCTGTAGGGGCGGCTCTGCTCGCCGACGAAAACGTCCTTGAACTGCACCATCCCGGCGTTGGTGAAGTAGAGGGTCGGGTCGTTCGCGGGGACCAGCGGCGAGCTGGGCACGACGGTATGCGCGTGCCCGGCGAAGAAGTCGAGGAAGCGGCTGCGAATGGTGCATGAGTCCATGGATGACCAACGATCTCCGTTTGAGGCTGCCTCCCGCTCAGAAGGCATAGCCCAGCTCTAGCGCCGCTCCAGCATAGATGTCGCGCGCGCCGACCGCCTGACGACAGCCGGTCCGACGCGTGGAGCAGCTTCGATCGAAGGCCAGCTCGAAACGCCGATATGAGCCCTCAATCCGCGCGAAAACCCCAGCATAGGCGACGAAGATACCCAGGCTGCCATCAAAGGCAAGGATCGCCGCATTGCCGTAGCCGCTGTCGTTGGCCCGCTCGATCGCCCCCGCTGTCAGGACCGCGAGGTAGTCGAGCCCGACCGTCGCCCCGAGCTCGAAACGCCCCCGCACCACAAAGGGCCAGCGCAGCCCGGCGCCCGCCCGCAGGTAGGTATAGGCGAGATCCTGGGTCGGATTGGCGAAGCCCGCCGGCGCCTCGGTGGCGGACGTCTGGTGGCCAAAGGCCGTGCGCAGCAGCACCGCGGGGCTGTCACGCCGGCCGAGCAGACTCCAGTAGTAGCGTGCCCCCACCTCTGCTGTTTGCAGCAGCAGCGCGAGAGGTTGGTCGGGGCTCTCGGAGAGCGTTGCGCTCGCGCCGACGACGCGCCAGTAGCGCAGGGTCAGCCCGAGGCCGGCAATGGGTCGCTGAGTCCACGGCGCGAAGGGCTGCAGCGTGGCGCTGAGGTGCAGCGCGGGCAGCAGCGCGGGTGTTCCCAGGGTGGGTGGCCGCGGCGGATTGACCGGCTGCAGGAAGCGAAAGCCGCGTCCGACCATCAGCACCCCCGCGGCAAGCTCGACGGTGCGATAAACGGTCTCCGCTGCGCCCGCGGGTTCGCCCTCGGCGGCTGCTGGTCGCCGATCGCCAGCGCCGGCTGGACTCGCTGCGGCGCTGGAGCCACTGCGGGCCTGGCCGACTGCGTAGCCGAGGTTGCTGGTCGGGCCGCCACCGCCTTGTCCGGCACTCCCCGGCGACCAGCTCGGCAGCGCCTCGCGGCGCTCGGCCGGGTCGACGACGGCGATATCGCCCGCGCCGCCCTCGCTCGCGCCGACCTCGTCGAAGCCGCCGCCCTCGTCGCTCGGCCCGCCTTCGACCGCCGACCCCGACGCGGTGCCCTCCGTGGCGGTCGGCGCGGCGGACCCGCGCCGGCCCCGTCCGCCGCGGCCGCCCGACCGTCGCGACGCGCCCCGCGATCGAGCCGGGCTAGCGCTGGCGGCGCCGGGTTGTAGCAGTGCGGCCGCGAGGCGCGCCGCCACCTGCGTGGCCGTCGCCGCGTCTAGGGCGGCGCTCTCCAGGGGAAAGCTGAGCCGCGTCGTCTTATGGGCGCCCGTGGTGCGGACCAACTCGACGAGCAAGAGGGGCTCGCCCGCGCGGACCACGATCGCCCCACGGACGATGGCATCGACCTCGAGCACGCGGCTCGCCTGCGCCGCGCCGAGCCGTGCGGCGGTACGCCGGTAGGCGGCGGCGGCGACCACGCGGAGGCCGTCGAGTGCGCGGAGGATCGCGGCGCTGGCGCGGGCGCCGGAGCTGCCGTCGAAGACCAGCACCACGACGCCGGGCTTGCGCGCGGCCGCGGCTCCGGCGGCGGTCAGGCTGCAGTAGGCAAGGACGACGCCCAGCAGGGCGGGCGCCAGCGCTGCGCGCCATCGACGAAGCGGCGTCGCCGCGGCCGCGGTTTTCAAGCGCGCCGTCAGCCCGGGTCTTGGCCGTAGGAACCGGCGCCGGGGTCGACCCAGTTGCGGGTGTCTGCGATGCCGCGGAAGTGCAGCGCGAAGTCGTCTGGGTTGGTCGCGTGGCGAAGGGCCACCTCGTAGGTCACGAGGTTCTGCTGCACCAGCTCGGTCAGACTCTGGTCGAAGGAGACCATGCCGTAGGGGTGGAGCCCCTCGATGATCGCGTCGTGAATCTCCGGCGTGCGCGTCGGTGACTCGATCATCTCGCGCACGCGCGCCGTGTTCACCAGCACCTCGACCGCCGCCACCATGCCGCGGCCATCGGCCATCGGCAGCAGGCGCTGCGAGACGACGCCGTTGAGCACCGCCGCGAGCTGGAGCCGCATCTGCAGCTGCTGATGCGGCGGGAAGGCCCCGGTGATGCGATTCACCGTCTCGACGGCGTCTGTGGTGTGCAGCGTCGACAGCACCAGGTGGCCCGTCTCGGCGGCGAGGATGGCGATCTCGATCGTCTCCACGTCGCGCATCTCCCCGACCAGGACCACGTCGGGATCTTGGCGCAGCGCGGCGCGCAGCGCGCGCGAGAAGGTCACGGTATCGAGCCCCAGCTCGCGCTGATTGATCACGCTGCGCCGGTCGGTGAAGGCGTATTCGATCGGATCCTCAATCGTGACGATGTGGCAGGCGCGCGTGCGGTTGATGTGGTCGATCATCGACGCCAGGGTGGTCGACTTGCCGCTGCCCGTCACACCGGTGACGAGCACCAGGCCGCGCGGCTCCTCGGCCAGCCGCAGGATGACCTCCGGCAGGCGTAGCGAGGCGAAGGCAGGCACCTCCGGCGGAATCAGCCGCAGCACCATCCCGAGGTTGCCGCGCTGGGTGAAGACGTTGGTGCGAAAGCGCAGGCCGTCGTCCGTGCTGTAGGCCAGGTCGCATTCGCGATACTGCTCGAAGTCCTTCTTCTGCCGCGGGTTCATGATGTGGTCGGCGAACGAATCGAGCATCTCGCGCGAAATCGGCGGGACGTCGCGCACCGTGCGCAGGTGACCCTTGACGCGGAAGATCGGCGGCAAGCCGACCTTGAGGTGGACGTCGGAGGCGCCGAGCCGGGCGGCCGCCGCGAGCACGCGTTCGATTGCTTCGACCATCAGCTGCAAAAGCTAGCACAGCGCCTCGACGGTGACCAAGGTTCGGCGCAGCCGACCGTGACCAAGGTTCGGCGCAGCCGTCGGTGACCAAGGTTCGGCGCAGCCGTCGGTGACCAAGGTTCGGCCCGTGGCGGTCCCCCTCGGGCGAGTCCGGTGGTTGGCCCCCCTTGGTGTTTCGTGCTTTGATCGCGCGGTGTCGAAGTCGATCAGCGGGGTCAAGCCCGCAGCGCACCGCGTGTTGCTCTACGACGGGGATGTGCGCGTGCGGGAGGGACTCGCGGCGCTGCTGGGCCGCGTCGGCATCGAGGTCGAGCTGGCGGGCGATCGATCCCAGGCGCTGGCAGCGCTGGCCCGCCCGGGCCTCGGAGTGGCGGTCGTCGACGTCGATACGCCGGGCCCCGACGAGGGCTTCGCGCTCTTGCGCGAGCTCCAGGCGGGCGCTTCTGACCTGTGCAGCATCGCCTTGCTGGCGCGGCCGACCTTCGCGGCGGCCGCGGAGGCCCTGCGCTGCGGCGCCGTCGACATCGTCGCGAAGGCGCCCGAGAATGTCGGCTACCTGACCGAGGCGATTCGCCGGCTGAGTCGCCGCCCAGCGCCGCCGCGGGAGGCGCCCGCCGAGGCGCTGCGGCGCGCCCTCGCGTTGCAGGAAGAGCTGCTGCGCGCCCTGATCGAGGCCTCGCGGGCGTCCTCACCAGCCGAGGACGGCGGCGAGCGCGCGCCTGGCGCCGCCGCGGCGGGCCCGCGTGCCTGCGTCGTGCTCGTGGTCGATGATGAGCCGCGGACGGCAGAAGGCCTGGGCCTCGCGCTCGGTCGCGAGGGGGGCTTTCAGGTCGTCAGCGTCGTCAGCGGTGGCGAGGCTTTGGACTACGTCGGTCAGTCCAAGTTCGACCTGGCCCTGGTGAAGGAGGGGCTCCCAGACCTTCCGAGTAGCATCGTCGCGCGCAGCCTGCGCGCCGAAGCGGACGATGGCATCGTGATACGGTTCACGCATCCGACGGCGAGTCGTCCGGGGCGCGCCGACATCGTCGAGGCCGAGCGATCGATCGAATTCATTCCGATGCTGAGCAGCGGAGATCAGCTCGTCGAGCAACTTCAAGCGCTGCGGACGGGCCTCGCCGCCAAGCAGGCCGAGCGGCGCTACCTCGAGCGTTTTCGTACGCTGCATGGCGGGCTGCTCCAGCGCTACGCCGAGGTGCGGCAGGAGCTGCTGGGCGCCGTCGAGGACGCTTAGCAGCCGAGCGCGGGGCACGCGGCGGGAGCGATCGAGCGCCAGCGAGCGACGGGCTGCTAGAACTCGAGCTTCGCCTGCTGCCCCGCCTCGATCGCGATCCATTGCACGGGCGAGCTGCTTTGATCGTCGTAGACGAGGCGCACACGGTGAATCCCCGGCGAGAGCGCCAGCCGCAAGGGAGTCGCTCCCGCTGGCTCGTCGTCGACGAAGGCCCGTGCCGGGCGCTCGGCGCTGATGCGCAACAACCCCTGGTCCGGAGCCGAGCTGGGGCGCCCGCTGACTGGCTCGAGGTCTGCCGCGGCCGTCGTCGACGTCGCTGGACGGGCGGCGCGGCGCGCCGGTGGTTGCTCGCGCATCGGTGGTGGTTCGCGCGCAGCGGTCGAGCGCGCCCGCTCCGCTCCGCTGGCGCGATCGCTTTGATGCGCGCCGCGGCGCGCGCGTTGCGGTGGCGGCGCAGGCAGGGACTCGTCGAGGGCGGCAGGCATGGGGTCTGGCGCGGGCATGGGGTTTGGTGCGTCGGTGGCGGCCCGTGATTCCGGTGATTCCGCCGCGGCGGGCGCCTCGGGGACGCCCAGCGCGGGCTGTGGCCAGGCCGGCGGAAGGGGGTAACCGGCCGGCAGCATGCTCGGTTGCTCGAGGTTGTCGCGCAGGATCCAGCCCAGCCCCAGCCCCAGCATGATCAGGGCGGCTGCGCCGAGGACCAGCAGCGCGCGTGGCGACGAGCGAGCTCGGCCGCGCCGGAGTAGCTGCGTCTCCTCATGCACCTCTGCTGAGCGCTGCTCACGCGCGGGAGGGCGCGGCGCCTGCGCCCAGGAGGCCGAGACGCCGTGGCGCTCACGGCGGCGGCGCCCCCCGCCACTGTCGCGCGCTTGCCGCAAGGCCTGGACGAGGCGCGCCCCTGGCGCGGCAGCGGCGTGCCGCGAAGCCAATGGGGCTCGCGCCTCCGCCCGTCCGCGCCGGCTGGACGGCGCGCGCTGACGATTGATGACGCCGTGGACGGCGTCGATCTGCCGCGAGTCGTGGCGTCCAGGCTCCGCAGCGCCTTGCGCACGCGACGCGCTCGCGTCGAGGGCGCGCAGATCCTCCTCCGTGTTCGAGCGGCTGGGCGCGACCCGCTCTGCTCCTGGCGCCGCTTCGCGCCCCGCACCGCTCTGGCGCGGCGCCTCCGGCACGCGTGCCGCTGGCCTCGCTGGCGCTGACGCCGGCCGCCTGCTGCGCTCCGGTTCTGCCGCGAGGGTGTGCTGCGCCGCCACGATCGCGTCGCCGATCAGGCTCTGCTGCGGCACCCTGACGTCGGCGATCGAGAGCGCCGGCAGATCACCATCGGGCTCGGCGCTTGGCGGCGCTGCGCTCGAGACGAGGGCTGCCAGGCGCCGTTGTTCGTCGCCGCCGCCGTGACGCTCGAGCGCGCGCGCGAGGTCCTCGACCATCGCAGCCGCGCTCGGGTAGCGGTCATCGGCCCGCAGCGCGAGCGCCCGCAGCGTCAGCGCATCGACCTCAGGCGGTAGCCCAGGCGCGTGCGTCGAGGGCGGGGGCAGCGCGCGCGCCAGCTGATAGAGCTGCTGCGGAAGGGTTACGGAGGTGTAGGGCTTGATCCCGGTCAAGGCCTGATAGAGCGTCGCGCCCGCGGCGAAGAGATCGATGCGTTGATCGATCACCTGCGCGTGGGCCTGCTCCGGTGGCATGAACGCGAACTTGCCGCGCACGATCCCGCTCTGCGTCTGGTGCACGGAAATCGCGGCCCGGGCCAGGCCGAAGTCGGCCAGCTTCACCTCGCCAGCGCGCGAGATGAGGATGTTATGCGGGCTGACGTCGCGGTGGATGATCTCCAGCGGGCGGCCCCGCGGGTCGCAGCGGCGATGCGCGTGGTCGAGCGCCTCGAGCACCCGCAGCGCGACAAAGAGCGCGGTGGGCAGAGGTAGCGCGCGCCCGCGAGCCTCCGAGGAGCCGCGGGCGTGGCGCACGAGCGCCCGCAGATCGCAACCGTCGACGTATTCGAGCGCCAGGTAGTAGCTTGGGCCGTCGCGGCCAAAATCGAAGACCTGCACGATCTGCGGGTGGTTGAGCCAGATCGAGACGCGAGCCTCGTCGGCGAGCAGCGCGACGAGCTCCTTGTCGGCGGCGAAGCGCGGCAGCAGCAGCTTCACCGCCAGGCGCTTGCGGAAGCCGCCCACGGCCTCGGTCGTCGCCAGATAGACCTCGGCCATCCCGCCGCGCCCGAGCAGGCGAATCAACCGATAGGGTCCCAGACGCTTGTCGCTCACGCGGGGCTCTTGCCGTCAGGGGGGCAGCGTTGCGGTGCCTCGACGGAGACCGCCGGCGCCTGCCCCAATTCGCTGAATCATGGATCACCCCGAGCCCCACGGACAGTCCCCGCCACAGACCCGCGCCCTCGACACCGCAGCTTCGCCTCGGGCCTCCGCATGCCGCAGCCGGCGCCCGTGCAAAGCGGCGCCGCTTTGCTAGCCTCGAAGCCGCGGGTCGTCGGCCACGGTGCTTGGGCGGGCGAGACCAACTGGCGTAGGGTCTGTGCCGAGCCAAGGGATCCGAGCCGCGGGAGGGAGAAGCGCATGAGCAGCGTGTCGTCGGAGTACGAGCATGTGGAGGCCGAGACCGCGCTGGCGGCCGATCAGCAGGCCTTCAGCGCGGCCATCCACGGGATGGCGAGCAACATGAGCTTCGTCAAACGTACTCTCCTCGTCGAGGCGCGGCTTCCTCACGCTGCTGTCTCAGAAACGTCCTTCGGGCAGCTCGTCTTGGTGAGTTGGGTTGCCGACCAGTTCACGCCCTTTGCGAAGCAGTTCAGGGAAAGGCTCGTGGCGTGCTTCCCGCAGCTGACGGCACGCTTGGCAGCCAGGCTGGCGCCTGAGGCCTCGGAGATGGGGCTCCTTTGGCAGGCCTTCAATGCCGGGCCTGGAGGGCCCGGAAAGCCGCGTCGTCCTGCACTGGCGGTGTTCGCGAGCAGCAAGACGAGGGTGGAGGTGCTGGAGGTGCATGCAGCCTGGCCGCCGGGCTGAAGGGCGCCGAGCCGCGGGGCACCGAGCAGCGCGGCGCCGAGCTTGGCGTCGCGCGTCGCCCCGTGAGTCGGTGGCTGGCGCGCAGGCGAAGGTGCTCGCCTGCGCCTCGGTCGGCGCTAGGGCGTGCGCTAGGGCGTGGTTTCCAGGCGGAACTCGATGCGGCGGTTCTCGGCGCGGCCTGCCGCCTTGACATTGCTGGCAACCGGCTCGTCAGGGCCGAGGCCCTCCGCCTTCAGCCGCTCGGCGGCGACGCCCTTGCCGACGAGGTAGGTCTTGACGGCCTCGGCGCGCTCGGCCGAGAGCGCGAGGTTCAGCTCACGGGTGCCGGTGGTGTCGGTGTGGCCACGCACGCGCAGCCGCAGGTCGCCGTACTCCTGCAGCACCTTGATCGCCGCGTCGAGGCGCGCGAACGAGCTCTTGCGGATCTTGGCGCTGCCGCTCTCGAAGGTGATGCCGCGGATCGTGCCCGTGAAGCGCTGGACGGCCTTGGGAAGCTTATCCGGGCAGCCATCGGCGTCCTGATAGCCGTTTACGGTCTCGGGCTCGTTGACGCACTTATCGAGGGCGTCGATCACGCCGTCGCCGTCAGCGTCGGGCGGGCAGCCGTTGGGGGTGCTACCGGGCTGGTCTGGGCACTGGTCCTGCGCGTCGGGGATCCCATCCTGATCGGTGTCCTTGAGCGGGCAGCCGTCCGGCGTGCGCGCGGCTTTGGTCGGACAGGCGTCCTGGTCATCGGCGACGCCGTCGCCGTCGCGGTCGCGCACCGGGCAGCCGTCGGCTGAGGCGCCGACCTCGAGCGGGCACTTGTCGTGGTCGTCGAGCACGCCGTCGCCGTCGCTATCGCGTGGCGGGCAGCCATCGGGCGTCTGGGCGAAGAGGTTGGGACAGGCGTCCTTGGTGTCGAGCAGGCCGTCGCCGTCGCTGTCGCTCGGCGCTGCCGGCGCGCGCTTAAGTCCGATGATGTAGGAGAGGCCGAAGAGCGCCTCGAAGTGGTTGGCGAAGTTGTCCTTGCCCAGGCCCTTGGTGGGGATGTGGCGCCCCTCCAGCCGCACGGCGAAGCTCGGCTCGACGTAGTACTTGAGCCCGACGCCCCAATGCAGCGCCAGGTCGGCGTCATCGCCCGCGGCGCGTCGACCCGACGAGACGCCGAGCAGGCCCGCGCCGGCGAGCACGAAGGGCGCGATTCGTCCCGGGTACTGCGCGAGCACATGACCGCGCAGCGTGTAGATGTTGGCGGAGGCGTCGTTCGCCTCGGTCTGCGTCGGCATCCAGCCCGCCTCGGCCTCAATCCCGATCCAGGACAGGGGGAGGTAGGCTAGCCGCAGACCGCCGGAGAAGGAGACATCGTCGAAGGGGCGGTGCGGCACGATGCCGTTCTCGTAGAGCTCATGCTGCGCATCGGGGAAGAAGGCGCCGAGGTAGACGCCAACCTCCCAGAGGTTGCGCTGCTTGGCGAGGCAGACGCTGCCGGGCTTGGCTTCGACGGGCGCCGGCAGCAGCGTGGGCACGAGCATGGCGCAAAAGACGGCGGCTGACAGCAGCGTGCGCGAGTTGAAGCCGCGAGTGACTTGGTGCATGAGACAACCCCCTGATGGCATAAAGACCGCTCGCCGTGCTAACCCCGGCGCTACTGAAATGCAAGACAAGACACCGCAGCAGCTCACGTCGCCCACGGAGTCAGGGGCAGCCGCGACGGCGCCCGAGGCACGCCCGGGCTCCGCCGCGGTCGCGCCGGTCGCAGGCACTCAGGCCGCGGGCACGCAGATCACTGTCGACAGCCTCGTCAAGCATTTCCGCGTGCACCAGCGCAGCGCCGGTGTGATGGCGGCGCTCCGCTCGCTCGTTCGGCGGCGCTGGGAGACGGTGCGCGCGGTCGACGACATTTCGTTTTCGATCGCGCCAGGCGAGCGCATCGGCTTCCTCGGCCCCAATGGCGCCGGCAAGACCACGACCCTGAAGATGCTCGCGGGTCTGCTCCACCCGACCTCGGGTGAGGTCAGCGTGGCGGGCTTTCGCCCGGCCGCGCGCAGCCGCGACTTCTTGCACGCGATCACCTTAGTGGCGGGCCAGAAGCAGCAGCTCCTCTGGGATCTTCCCGCGGTCGACACCTTCGAGCTGAATCGCGCGATCTATGAGATCCCGCGGCCGGTCTACCGTCAGCGGCTCGACGAGCTGGTGGAGCTGCTCGACATCGCCCAGGTGATGCGCCGTCCGGCGCGGCAGCTCTCGCTCGGGGAGCGGATGAAGTGCGAGCTGGCCGCCGCGCTCTTGCATCGCCCGCGCGTGCTCTTTCTCGATGAGCCGACCATCGGCCTCGATATCACGATGCAGGCCAGCCTGCGGCGTTTCATCGCGACCTACAACGAGCGCCACGGCGCGAGCGTGCTGCTGACGAGCCACTACATGGCCGACGTCGCTGCGCTCTGCCCGCGGATCGTGGTGATCAACCACGGCCGCATTATCTACGACGGCTCGCTGCCGCAGCTCGTGCGCCGCACGCGGCCGGAGAAGCGTGTCGAGGTCCACCTCGAGCGCGTCCTGCCGCGCGCCGAGCTGGAAGGGCTCGGGGCCAAGCTCGTCAGCTACGAAGGCACGCAGGCGGTGTTGCATGTCGCGCAGGGCGACCTGAAGCGGCTGGTGACGCAGGCGTTGGCGGTCCTGCCCGTGGTCGACCTCAGCGTGGCGGATGCGCCGCTCGAGACCGTGCTCGCGGACCTCTTTGCTGCATCGCCGGCACCGGCGCGGGACGCCGCGGCCGTGATCGCGCCGTGAGCCAGCCTGGCGTCGCCCCCTGGCCGCTGCGGCTGGGGCGCCTGCTCGTGGCGCTGCTGCGCGTCGGACTGGCGCAGTCGCTGGCCTATCGCAGCGAGTTCCTCGTCTGGTTGCTGACGACCAACATGCCGCTGGTGATGATGCTGCTCTGGACGACCGTGGCCAAGGATGGCCCCGTCGGCCGCTTCGGCGCGGCGCAGTTCGGCGCCTACTTCCTGCTGACGATGGCCGTACGGCTGCTGACCGGTTCATGGGTCGTCTGGGAGATGACGATGGAGATCCGCCAGGGCACGCTCGCGCGGCGGCTGCTGCGACCGGTGCATCCCTTCCTCGCCTATTGTGCCGAGCAGGCCGCGGCCGTGCCCCTGCGTATGCTAATCGTGCTGCCGCTGCTGGTGGTGATGCTGGCCTGGCTGGGTACGAGCCAGCTCAGCGGCGAGCCGCTGCACTGGCTGCTCCTGCCGCTGGCGCTCGCTGGGGCCTGGGCGCTGCTGCTATCGCTGATGCTGCTGATCGGTGCGCTGGCGCTCTATTGGGACAGCGCGATCTCGCTCTTCGAGCTCTGGCTGGCGCTCTACTTCGTCTTCTCGGGCTACACGATTCCGCTCGAGCTCTTCCCCGCCGGGCTGCGCGCGATCGTCGCCTGGCTGCCCTTTCGCTTCGTGCTCTCCTTTCCCGTCGAGCTGGCGCTCGGCCTACCGCCTATCCGCGGCGCGCTCGTGGCGCTGGCGGTGCAGTGGCTCTACGTCACGGCGCTCTTCGCCGCCGCCCTGACGGTCTTTCAGCGCGGTCTGCGGCGCTATGCCGCCTTTGGTGGTTAGCGCGCGCGGCGCTCGCTAACACGCTCGAGCATGGAGGCCACGTCTTGCGTTATCTGAGGCTGCTGCGCTTGCAACTGCGCACGGCGCTGCTGCTGGCGCTGCAGTACCGGCTCGACTTCCTGGTCAAGGCGCTGCTCTCGCTGGCGTGGGTCAGCGTGGCGCTGGTGCCGCTCGTGGTGCTCTTTCACCAGCGCGACAATATCGGCGGGTGGCGCTGGCCCGAGGCGCTGCTCGTCGTCGGCTTCTTCTCGCTGCTCAAGGGCGTGCTCGACGGCGCGATTCGTCCCTCGCTGCAAGAGGTCGTCGAGCGCGTGCGGACGGGCGCCTTCGATTTCTTGCTGCTCAAGCCGGCGGATGCGCAGTTCCTCGTCTCGACCGCGCGCTTCGAGCTCTGGAACTTTGCCGACTCCTGCGCCGGCCTGGCGTTGATCACTTATGGCCTGAGGCACAGCGGCCACCGCGTGACGGTCGGCGGGGTGTTGCTGGCGCTGACGCTGGTCGCCGCCTCGCTGCTGATCCTCTACTCGATCTGGATCGTCGTCGTCGGTTTGGCCTTTGTCGCCGTCAAGGTCGACAACCTGACCTACCTCTTCGGGTCGATCTACGAGGCGGCCCGCTGGCCCGAGAGCGTCTTCCGCGGGGTCTTGGCGGTTATCTTCACCTTCATCATCCCGCTCGTGGTGATGACGAGCTTCCCCGCGCGCGCCCTACTCGACCGCCTCGCGCCGACGAGCGCGCTCGGTGCCGTGGCGGGGGCGCTGATCTTCGCAACCGTCGCGCGCGCGATCTGGCAGCGCAGCGTGCGCTATTACACCAGCGCCGGTGGCTGAGGCGCCGCCCACCGTCAGCGTCAACGGTCAGCGTCAACTTGCCAAGCCGGGGCGCGCCGCACTAGCCTAAAGGTTGGGGCCCCTCCGTAGCTTAGCGGACTGCCAAGGGGGGCGGCTCGTGGAGCCGGCGCCGGCGCGGGCTCGTTGGACGCAGGGGGCCTTACCTTGGCACGGGCGCCAGCCGACCCGAGTGGGCTCGAGCATACCGTCGTCGGCGGCGTGGCGCCGGGTGTGACCCGTCCGCAGGGCAGTGGCCCCGGCGCCCGCGAACCGACGGCTCGGCGGCCCTCGGAGCCGTCGCCGATCGCCGACGTTCCCACCGTGGTTACCCCCTCCGCGCCGGGCGTGCTCATTCCTGGCCAGATGGTCGGCGAGTACCGCGTCACCAGCGTCCTCGGGCGCGGCGGGATGGGGGTGGTCTACGCTGGCATCCAGCCGCTGATCGGCAAGCGCGTGGCGATCAAGGTGCTGCAGGCGCGGTACAGCGCCAGCGACGAGGGGCTCGCGCGCTTCACGCTCGAAGCGCGGGCCGTCAATCAGGCGCGGAGCCGCTTTATCGTCGACATCTTCTCCTTCGGCCGCCTCGAGGATGGCTGTGCCTATTGCGTGATGGAGCTGATCGACGGTCGCTCGCTGCGCGCGGTGCTCGAGGCAGGCGCCCCGCTCCCCCTCGACTATGGTCTAGCCGTGCTCTACGGCATCGCGCGCGGGCTCGAGGCCGCGCATGACGTGGGCATCGTGCACCGCGACCTCAAGCCCGAGAACATCATGGTGATCGAGGAGAGCGACGGCGCGGTCTCCGGCAAGCTGCTGGACTTCGGCATCGCGAAGCTGCAGGAACCCGGGATCCCTGCCGGCTGGGCGACCCAGACCGGCGCCGCCATCGGCACGCCGCACTACATGTCGCCCGAGCAGTGCCGTGGGGTAGCGGTGACCGCTGCGGCCGATCTCTACTCGCTCGGTGTGGTGATGTTCGAGATGTTCAGCGGGCGGCTGCCCTTCGTCGCTGACTCCTTCGTCCAGCTCGCGATCCAGCACTTCGAGCGCGCGCCGCCGCGTCTCGGTGAGTATCGCGCGGGGATTCCGCCCGCCCTCGAGGACCTGGTGTGCCGCTGCCTGGCCAAGAGCCCGGAGGACCGGCCGCCGACCGTGCGCGCCCTGCGCGCCGAGCTGCGCAACCTCGCCCTGGCGACGCAGCAAGGCGGGAGCCCCAGCGCGGAGCTTTGGCCCCGGCGGGTGCGTTCTCTGGTGCGCGACTCACAGCCCGACGCGGCCGAGGGGGCAAGCGCATCGGTCTGGTCGTCGGTAGCCGACGCGGCAGCGCCGCTGGTGGCGGGCGAGCGGCGGCACTTTCGGCCGGGGGCGCGCGGGCGCACCCTTGGGTGGAGGACGGGTGGGTGGATCCTGGCGCTGGCCGGCGCGATGGTCCTCGCGCTCGTCGCCTACCGCGGGCTCCAACCCGCGCGCGCTCCCGTGGCGGCCCCGCCGCCCGATCGCGCCCCGGCAGCGACCATCACCCCGGCAGCGGCCATCACCCCGGCAGCGGCCATCACCCCGGCAGCGGTCGAGGCCGGGCTGGCGACGGTCGAAGGGCCTCATCCCTCGCCGCTGGCGGCGCTTGCCGCCGACGCGCGTCCTCCGCACCCTCGCCTTCGAGCGCGGCGCAACCGCGCTGCTCTGCCGATCGAGCATGGCGCCCCCTCTGGCTCACCGAGGCATCCTGATGAAACCCTCGATCCCTTCGCCCAATGATCGCGGCGCCGCGGTGGGTCGCGCCGTCGCCTGTCGAAGCGCGCCTCGGCCTCGGCGTCCGTGTCTGAGCGGGCGCGTGCCGGTGATGCTCTGGCTCGCGCTCGGCCTCTCGCTGCTGGCGGCTGCGGGCCGCGCGGGCGCTGAGGCGGCGTCCTCCGCTGCCGAGCATCGCGCACGCCAGGAGTTCGCCCGGGCGCAGCAGGCCTACGACCTCGGTGCCTACGACGAGGCGATCACGCGCTACGAGGCGGCCTACCGCGCGTGGCCCGCGCCGGCCTTCCTCTTCAACATCGCCCAGGCGTATCGGCTGCAGTACCGCATCGACCACCAGCTCGAGCACCTGCGCCGGGCCCTCGCGCTCTACGATTCGTATCTTCGCCAGCATACGCTGCCCCCCAACGGCGAGCTCGTGCAGCGCCTGCAGGGCGAGCTGCGGGCGACCCTCGCCGCCGAGGAGCGGCGAAGCGCGACGGCCGCGGCGGCTGGGCGCAGCGCCGCTCCGGGCCCGGCCGCCGCAGCGCTCCAGCGCGATGCGCGCGCGACCGCGCCCGTGGCGATTGGCGCGCATGCTGCGCCGACCGGGCGTGCGCGGCGATCCTCCACGGGCCAGCCCTTCTATCGGCGGGGTTGGTTTTGGGCCCTAACGGCGGCAGTCGTCGGCGCGGGAGCCGGTGTGGGCACTTACGTGGCGCTGCGCGACCCTGGCACCGCGCTCCCGCAGATCGATCTTCGGCGATGAGGGCCCCGACGATGACCCGGGGGATGGTCTCGTTTCGGTCCGCGGTGCCGCTCGGGCGCCTGGCCTGGCTCGGCCTCGCCTTGGGCCCGCTCCTGGCGGCGTGCAGCGCGGGCGGAGAGGTTCCAGGCCAGCTCGTCGTGCGGCTCTATCGCCAATCGGGATTGGCAGTGGGGCCGGTCACGGTGACCGCGGCCGAGGAGGGGGGAGCCACGGGGCAGGTGACCGTCGCCGCGCCCTTCGTGAGTTGCAGCAGCAATCGGGTGCGAGTGCTGCCGGCGGCACCGACCGCGGGGCGTCGGCTGACGATCACGGCCAGCGCGCAGCCGGGCGGCGAGGTGTCGACGATCGTCGTCTTGCCTCGCGCCGAGGTCGAGCTCCTCTTCGGCGCGGGTGCGGCGCGCGAGCCTAGCGCTTGCGGCCAGCCGGTAGACGGCGGCAGCGCGGGCGGCGACGCCGCATCCCGCCGCCCGCTCGGCGCCGCCTGTGAGAGCCACAAGCAGTGCGCCGATGGCCTGTGTCTCGAGCACGTCGTCGTCGTCGGTCAGTCGCGCGCCTTGCCGGCGGGCTACTGCACCCGGGCCTGTGGCGACGGGCAAGACGCGGGTGGTGCCGAGACCTGCGGCGCCGCCGCCGTCTGTGTGCCTGAACGCGACGCCAACCAGCGCGTCATCGGTGCGTACTGCTTGGCGCGCTGTGAGGACGCCGAGGCCTGCCGCGGGGGCGAGGGCTACGAGTGTACGCTCGGCAAGAACTGCTTCCCGACGGAAGGCTAGCCGAGCCTGGCCGCGCGATCTGAGGGCACGCCGACGCGATCCCTGAGCAGTCCGGGGCGGTCAGGGGACGAAGATCGTGGTCGTCGCCAGGTCGTCGTAGTGGTGCTCGCCACCGATTACGATTACCCGCGAGCCGATCGCCGTGGCCGTGTGGAGCACCCGGCCCGGCACCAGGTCGGGGGCCGTGGTCCAGCCCGCCGGCGGCCCGAGCGTGAAGATCGACGCCGCGTCGCCCCACGGTCCTCCGTGGCCGCCCGACACCAGCACGCGTCCGTCCGCCAACAACGTGGCCTGATGCTGCACGACCGACGACGCGGGCGCTCCGGCCGGGCTGACGCCGCCGGTGGCGGGGTCGAAGAGCTCGGCGGTGGCGGCGGAGCAGCCCCCGACAAGGTCGTCGCAGTAACCGCCGACGATCAGGACGCGCCCATCGCTCAGCCGCGTGGCGCTGTGATCGAAGCGCGCCGTGCCGAGCTTGGCCGTCAGCGTGCTCGCCTGACCGGTGGTGGGATCATAGACCTCGAGCGTGTCGCTTACCGCGCTGCCGTCGGTGCCGCCGACGATCAGCACGCGGCCATCGCTGAGCTTGGTCACCGTCGCGAGGTTGCGCCCTACCGAGAGGACGCCCAGGGGGCTGCTCCAGCGGTTGGCTTGGGGGTCGTAGAGGTTGATCGTCAGGTGTGCGCCGTCGTTGTCGAAGCCGCCCGTCACCAGCACCTTGCCGTCGTCGAGCAGGAGCGCGCGGTGACTGCGGCGCTCCTTGGGCATCGCCGTGGTGGCGGTCCAGGCCGTCGCCGCGGGCTTCGTGGGGTCGAAGAGCTCCGCGCTGACATAGGTGCATTGGTTCCAGGTATTCGCGCAGCCGCCGACGATCAGCACCCGCCCATCGTCCAGCCGCACGGCCTGGTGAAAGACGTGGCCGGTGGTCATCGTGCCGGCCGAGCGCCAGGTGTCCGTGGCTGGGTCGTAGCGCTCGGCGCTGTCGAGCGCGGTCGAGCCGGTGCCGACCCCACCCGCCACGAGAATCGTCCCGTCGGCCAGCAGCGTCGCCGTGTGTTGGCTGCGGGCCGTCGCCATCGGGCGGCCGGCCGACCAGCCCGAGGGCAGCAGCGGGCCGTCGCTGCCGGCGTCCGCGAGGGCTCGGCCGTCGCGGCTGTCGCGGCTGTCGCGGCTGTCGCGGCTGGTGGTGTCCCCGCTGGCGTCGCCCTTGCCGCGCTGCATATCCGCGCTGGCGTCGCGCGCGCTCTGCGCGTCGGCGCGCCCCGCTTCCTGCTTTGTCGACGAACAGCCGCCGACAAGCAGGCCCGTGATCAGCAATCCGCCCCAGGCGCGCCACCTGCGCTGAAGCCCTGGTCGCTCGGCTCTCATGCTCTCCCCTCCCTCTCCATATCGCATCGCGCGCCGGGCATATCGCATCGCGCGCTGCGCATATCGCTTCGCGCCAGCGCGCCAGCGTGCCAGCGGATGCCGCGCGCCAGCCCCGCTGCGCCTCAAGTGAGCAGCGCACCAGTCTAGCAGCGCTAGGGCCGCGCGATACCGCCCTCGAGTAACGGAGTCGCTGCCGCGACGGGCAGGGACGAGGCCTCGAGGCGGCTCACCGCAGCGCCTGAATGGCCCGCCCGATGCTATGCTGCCGCTGGCGTTCCCGGCAGCGCGCGCCAGCGTGGCGCGCCGAAGCGAGCGCCTCAGGTGGCAGGGCCGGCGCTATCCGCATGATCTCGTGCAGTGCAGCATCGTCGACCGCGTCAGCGCCCGACGCGACGCCGGCCAACGCGGCGAATCGTCGCTGGCGGCGGGCCTTGCTCGCGATCCTGCTCGGCGGGCTGGCGCTCAAGCTCGTGCGCCTCTCCGAACCCCCGGACTTCTACCTCGACGAGGTCTATCACGCGTTCACCGCGCAGCAGTACCTGCACGGCAATCCCGCTGCCTACGACCCCTGGGCCAAGCCGCCGCCCACTCGCGCCTTCGAATGGACGCATCCGCCGCTGGCCAAGTTGATCATGGCGGGCGCGATGGCGCTCCTCGGCGAAGGCGCCTTCGCCTGGCGCCTGGGCTCGGCCCTCAGTAGCACGGCGGCGGTGGGCCTCACGGCGCTGCTCTGCGCGGAGCTCTTCGGCTCTGGCGCGGCGGCGCTCTGGGCCGCGCTGCTGCTCAGCCTCGAGGGGTTATCGTTCACGCTCGGACGCATCGCGATGAACGACGCCTATTTCATTTGCTTCGCGCTCTTCACGCTCTTGCACTATGTGCGCTGGAAGGACGGCGGGCGGCGGCGCTCGCTGCTGCTGGCCGCCACGGGCCTCGGCCTCGCGTTGGCGACCAAGTGGACGGCGCTCTATCTCGTCGGCATCGTCGGCATCGACCTGCTGCGCGACCTACTGCTCGGCCGTCGCCGCTGGCAGGATCGTGGCCTCTGGCTCGCAGCCCTCGTCTTCGCGCTGATCCCGCCGCTGCTCTACCTGGCGAGCTACCTGCACTTCTTTGCGGTCGGCCGCGGCTGGCGGCAGCTGCTCGAGCTGCAGCAGCAGATGTGGTGGTACCACACGCGACTGAAGGCCACGCATAGCTACCAGTCGCGGCCCTGGCAGTGGGTGCTGAACCTGCGCCCGATCTGGCTGCACGTTGCCTACCTGCGCGCGGGATGGGTCGCGCACATCTACAGCCTCGGCAACTCCGTGACGTTGATCGCCGGCTTCGCCGTGGCCCTGCGCTGGAGCCTGAGCGATTTCCTCGGCGTTGGCGTGCCCGCCAGTGGCGGGGGCCGACTGAGCCACGCCGAGGCGCAGCGCTGCGCGCGGGCGCGTTGGGCGCGCTGGTTCGTGCTGCTGGCATACTTCGCCCTCTGGCTCCCCTGGACGCTCTCGCCGCGGATTATGCTCTTCTACCACTACGCGCCGGCGGTGCCCCTGCTCTGCATCGTGCTCGGATTGGCCGTGGCGCGGGCGCGGGCGGGAGAGGGGAGCCTGCCGCCCTGGGCGCGTCGCGCGGCAGCCGTCGTCGTGCTCGGCGCCGCGCTTTGGTTTGTCCTGACCTATCCGGTGCTGACTGGCCTGCCGGTGCCAAGGGCGGTGATCGAGCTGGGCTATGCGCGCCTGCCGGGCTGGCGTTAGGTCGCTTCGGCATGACCATGACGCGACTGCAGCAGCTCGACCAGCGCCTGGCTGAGCTCGGCCTGCGGGCCGAGGATCTCGTCGAGCGCTTCGTCCGCGCCAGCGGACCGGGTGGCCAGCATGTCAACCGCACGGCCAGCGCGGTGCAGCTCGTGCACGGCCCGAGCGGCCTCGAGACGCGCGCCGAGAGCGAACGCTCTCAGCTACAGAACCGCATCGCCGCCCGCGAACAGCTGATCGCTCGGGTCGAGGCGCAACGCGCGGCCGCGGCCGCCGCCCGGCGCGCGGCAGCCGAACGGGAGCGGCGCCGGCGCCGGCGGCCGCCGCCGGGCGTTCGTCGCGAGATGGTCGTCGCCAAACGGCGCCGCGGCGCTCTCAAGCGCCAGCGCGGTCCGGCGACGGCCGACGACTGAGCAGAGCCCCGCAGAGCCGCGGTCGGCGCGGCCAGCGCTTGGGACGGCAGCGGTGCGCGGTCTGGCCAATGCCACGGTGGCGCCGGAGGTCGTTAGACGGGCCAGCGCCCGCGCGCCCAGCCTCGATCAGCGTCCGACGCTGCCGCGGATGAAGGGGTTGTGCAGCCGCTCGGCGCCGATCGTCGTCGTCGGTCCGTGGCCGCTGAAGACCACCGTTTCGTCGTCGAGGGTGAGCAGCGCCTGGCGCAGCGAACGCATCAGCGTCGGCAGGTCGCCGCCCGGCAGGTCGGTTCGGCCGATCGATCCGGCGAAGAGGGTATCGCCGACAAAGACCACGCCCGCGCTCGCGAGGTGGAGCGAGCAGCCTCCGGGCGTGTGGCCCGGGGTGGCGAGCACCTGGACCTGCTGCTCACCGAAGGTCAGGGCCGCGCCCGGCACGAGCTCCTCGTCGACGAGGGGGATCTCGGGCGCGGGCAGGCGGAAGACGGTCGCCTGCAGCGCGAGCTGATCGAGCCAGGTGCGCTCGGCCGCGTGGATGGTGAAGGGGACGCCGAGCGCCCGTTTCAGCGCCGCCACCGCGCCGACGTGGTCGATGTGCGCGTGGGTGGCGACGATGCGCTGGACCTGAAATCCGAGCGCCCGGACGCGCTCCGCGATCCGCTCGGGCTCGTCGCCGGGATCGATGATCAGGGCCGTGCGCGTGGCGGCGCAGGCCACCAGGTAGCAGTTCTCGACGAAGGGCCCATTGGGCACCGTCTCGACCATGATTCCGCCATGCTCGGTCATCGCAGGCCTCCGCGCTCCCGTGCCGCCGTGGCGGCTTGAACTGCAGGCGCGGTGGGACTATGGTCCCCGCACCTGAACGGGAGGCTCGTAGATATGGCAATCGACATAGCATCTCCGATGCGAAGTGAAAACCGGGGCAAGAAGCTCGCGATCGTCGTCGGCGGTGGCCCGGCGCCCGGTATCAATGGCGTCATTCGCTCGGCGACGATCGAGGCGACGAACTCGGGCCTGCAAGTGCTCGGCGTGCTCGAGGGCTTCAAGTGGCTGGCCCAAGGCGATACGACGCATGTGCGTCCGCTGACGGTCGACGAGGTCTCGCGCATCCACCTGCAGGGCGGCTCGGTGCTCGGCACCTCGCGCGAGAATCCCTCCAAGAGCGAGGAAAAGCTGGGCAACGCCGTGCGCGCGCTGCGGGCGCTCGAGGTCGACTACCTGATCAGCATCGGTGGCGACGACACGGCCTCGACGGCCAGCAAGATCGACGCCGCGACGGGCAAGGAGATCGAGATCGCCCATGTGCCCAAGACGATCGACAACGATCTTCCCCTGCCGGGCGACCTGCCCACCTTCGGCTATCAGACCGCGCGCCAGGTCGGCGTCGATCTGGTCTGCAACCTGCTTGAGGACGCGCGGACGACGATGCGCTGGTACTTCGTCGTCGCGATGGGTCGCACCGCCGGGCACCTCGCCTTGGGCATGGGCAAGGCCTCGGGTTCGACGCTGACGATCATTCCGGAGGAGTTCCGGGGTCGCAAGGTGCGACTCGCCGAGCTCTCGCGCATCCTCGAGGGCGCGGTGATCAAGCGTAGGGCCGCGGGGCATATGCACGGCGTGGCGATCATCGCCGAGGGCGCGGCGGAGTGCATCGATGAGCAGGACCTCAGCCAGCTCAAGGACGTCGAGCGCGACGACCACGGGCATGTGCGGCTGGCCGAGCTGCCCTTCGGGCGCCTGATCAGCGTGCTCGCGCGCACCGAGCTGGCCGCGCTCGGGCATAAGGTCACGACGGTCGACAAGAACATCGGCTATGAGCTGCGCAGCGCGGCACCGGTGGCCTTCGACCTCGAGTACACGCAGGACCTCGGCAGCGCCGCGGTGCGCTCGCTGCTCAGCGGCAACACCGGCGTGCTGATCTGCGTGCAGGGGGCCGACCTGCTGCCGCTGCGGCTCAAGGACATGCTCGACCCGCAGACCGGCAAGATGCGCGTGCGTCGCGTCGACGTCGATTCCAACGCCTACGCCAACGCGCGCCGCTTCATGGTGCGCCTGGGGCCCGACGACTTCGAGGGCGAGGCGCTGCTGCAGCTCGCGGCGGCCAGCGGGCTGGCGCCTGAGGCCTTCAAGGCGCGCTACGGCGAGCAGGCGCGCCCCTGGTAGCAGCGGCTCGGGTCGGCTGGGGCGTCTCCCGAGGGGAGTGCCGCGCCGTCGGGGCGGTCCGACCGGCTCGATGGGTCTGCCGGGGGAGCGGGCGAGGGGGCGGCGCGATGCCAGAGCGCGGCGGCGCGATGCCAGAGCGGGGCGACGCGATACCGGGGCAGGGGGACTGGCCCCAGCTACCCGCCCTCGTCGAGCTGATGCGCGCGGCGGGCCTCAGCCCGGCGTCCATCGGTGGTTTCTGTCGCCTCTACCGGCGCTACCGCGGGGGCGATCTCGGCACAGTGAGCTGGTCCGAGGTGGCGCCGGTCGGGGTCGGTGACGTCGTCGACCACCGCGCGCTGCGCGATGGACCGAACGAGCAACGTGGGCGCGCGCTGCTCGGCGCGCTGGTCTGTATCAAGCTCAATGGCGGCCTTGGCACGACGATGAACCTCGATCGCGCCAAGTCGCTGATCGCCGTGCGCGGCGGTCGCTCCTTTCTCGAGCTCAGCCTGGCACAGGTCGAGTCGCGACGTACCGCGCGAGGGGGACGTCCGGCGCTCCTGCTGCTCAACAGCGAGCGCACGCGCGCCGATAGTCTGCCGGTGATCGAGCAGGCCGGCGCGACGCAGCCCGATCGGTTGCCCTGGGACTTCCTGCAGCCGGTCTATCCGCGCCTCGACGGGCAGAGCGGGCAGGCGGCATGCCTGCCTGAGTCGGAATCGAGCTGGGCGCCCGCCGGTCATGGCGACTGCTATCTCTCGCTGCGCGAGGGAGGACTGCTCGACGCGCTCTTGGCCTGCGGCTATCGCTGGGCCTTTGTCAGCAACGTCGACAACCTGGCGGCGACGGTCGACCCCAGCCTCCTGGGCTACCTCGATCGTGAGGGCATCGAGTTTGCCCTCGAGGTGACCGAGAAGACCGCGGCCGACCGCAAGGGTGGGGTGATCGTGCGGCGGGGGGGGCGTCTCGCACTGCTCGAGCAAGCGCAGCTGCCCGCGGAGCAGGCCGTGGCCTTCGACGACGCGGCGTCGCCGCCCTTGTTCAACACCAACAGCGTCTGGTGGAACCTACCCGCGCTGCAGCGCCGCTTGGCGGCGGGGCCGCTCGACCTGCCGCTGATCGTGAACCATAAGCAGGTCGCCGGCGCGGACATCGTGCAGCTCGAGACCGCAATGGGCGCGGCGGTCGGCTGCTTCGAGCGGGCGGCAGCCATCCGTGTCGGGCGTGAGCGCTTCGCGCCGGTCAAGGCCACCGATGACCTGCTCGTCGTGCGCTCCGACGCCTTCGTCATCGATCCCGAGGACGGCGGATTGCGCCCCAACCCGGCGCGCGATCCGGAGCTCGGGCCCGTGATCGTGCGTCTCGACGAGGCGTACTATCGGGGCGTCGACCAGCTCGAGCAGCGCTTCGGCTCGACCCCGAGCCTGGTTCGTTGCGCCAGCCTGGAGATCGAGGGCGACGTGCACTTCGGGCCCGACATCGAGTTGCGTGGTCGGGTGGTGCTGCGCAATCGCAGCGGGCGTCCGCAGCGGATCGCCGGTGGCGCCCTGCTCGCCGACCAAACGGTGGAGTGGCCGGCCTGAGGAAATGGCTGCTTCCGCGCCCGCCCGCGGACCCCAGAAACGACGCGGGGCCCCGCATTGCGAGGCCCCGGTGGTGGCAGAGTTGGGATGGGATCGGTCGGGGGTTAACTTGGAGAGAACCCGGTAACCGGTGCGCTGGCTCGGGTCACAGCTTGGGTGGGATTTGATGCGCACCCTGAAAAACAGATCAACGCACAGTCGCGCGACACGAAAGCCATCGACGATGTGTGCGTCATTTCCACAGTGCATCACCCTAGAGCACATACCGTGCCACGCCTCTCGGGGGTCCCTTTCGGGGCTGCCTGCTCGGCCACCGCCGCCTGAGCGAGGGCCCCATTGCGTTGAAATCCTCCCCCTCGTCCTCCAATCGAGATCTGCAGAGTATTGCTTTCATTGATAATTAATGCGCAGCTTCGGCGACGCCCTGGAGTCCCGGCGCCTTCGTCGCAGTAGCCTCTTGCAGCGCGCTAACTCGAGGGGCTCGCCCAGCGGCGGGTGCACTACGGGCGAGCAAGTGGGGGCGATTCTCTGATTTTGCGAAAGGCGGTCGGAGAACGACCGGGATCCGGACCGCCTGCCGGCCGCGCTTTGAGGGGAAGATCCGCGACACCACACAACTAAGGATCCCCTGCGGGCGGCGCCGTCGGGCGGGGTCTGCAAGCCCCACAGTGCCGGGGCCGCCGGCCCTCAGGGGCATTTCATCGGTCGGAAGTGGCCGTCGAGGCGGAGGTCGTGGGAGAGAAGAGCCTGGGACCGGAGGCGCGATGACCGACAGGATGACCGACGGTGAATACATGGCGTTGGCCCTGCTCGAGGCGGATCGGGCCGGGGCCCTGGGGGAGGTGCCCGTCGGGGCGGTGGTGGTCGACGCCGCCGGCGAGGTCCTCGCCGCGGGGCATAACCGGCGCCAATGCGACCGAGACCCGACCGCCCACGCAGAGGTCCTGGTGCTGCGTGAGGCCGCCCGCCGGCGCGGCGACTGGCGGCTGGCCGGCACCTCGCTCTATGTCACCCTCGAGCCCTGCCCGATGTGCGCGGGGGCACTGGTCAACGCTCGCGTCGGTCGCCTGGTCTACGGCTGTGCCGACCCCAAGGCGGGGGCGGTGCGAACCCTCTTTTCGCTCTGCTCCGATGCGCGGCTCAACCATCGCGTCGAGATCGTCTCCGGCGTGCTGGCGGAGCGCTGCGGGCAGCGGCTGTCGGCCTTCTTCGCGCAGCTGCGCGCCAAGAAGGAAGGCTAGCGGGGCGCGCGCGATCGGTGGCAGGCCAGGCCCCGGGCGCGGGCGCCGGGTGGTAGGCGCAATTGCGCGAGGCGGCGTCTGGAGCTTCCCGGCGATCGAAGAGACCGCCTATGCTCTTTTAATCAATGGAAAAAGTCCCAAGGGCCAGCTTGGCTCGCCGATTGCTATTGCCGAGGCCCAATCGAGGAATTCGGCATGGCCTACTGCACTATCGTCACGCTTGCGAGATCGCTGATCCTTCTGCTCGGTATGGCGCTCCTGACCGCCGTCGGCCTGCGATCGACCGCGCTGCGACCGGCCTTCGTGCCGAGGGTGGAGTGGCGCTCGCTGACCATGCCGAGCGCCCTCGCCGAAGCGCCCCGATCGCCCTGGTACGCGCTGCTGTCACGGGGCATGCGGGGCTGGCGACCCCTGCGGCGCCACGCCTCCAGCGCTCCGTCGGCGGTGTCGGCCGAGCGGGCCCGGTCCGGGCAGCCGGTCTTGGTGGCACTCCCTTCTCGGCACCTGATGCCCTCGCTGCGCCCCTGGGACGAGGGCCGTCTCGAGGGCGCCCCGGAGCAACGACCGCTGGATGCGGCCCCGCCCGCGCCGGTCCTCCCGCCGCTGCTGCCGACGGGCGACCCCCTGCTGCGGGCCGCGATGGCGGGCGTGACCGGGCTTCCGCCGAGCTGTGGGTTGCCAGGCTGCCTGCTGCGGCACCTGCGCCGCCCACTCGACGGTGGAATCGACGGTGGAATCGATGCCCAAATTGCTATCGGTGGCGCGTCCGCGCGCCGCGCGCTTCCTCACCGCCCGTCCGCCGGGCCTTGGGGCGAGCGTGCAGAGTCGGACCCCACCACGGTGGACGGCTCGGCACCCGGCTTGTTGTCGGCGCTCTTCGTCGACCAACAGCCCGCCGACAACAGCTTGGCCGGCGCTTCGGGCGGCGCCAGGGCCCTGCTGCGGGCGCAGATCGGTGGCGCCACCTGGCGTAGTCGCGCGCAGGCGATTCACAGCCTCTGAGCGCGCCAGGTCGCGTCGCGGCGACCAGGACGACATGAGGCAGACAGCAGCGCTGAAGGTCGACTTGGCCCGCTGCAATTGGCTCGCCGATGGCGTTGACGTGCGGGGGGCGACCCACTATGCTGCGCCGACTTCGCACGGCCGAGGGGCTGCGCGGCCCGGGAGAGATGGCCGAGAGGTCGAAGGCGCCTGACTCGAAATCAGGTGTACGGTTTCCGTACCGGGGGTTCGAATCCCTCTCTCTCCGCGAAGACGAGATCTGGTTCAGCGCTGCGTGAGTGGGCGACGTCGCTGGAGCGGTCGCTGGAGAGATGGCCGAGTGGTCGAAGGTGCACGACTGGAAATCGTGTGTACCGCAAGGTACCGAGGGTTCGAATCCCTCTCTCTCCGCCGGCATCGGGTGGCCTGCGGCTCGGTGTGGTTTGTACGGCGCATTCGATGATGACGCGTGACGCGCCGCGTAAAGCGTGAGTGTGCGTAACGCGTGAGTGTCTTGTGGCTCCGGGTGACGGAAGACCTGTGAACCCCGCCAGGCCCGGAAGGGAGCAACGGTAGTGGGTCGCCCGGGTACCCGGAGCCGCTTTTTTTTCGAGCATCGTGCGGGGTTTCGCGAGCGCGGTGCGGGGCCGCGGTTTTTCCACGTCGATGATCTCACCTCTGCCGACCTGACCTCCGAGCCTGACGCGCGGAGCCTCACGCGCGGAGGGTGACAGACGACAAGTCAGAGGCCATGGCAGAGGCAAAGCCAGCGCAGGAGTCTGTGTCCGCCTCGGGCGGCGGTTACGTCGTGCTGGCGCGGCGCCATCGTCCCACGCGCTTTGAGCAGGTGATCGGGCAGCAGCACGTCACCCGCACCCTGCAGAACGCGATCCGTGTCGGGCGGGTCCATCACGCCTACCTCTTCACCGGCTCGCGCGGCGTCGGCAAGACCACCGTGGCGCGAATCCTCGCCCGGGCATTGAATCAGCCCGGTGGGCCGACCCCGGATCCGCCCGCCAGCGCCGATCCGGAGCAGGAGGCACGCTTCGCCGTCGATGTGATCGAGATCGATGGCGCGAGCCACACGGGTGTCGATGATGTGCGTGAGCTGCGCGAGGCCGTGCGCTACCTGCCGGCCCATTCGCGCCACAAGATCTACATCATCGACGAGGTCCACATGCTCTCGACCAGCGCCTTCAACGCGCTGCTCAAGACGCTCGAGGAACCTCCTCCGCACGTCGTCTTCGTCTTTGCCACCACCGAGCCGCATAAGATCCCCGCGACGATTCTCTCGCGTTGCCAGCGCTTCGATTTCAAGCGCGTGCCGACGGCGCTGCTCGTCGAGCACCTGCAGCACCTGCTGACCCAGGAGCAGCTCGTCGGCGATCCTGGCGCCTTGGGGCTGATCGCCCGCGCTGCCGAAGGTGGCGTGCGCGACGCGCTCAGCCTGCTCGACCAAGTAATCGCCTATGCCGCGGGCCGCGACCGCATCGATGCAGCGCTCGTCGCCGAGGTCCTCGGTGTGGCCGATCGCCGCGTGCTCTTCACGCTCTCCGCGGCGTTGTTGGCGCGTGACGCCGCCGCGGCGCTCTCGGTGGTCGATCGCCTGTTCGCCGACGGCCATGATTTGGCGCGGGCCGCCCAGGACTTCGTCGGTCACCTGCGAGACCTGGTCGTCGTGCGCACCTGCGCCGATCCGGGCGCGTTGGTCGAGGCCACGGAGGCCGAGCTAACGGAGCTGCGTGCGCAGGGTGCCGCCGTGGCGCCACCGCAGCTCCAGCAGCTCTTCGAGCGAAGCGTGCGCGCGGCCGAGCAGATCGCGCGCTCGTCCTTTCCGCGGCTTCAGCTTGAGATGGCGCTGATCGAGATGGCTGAGGCCGTGCCGATGCTGCCGCTGGGGGAGCTCGTGGAGCGCCTCGAGGCGATGGAGCGTCGGCTCGGCGCCGCGGGCGCAGCGGCGGCTCCCGCCCCGTCGGGTGGCGCCGGGGGCCGACCGAGCTCTGCGGGCGCGCGCCCCGCGCCCAAGCGCCGAGCCGCCGCGCCGTCCGCAGCCGAGCCCGACCCGGTCGGCGCGTCGGCGTCGACGGCCAGGGTGCCGACGAGACCGCGGACGATCGAGGAGGCGAGCACCGTCGCCGCGGAGGCCTCCCCCGCTCCGAGCGCTGCCGCGCCTCCGGCAGGCGGCGCCGGATCGGCGGGGGAGGAAGCGGAGGGGCCGTCAGAGCAGGACTCCGCCGGCGACGAGCCGCCGGCCTGGTTGGTCGCTCCACCGCTCGAGCGCTGGCGCGCCTTGCTGCGGCAGCTCGACGGACCGGCCGTCGGGGTGTTCTCCTGCGGGCGCCTGCTGGGCTGGCACGAACGCCGGATCGAGCTCGGCTACCCCGCGGGTTCCTTCGAGCTGCAGCGCGCGGAGAAGCGCGAACGCTGCAGCTCGTTTGCCGGCCTCTGTGCGGCCAAGCTCGGCTACGAGGTCGAGTTGCGGGTCCGTGCGTTGCGGCCCGAGGAGCAGGGGTCGCCGCAGCTCGCGCAGCAGTCGGCGGTCGAGGTGCAGGAGCAGGAAGCGCGCGAGCGAGCGCGACGCCTGACCGACGAAGCCATCGATCATCCAGCCACGCGGGCGCTCGTTGCGCGCTTCGGCGCGACCGTCAAGAGCGTGAGCACCGGGCCTGAGGGAGTCGAGTCATGAGCGACGCAGAGCGGCCGAACTTCGGTGAGCTGGTGGAGGCTGCCCAGCGGATGCAGCAGGAGGTTCAGCGGGTGCAGCAGGAGCTCGCTGGTCAGACGGTCGAAGGCTCCGCGGGCGGTGGTCTGGTCGTCGTGCGCGCGAACGGTCGCCACCAGGTGCTCTCCGTGACGATCGATCCACAGCTGCTCGTCCCCGACGAGGCGGCGATGCTGCAAGACCTGATCGTGGCCGCGACCAACCAGGCCTTTGCGCGCGCCGCCGAGCTCGCGCAGCAGGCGCTGTCGCGGGTGGCGGGTGGCCTCCCGCTTCGTTTGCCCGGCCTGGTCTGAGCGGCTGCGGTGCAGGCCGACCCGCTCAGTCGCCTGGTGCAGGAGCTGGCCAAGCTGCCCGGTATCGGCGAGCGCACCGCGGCTCGACTGGCCTTCCATATCCTGCGAGCGCCCGCGAGCTACGCCCAACAGCTGGCGCAGGCGATCACCGAGCTCAAGGCGCGCCTGCACGAGTGCGAGGTCTGCTGCATGCTGACCGAGGCCGAGCGCTGCCGCGTCTGCGGCGATGGCCGCCGTGACGCCGCGCTGGTGATGGTGGTAGCGACGCCCCAGGACCTCCTGGCGATCGAGCGCACCGCGAGCTTCCGGGGGACCTACCATGTCCTTCACGGGCTGCTCTCGCCGCTTGACGGTGTGGGTCCCGATGCGCTGCGGATCAAGGCGCTGCTGGCGCGCTGCGTTTCGGGGACGGTGCCCACTGCCGCGTTGCGCGAGGTGATCCTGGCGACCCGGCCCAGCGTCGAAGGCGATGCGACCGCGCTCTATGTGGCGCGGCTGCTCGGGCCGCTCGGCATCCGCACGACGCGGATCGCCGCTGGTGTGCCGATCGGCGGCGAGATTGAGCTTGCCGATGGGGTGACGCTGCACCGCGCGATCGAGGACCGGCGCGAGCTGAGCTGAGCTGAGCTGAGCTGGGCTGAGCTGGGCTGAGGCCCGGCGCCGCCCCGCGATCCGAAGCGCAGAAGCTGGCCGCGCGCGCTAGCCTCCTGCTACAGTTCGCGCGCGCTGGATAGCGCGATTTGTCAGAGGGAGGTTGAAGATGCGTGCTCTGCTACTCGCGGTGGCGTTGCTGCTCGGCTCGTCCGGGATGTCCGGCTGCATCGTGCCGGCGCCCGGCTACAGGGTCACCCACCAACAGCGTCGCAGCCAGCCACGGCGCTGCACGACCGCCTGCGCCGGCCAAGGGCAGCGCCGCGTCTGTCAGCGCCGCTGTCGCATCTGGCGCAACGGTATCTGCGCCAGCTACCGAGAATCCTGTCGCAATGAGCAGTTCTGCCGCCGCCACGTCACGCGTTGCCGCTAGATGGGATCCCGTGCCCTCCGCGCCGCGCGCCGGAAGTAGAGCACGATGACCCAAGTGTCAGCTCGCCGATCGCCGCGCGCCTCTCGCGTCGAGATGACGCAGCTCGTGCTGCCCAGCGACGCCAATGCGCTCGGCACGGCCTTCGGCGGCCGGATCATGCAGTGGATCGATATCGCCGCGGCGGTGGCCTCGCGTCGGCACGCTGGCGGTGTGGCCGTCACGGCCTCGATCGACAGCGTCCAGTTCGATCAGCCTGTGTATTTGGGGGATATCGTCGTGCTGCGCGCCTCGGTCAACCGGGCCTGGCGCAGCTCGATGGAGGTCGGTGTGCGGGTCGAGTCCGAGTCGGACAGTGGCGCGCGCCGCCACGCCGTGCGGGCCTATCTGACCTTCGTGGCGATCGACGAGCAGGGCCGCCCGCGGGCGGTGCCGATCGTGGTCCCCGAGACGAAGGAAGAGCAGCGTCGCTTCGCTGCTGCGGATGAGCGGCGGCTGGCCCGCCTCGCCGCGCGCCGCCCCCGCAGAAGCGTTGCAGGGTAGCTGCATCGTGCGCGATCGTCGCTGGCGCCGCCTGGCGCTGCTCCTCTTCCTCTTGCCCGCGGCGCCCGTTCCCATGGCGCGTGCGGGTGCGCGCGCGCCAGCCGCGGAAGCCGTGGGGTCGGGGGCGAGTCGCGACGAGGCGTGCGCCGCGACTGCCGAGCGGTGGACGGCGAGCCAGTCGCTGGCGTGGCTGGGGCAGCAGGTGCGCGAGATGCGCGCGAACGCGCTGCATTCGCTCAGCTGGCGCGGTCAACGCCTGCTCCTCACCTTGCATCACGAGCGACTCGCATTGATGGAGGCCCTGCTGGCGGCTCCGCAGCAGGTGAGGGCCCCGGACGCGCGCTGGGGCGCGGCGCGCGTGTCGGCGCCCTTCATCGAGCTCGTCGCGGCGCGGCCGCTGCCGGCGCTGGACGAGGCTGCGGTCGACGTCCTCGTCAGCGATGAAGGCGGGCGCCGCTACCGTGTGCCCTACCACACCCGCCGTGCCGTCGCCGGTGGCTTCAGCTATCGCCTTCCCCTGGTCGGTCCGCTGGCAGTGCCGGAGGTGGGGCCGCTGCAGCCAGCTTCGCTCTTTCGCGTGATGCTGGAGCTCAGGCCGCGCTCCGATGGCCGTGGCGACGCTCCCACTGGCGACGCTCCCACTGGCGACGCTGCCGATCAGCGCTCCTCCTTGCGCGCCCAGTGGGCGCTGGCCCCACGCGCGCTCGCGGCCCTCGATCGCGCGCCGGCCCTCGCCAGCTGGGCGCGACTCCGCCTGCTGCGGCTCGTTCAGGCGCAACTGCTGCGCGGTGATCGAGAGGGCGCGAACGCCATGCTCTCGCGCTCGCTGGGCTGCGATCAGAGCCCCGAGGTGATCGCCCTGCGCCGCGCCGTCGCCGCCACGCTCTCGCGGGTCCGGCGCGAGGCCATCGGGCCGCCCGACCGCCTGGCGGCAGCCGCGACGCCGCTCGGGCGACTGGGTCGGGCCTGGGCGCTGCGACTGCTGGTGGCGCGCGAGCTGCTGCCGGCAGTACAGCGCCGTTTGTTGTCGGCGGAGGCGTATCGGTCGCTCCAGGACCTCCTGCGCGAGGTGGCAAGCGCGTTGCAGCCGCGGCCCGCGCCTGCGGCGCCAACGGCGCTGCTGGGGCGAGCGTCGGAGACGGCCGCAGCCGCGCTGCAGCGCTTCGACGCGCGGTTGGCGGAGGCCCTGATCGCCGCCTTCGCCGCCGCTCCGCCGCAGCCGTCTGCGCAGGCCGAACCTGCGCTGATCGCGCTGCTGCCGCGTGGGCCCGTCGACCGCGCGCTTGGGCGCTTGGCGCGGGTCGAGGCCGGTCGTCGCGTAGCCCTGGCGCAGCTTGGCTTGCGCCCCTGGCGCCGCGCCGCGGTGGCGTCGGCGGCGGCGCCGATGGACGTCGAGGATGCCGCGCTCGAGGAGCAGGTCAGCGAGCAGGAGCTGTTGCTCCACGGGCCGGCGGCACCTGGGGCCGCGACGAGCGAGCGGCTGACGGCCGTGGCGCGTAGAGGCGTGGGCGCCGGGTGGGTACACGCTGGCCTGCCCGTGCAGCCGACCGAGGTGAGCCACGTCGACCAGGCCGCGCGCTATTGGCGCCAGCAGGCGAGCGGGGCCGCGACGCTCGAGGCCCTGCGCGCCGTAGCCCGGCGCCTGCTCATGCGCGGCCTGCTCGTGCGCGGGCCGTCGGGTGCCGAGGCCGAGCTCGTGCGGCGGATACAACTCGCCCTCGCCGCGCCCACGACATCGCCGATCCTGGCGCAGGCACCCGTGCCGGCGGAGAGCGCACCCGTGCCGGCGGACAACGCACCCGTGCCGGCGGACAACGCACCCGTGCCGGCGGACAACGCACCCGCGCCGCGACCCGCAGCTCGCGAGGGTGAAACCCTGCGGCAGGCCTTGGACACGCGGGCCGAGCTCGCCCCGCGGCGGGCGGCAGCACTCGCTCTGGCCGCCCGGGCGCGACCGGGCGATCGACTTCAGGTCGCGCTCGAGCGCTTGGCAAGCGAAGCGGACCCCTTGCTCCGGGGCGCTGCCGTGATCGGTCTGGCTCAGCGCGGCAAGCCCGCGGCTCTGTTGGCCTTGGGCGTACTGGCGCGCGAGGGGCCGTGCGAGCTGCAGGCCCCGGCCCTCATCACGCTCGGCCCCAGACTTGACGCAGCCTCCCGCCGCCAGCTACTGCTGGCCGTGCTGCCGGGCCGCTGCGAGGCTGCAACGCGCGAGGCGTGGCAAGCGGTGCTAAGGTGGCACGCCGACGACCTGGAGCTGCTGCGGGCCGGACTGTCGCAGCGCTTCGCCCGGGCGCGAATCGAGGCAGCCTTGAGTGTCCTGCCTGTCGGGGCCGCCGTGTCGGGGCCGGAGGGCGCCGCGCCAGAATGAACTTGAACTGAGCAAATTGGTTTGTTATCAACGTTTTGACCCTTGTCTTTTCGGCTCTGTTTTGCGCAAGGAGCGCTCGGTATGAACCCTGACTTGGTCATGTACGAAGAGGAGTTCCAGCAGATCCAGGCGGTCTGCTCGCGACTCCATCGCGATGCCAGCGCCAAGGCCGTGCTGCTGATCGACAAGAATGGCCAGCTCATCGCCGATGCGGGCGACGTGGCTAATCTCGACACTGTTTCGTTGTCCTCTTTGACCGCTGGAAACGTGGCCGCCACGGGTGGCATCGCCAAGTTGCTCAAGGAGAAAGAGTTCACCGGCCAGTATCACGAGGGCGAAGAGACGAGCGTGCACATGACGCTGGTCGCCCAGCGCGTGATCCTCGTGATCTTGTTCGACGAGCGTACGTCACTCGGACTCGTGCGCTTGCGGGTGCGCAAGGCAGGCGACGAGATAGCCAAGATTTTCGAAGCGATGATGGCCAAAGTCGCGGAGCCCTCGGCTCCGTCGATCTTCTCGGAGATCACAGACGAGGACATCGACAACCTGTTCAAGGACTAGCGTTCCAGGACTGGCGCTTCATCGAACGGCCAAGGGCCTGGCCGCAGTGGGATGGCATGTCGTTCATCAACTACTCCGCACGCGAGATCAACTGCAAGATCGTGTACTACGGGCCCGGTCTGTGCGGGAAGACGACCAACCTGCAGTACATCTACGCCCGCACCGCACCGGCGGCGAAGGGCAAGATGATCTCGCTCGCCACCGAAACCGAGCGCACGCTCTTCTTCGACTTCTTACCCCTTTCGTTGGGCGAGATTCGCGGCTTCAAGACGCGCTTTCACCTCTACACGGTGCCGGGCCAGGTCTTCTATGACGCGAGCCGCCGGCTGATCTTGAAGGGCGTCGATGGCATCGTCTTCGTCGCCGACTCGCAGATCGAGCGCACCGAGGCCAATATCGAGAGCTTCGAGAACCTCGAGCTGAACCTGATCGAGCAGGGCTACGAGCTCGAGAAGATCCCCTACGTCGTCCAGTACAACAAGCGCGACCTGCCCAACATTGCGCCGCTGGACGAGCTGCGCGGGCTCTGCAATCCGAAGGGCGTTCCTGACTTCGAGGCGGTCGCGACGACGGGCTTCGGCGTCTTCGACACGCTCAAGCTCGTGGCCAAGCAGGTGCTGACCGAGCTCAGGCGAGGGAAGTAACCGAAGCAGAGCGCGGCGCGGCGTCCTCCGCGCTAGCCGCGGCCTCGCCGCGTCCTGCGGCGCCGGAGCAGCAGGAGCCCCAGCGCCAACCCGACGGGCCCCGACCAAGCCCCCGACCAAGCCCCCGACCAAGCCTCCGACCAAGCCTCCGAACTGGGCAGGCCGCTGCGCCGCCCAGGCGCGCCAACCCCGCAGGCGCAGCCGACGCCCTGGATCACGGCGGCGCCGTCGGCCGATCCCGCGACGGCGCTGGCCGGGCCGATCCCGATCGCCGCGCCACTGCCGGCCTCATCGAAGCTCACGGTCTGGGGTGCCGAGACGTTCCCCGCCGCGTCGCGGGCGATCACGGTCAGCTGGTAGGGCCCTGCAGAGGGCATCGCCTCATCCAGCGCTGTCAGTCCCGCCGTGTAGGGCTTATCGAGCACCGTCTGACCATCGCGATCGATCTGCGCCGAGAGCTCGATGTTGGCCGCCTTCGTCGTGTTGTCGCGGACCGAAAAGCGCGCCTTGAGCCGGCCCGCGCTGATCACCGGCGCTCCCTCGATCGTCACGGTCGGCGCCACGCTGTCGATCAGCACTGTGGCGCGGACCGGCTTGGCGTCGGGATTGTCGTGCAGATCGATCGCCCGCGCCTCGAAGAGGTGACTGCCCTCGCCAAGCGCGGGAGCGCCCTCGGCGCTCATCTTGAAGACCCGCGCGTACTGCGGTGCGGTAGGCGACCAGGCCCCGCCGTCGATGCGCCACTGATAACGCAGCAGCGCGGGCGGAACCAAGTCGTCGTGGCCCGAGGCGACCAGGCGCAGCGACTCCGGGCGCGCGGTCGGCGGCGGCTCGCTGGCCCACGTCGTCTGGGGCCCGCTGAGGTCACGCGCCGGTTTGGCGAAGGCGCGCAGGTAGAGCAGAATGTGCTGATCCGTGGTGAGCGCGTGATCGACATAGAGGTAGAGCCCGCTGAAGGCGCTGTCCGGCTGGTTGAGCGCCTCGAGCGGAAACGCGAGGCGCTCGTCGTATTGGGCGCGCACCGTCGTCAGCAGGCCATTGAGAATGCCCATCAGCCGATCGGCGGGGAGGGGCGAGTTCGTCGCCGCCAGCACATCGGTGAAGCCGAAGTCGCTGACCTCGAGCGACTCGATGTCGAGCACCGCGGTCCGCGTATCCTGATCGAGCACCACGCGGGCCTCGCCCTGCAGTGCGGCGATCGCGGTCGTCGCGGTCGCTCCGCTACCGAAGGTGAGCTGCACCTCCGGCACCGCGAGGTGCAGCCGAGCGCCGTCGCCGGGCAGCAGCGTTACGGTCGGGGGCCGCAGCGCGGTGACCGCGGCGCCACCGAGCACGGCGAGCGACGAGGCTCCACCCACCGACCCGAAGCAGCCCGCGCCGCCGCGCCAGATCTCGTGGAGCGTGCGGTTGAGGAGCGTTCCGCTGATGGCCACGGCGAGCTCCTCGCCACGCCAGTCGAATCGCGGTGGCGCTGCTTCGCCGCCGGTCGGTGCGGGCACGTCGGGGAGGGTGCAGGGCGGGGGGCTCAGCGCTGTGACGGCGACGTCGAGGCCAGCGGTCAGGCCCTCGGGCGTGATCGTCAGCGAGGAGGGCGTGACCGCCAAGGCGAACTCGCCGACCGAGGTCTTGTGCTTTGAGGTGTAGGCGGTAGCCCCCGCCAGGGTGGCCTGGATCTTGGGGACCAGCTCTTCGAGCACCGCCTTTTCGATGCGCTCCGAGAGCTGCTCGAGCCCGCGATCACGGAAGTAGCTGCCCGCCATGTTGATCAACCAGCCCTCGAGCGAGCTGCAGCCCTTGGGCACGACCCGCAGATCGCTGCCGGGAACGTCGGCGCGCACCACCGCGCGGCCGAGCTTCGGACGGCCGTTCTCGACCTCGACGCCCAGCTCCGCGATCACGTGGGCGCCCAGCGTGATGCCCGCGCCGCAGCTCATCGAGCCCGGAAGGCAGGGCACCGGGTGCGCGACCGAGAACTCCGTCTCGCCCTCGACCTGGGTGATCAGCTCGATGCGGAGCAGCCCGTCGCGAGGACTGAGCGAGAAGCTGGTCTTGCCGATGCGGATCGTGCCGCTCTTGATCGTGAGCTCGGTATCACCCGTGCGGCATTCACGGGCAACTTGGGTCGAGGGCGTGATCGGTATGGAGGTGGGGATCAGCTGCACCAGCTCACGCTCGAGGAAGCGAAACCCATCGATGGAGAGCGCGGCCGTGACGTCGGCGGCCAGCGCCGGTCTAGCGACGCCGATCAGCGCGCTGAGGAGCGCGGCGGTCGTCGAGGCGACAAGGAGGTGGCATTGACGTCGAGCAATCATCAGAGGTCCCTGGCCCCGCCTTTAGAGCCTAGGCCTAAAGCCAAGCAAGGTGTATGCCCCCAGGACAGAGGCCCGGAAAAATGCGAAGAATGAATTGATCTCAGCGGACTAGAGGTCGACCCAGCTCAGGCTTGGCGCTCGCTGCCGGCGAAAAAGGGGATCGATCCCCCGGCCGTGTGGGGTCAGGCGACCCTAGGCACGCCGCAGGTCGCGAGGGCGTCGGGAGGGGCAACGTCGGGAGGGGCAACGTCGGGAGGGGCAACGTCGGGAGGGGCAACGTCGGGGGAGGGCGAAACTGCGGGGTGGGCGATGGGATTCGAACCCACGACCGCTGGGACCACAACCCAGTGCTCTACCGATTGAGCTACGCCCACCACTAGAGGCTGCGCGGCCACTGCAGCCCGAGTCCTGTTGCTTTCCGGACCATCCGCGGCCCGCGGCCCTACCCACTCGATACGCCTGGCAGGACTCGAACCTGCGACCACCGGCTTAGAAGGCCGATGCTCTATCCAGCTGAGCTACAGGCGCAAGAACTGCCCCAGGTCGGTCGGCGCCCCCGAAGCTGCCCCGCCACTCAGCGCGGCGCCACGCGCTGCGCTGCCACGCATCACGGGGCCGGAGTATGAACGTCGCCGCGCGAAACCGTCAAGTCCCGTAGCAGCCCTTCAGCGATCGGGCGCGGAGGCGACCGATCGCCGCCATAGGGGCCCCGCGGGACTGGCACGCGCCACCGATGCGGCTCATGCGCGCGCTGGTGCGTCCGCGCCGGGCCCGATCGCAGCCTCGGGCCGGGTCGTGATGCCGGGCAGCGGGCCCAGCCCCTGCGACCTGCCCTTCGGGTCGGGGTGAGAGGATTTGAACCTCCGACATCCTGCTCCCAAAGCAGGCGCGCTGACCAGACTGCGCTACACCCCGGTCGGCGCGCATTATGCCAGCATGGGGCGCCACCGCAAGCGGAGAGCGTGGGACGATCGCCGAGAAGGGGTCAGCCCCCCGCGGGAGGCTCCGGCCTTCGGCCGCAGCGCTGGCGCAGCAGCGCTGCAATCGCCTGCATGGCGTGGCCACGATGACTGTGCCGGTGCTTCTCGGCGCCGCTGACCTCAGCGAAGGTCCTGCCCAGCGCGGGGACAAAGAACACGGGGTCGTAGCCGAAGCCCTGGTCTCCGCGGGGCGCTCGGAGGATCGTGCCCTCGCAGCAGCCCTCGCGCAGCTCGGCCACGTCCGGTCGCTCTGGCGTGACCAGCGCGATGACGCAGCGAAAGCGCGCGACGCGCTCCGCCTCGGGCACGTCGGCGAGCTCGCGGAGCAGCTTGGCCACGCGGTCGGCGTCCGTCGCAGCCGGTCCGGCGTAGCGGGCGGAGTGAATTCCGGGGCGCCCTCCAAGCGCCGCGACCTCGAGGCCGCTATCGTCCGCGAGCGCCGCGAGCCCCGTCGCGTGCAGGGCCGCCACGGCCTTCTGCTGGGCGTTCTCGGCGAAGGTCTCGCCGGTCTCCGGCAGCGCCTCCGGCGCCTTCGGGAAATCGTCGAGGCTGAAGATCTCGATCGCCGGCAGCGTGACCAGCAGCTCGCGCAGCTCGCGCAGCTTGCCCGCGTTGCGCGTGGCGAAGACGAGCCGCATCAGCGCGCGATGCGGGCGTCTGGGGCCGACCCTGCGGCGCTCGTGCTCGCGTCGGAACCCGTGGTGGTGGCGGTGGTGGCGGCGGTGGCCGCGGTGGCCCCGTTGGCCGCGCTGCGGTCTTGCGCCTCGAGCACCTCTCGCTGGAGTGCGCAGAGCGCGTGGATACCGCCCGATGCGAGGTCACAGAGGCGGTCGAGCTGCGCGCGGGAGAAGGGCGCGCTCTCGGCCGTGCCCTGGAGCTCGATCAGCTCGCCCTCGGCCGTCATGACGCAGTTGAGATCGACCAGCGCGCGGTGATCCTCCTCGTAGGGAAGATCGAGCACGGCCTCGCCGTCCACGAGGCCGACGCTGACCGCCGCGATCTGGTGCCGCAGCGGGCTGCGTGGCAGCGGGCTGCGCTCTTGCAACGCCTGCAGCGCGAGCGCCAGGGCGACGTAACCGGCGGTGACCGAGGCCACGCGCGTGCCGCCGTCGGCCCGCAGCACGTCACAGTCGATGGTGATCGTATGCGGGCCGAGCGCATCGAGGTCGACGGCCATGCGCAAGGCGCGCCCGATCAGCCGCTGAATCTCGGCCTCACGGCCACCGCTCCGGCGAGCCTTGCGGGGGCGCGTGGCGCCGGGGAGCATGTTGTACTCGGCGGTGAGCCAGCCCCCGGCGCTGGCCGCTCGGAAGGGCGGAACGCCCGGCTGCACGGAGGCCGCGCAGAGCACCGCGGTGCCGCCCCACTCGAGCAACACCGAGCCGTCGCTCGCGGGTTGCGTGCCCAGCGTCAGGTGCACGGGGCGCAGCTCATCGTTTCGTCGACCGTCGGCGCGCATGCGCGGGATGGTGCCGGTCCAGACCAGGCTTGTCAAAGGGCTAGCAACAAGGGCTAGCAACAAGGGCGAAGGACGAGGTCCGGGGACCAGGGCTCACCTTCCGCGCCCGCGCGCGCCGGCGAGGGTGGGCGCCGGTGCGGAGCTTCCACCGAGCTGGGTCGCGATCGCCGAGGCCAGGGCCTCGGCCAGCGCCTGTCGCGTCGCGGAGCGACCGAGCTCGACCCCCTCGATCGCGTGGTCGACGAAGCCGACCTCGACCAGCACGCCGGGCATGCGCAGGCCAAGCAGCACATCGAAGGCGGCCTGCCGCACGCCGCGGTCCCGCGCCCCAGGACGCGCGCGCGCCAGAGCCCGCCGCAGCACCTGCGCGAGCTGCCAGGCATCGGTGCGCGTGGCGCGTTGTCCGAGATCTTGGAGAATCGCCGCGACGTCGCCGCCCGGTCTCGCCGTCCCGCCCGTGGTGCTGGTGACGCCGCTCGCGCGCGCGGCGATCAGCGCGGCCTCGCGCTCGGAGGCCGCGGCGCTGACGACGTAGCACTCGAAGCCGCTCTCGGTGCGCGTGGGGCTGGCGTTGAAGTGCAGGCTGATGAAGACCGTGGCCTTGGCGCGGTTGGCGATTCGCACCCGCTGCTGCAGCGTCAGGTACTCGTCGCGTTGGCGCGTCAGCAGCACGCGCGCCGCCGGCACCTCCCGACGCAGCGCCCGCGCCGTGGCGATGGCCAGCTCAAGGGTCAGCCCCTTCTCGTGGCGTTGCAGCGCCGGGGCGAAAGCCCCGAGGTTACTTCCGCCGTGGCCCGCATCGATCACGACCACTGGCGTCGCCGCCGCGGCGCGGCTGCGTCCTAGCGGCAGGGGCAGTGACGCCAGCAAGAGCGCCATCGCTGCCACGCGCGGCTGGGCCATCCTTCTGCGCATGCGCGCCAAGCTACCAGCCGTTACGCCAGGCGTCGAGCTGCCGGTGCGTGCGGTATGCGCCACATCTGGCCAGTCTGCGCTAGTATGCGGCCGCATGCCGACCGACCCTCAGCCTCGCCAACCCAGGGCGTTCTCCTTGGTTGCCCTGTTGGCCTTCAGCGCGCTGGGCGATCTGCTGCTGCGGCGGGTCGCCCTGCAGCGCTTGTTGTTGCTCCGCAGTGACCCGGACGGTGTGCTCGACGGCGGGCACTTCCCGCCCACGCTCGCCGTGTTGGATTGGTGCGGCCTCTTGTTCGGGTACTTCACCGCGACGCTGGCGATCCTCGTCGCCGCGGCGGGCCTTTGGGCCGTGATCTGTGGCCGCCACGGCCACGCCCGCGGCGCTCGCCTGCTCTTGGCGGGCACGGCCGGGTTGTTGTTGCCGCTGGCGCTGGTGGGTCTCGTCGAGCCCTTGCGCGGGCGTCTGTCCTCGTTGGTGGCCCCCGCGGCGGCGTTGACGGCGCTCGTGTTGGTCGGCAGCGCCTTGGTCAACGCCCGCATCGCCTGGCGCCAGCGCATCGGCTTGGTAGTGGTCGCCGCGCCCCTGATCTTTCAGTCCGCGCTGGCCGCGATCGAGCCGCTGACCGCGCCCCGGCCGCTGCTCGACGCGCTGGCCAAGGCCGCCGCGCGGGCACCAGGAGGGCTGGCGACCATGCTCGTCGTGGCGCAGGCGTTGGCAGTGCTGCCGCTCTTCGCTTGGCGGTCAGGGCGCGGACACGGATTGGCCAGGCAGGCCTCGACGCTGGCGCTCGTACCCGTGCTGACCCTGCTCCTGCTCCTGCTCGGTCGCTACGGCCTGGTGGCGCAGGCGGCCTATCAGGGCCTCGGTGTCGTGCTGCCGCTCGGCGGGGCGCAGCCCGCGCGCGTGCTCTACGGGTTGGTGGGCGCGCTCTCGCTGCTGGGCTTCGCTTCCTTGCTGCGCGAGGGTCCGCAGGGTCGCGCGCTGGCGGCAGGGCTCGCGCTCGTGCTGGCCGCGGGGGTGCGCTGGGTCGGCCCCATTCCCGTCCTCTGCGCGCTGGTCGGTCTGCTCGAGGTCACCGCGTGTTGCCCCTTGCGCCGCGTGGTGACCCCGGAAGAGGTCGCGGCGGTGGGCTGAGCGCCGAGCAGGGTTCACGCGCGAGGGGCACGCTGGGCCGGTCGCGCGGAGCGCTCAGCTCTGCGGGGGCGGCCCGCTCGGCTCTGTCGGGGATGTTGGCGCGGCCTCTGGCGCGGTCTCTGGCGCGGCCTCTGGCGCGGCGCGGCTGGCGGGGCTCTCGGTGCCATCGGCAGGGGCCGGGCCACCCGCGCCCGGAGCCGGCGCTGCCGTCGGGGCGAGCGCGTCGCTCAGCTCCTTGGCGTTCTGCTGGGCCATCAACGCCTTGGCGCCGTTCGGATTGAGCCTCAGGTAGGCGCGGTAGCTGTCGAGCGCGCGCGTCTTGTCGCCCATCGCCTGGTAGGCCTCGGCGAGGCCGACGAGCGCGTCACCGTGGCTCGGCCTCATGCTCAGCGCCTGCGTGAAGCGCTGAATCGCCAGCCCGAGCTGTTGCAGGTCGAGCGCGCAGTAGCCCAGCCCCGTGATCGCTTCGACCCCGTCCGGTCGGATCCTCAGCGCGCGCTCGTAGGTGCTCAAGGCCTGCATCGTGCGCCCATGCTCGCTGGCCTGGTCGGCCTGGCGCAGCAGCGCCTCGTAGCTGCCGCCGGCCGATCGCGCAGCCCCCACGTCTGCGGGCGCCGCGCTGCTCGCGCCGGTACCTGCGCTCGAGGCGCTCCCGGCGGCGGTCGTGTCGCCAGCAGCGGGGCTGTTGGGGTCTGCCGGCGCCGCTTCAGCTCCGGCCGTGCTGGTCGCGCTCAGCTCAGCGCTTGGCGCGGTGGGGAGCGCCTGCGGCGGGGCGCTCGGGGCGGGCGATGCGCTCGCCTCCTCGCGGCGGGGCTGGCTCAGCTCGGCAGCGATCTGCTGCAGCAGCGCCTCCGCCCACGCATGCTGCGGATTCAGCGCGCGCACCAGCTCGGCGTAGCGCTTGGCATCGGCGTACCAACCCGACCGGAGGTGGATCATGCTCAGCGCCATCGCCGCCCGCAGCAACAAGGGTCCGCCCGCGGCCCGGCTGCGCGCGACCGTCGTCTCGAGCAGACCCACCGCTCGCGCGATGTCGCTATGCTCCTGCCAGTAGAGCCCCTCGACATAGGCGAGCTCGGGATCATCGGGCAGCGCACTCCGTGCCTGCTGGATCAGCGCGGCGACATCAGTCCGCCCGAGCATGCGGTTGAGGTCCGCCTGGGCGCGCGGGAGATCGACCGGAGCGGGTGTTGCGCCCGCCGCCACGCGGAGCTGGCCCTCGGCGGTCGCCAGCTGCCGGGCGGCGCCGTCGCGCAGGTTGGCCGCCTGTAGGCGCAGGGCGCGGGCTTCACGCCGTGTCGCCGCCTCGTCGCCACGACCCGGAGCCTGGCCGGGCGCGGCCTCCGCGCTCGCAGCGAGCTCGCGACGAAGGGCCGTGATCAGCTGACGGGCGCGGCGCTCCAGCAGCTCGGCCTGGTCGCGCAGATGCTGCGCCCAGATCGTCAGCGCCTCGGCGCGCAAGACGCGTGCGGCGGGTCGTGGATCGGCCGCCAGCTCGCGGTCGAGCGCCGAGAGGCTCGACTCGTCGTCCTGTCCCAGGCGCCGCCGCAGCGCTGCGCGCGCGTCCGCGACCCGATCGGCTCCGGAGAACACGCGCTGCCAGGCGTCGCGGAGCCGATCCGACTGCAACGCCACCGTCAGCCCCACGGTCAGGAGGAGCAGTGCCGCAGCGAGCAGGCCCGCGACGCGCAGCAGCTTTCCGCGCCGCGGCACGCGACGGGGCGGCGGCCTGGCGTCGTCCTCGAAGGCCGAAGCGCGCGCTCCCTGACGCTCCCAGGCGGCCCCTCCACCGACCGTCGGCGGCAGCGTACGACTGGCGCTCTGCTGGGCGAAGGCTGGCTCGTCCCGCAGCGCTGGCATCGCCCCGAGCGCGCGGGGTCCACTCGGCTCCGCGCGCAGCAGGCTGTCACGCTCCGGCCCGCTGGCTGCCGCACCGCTGGGGCGGCGTGTCCGTGCGGCCTCGGCGACGAGAAAGATCGGCTGGAGGTCACTGAGCTCGCCCAGGCGTCGCCAGCTCTCACCGTTGCGGGAGATCTCCGCGTCGCGGGTGATGCGTCCCTCGCTGACCCAGCGCTGCAGCGTCTCGAGCCCGTCGAGCTGCACCACGCCGCTCTGGGTGCGCAAGCGCCAGCCGCGGGGGGTGGCGGGTGGGCTGAGCTGTGCCCCAGAGGCCGAGCGCGGGCCGTTGGTGGCGGTTCGCGCCAGCGCGGGTGGCGGTGGCGGGAGCGGCGGGGCTGGGGGCGGCTGCGTCGGCGAGACGGCGCCGACGCGCGTGGTCGGCCGGCGGCGCACGCGGAAGCTCGCACCGCATTGGCTGCACTGGAGCGCGACCCCGTCGGTGCCGACCTTGCTTTCGTCGACCAGGTACTGGCTGCCGCAATCGGGACAGATGAAGTTCATGATGGCGCCCTTGCCCCGCACGCAAGACCGAGCGCGCGCACAACACCATGCCTAACCGGGTTGAGCAAGGCCGCATTTCCGCGGGTGGCGCCCGAGCCGGCGCCGCCGCAGCGCCGCTAGCCGACGAGCGCCAAGAGCGCGTCGCATACGCGGTCCACGTCGTCCATCGCGAGGCGGTGGTGCAGCGGCAGGGCCAAGGCTTGCTCCGCCAGGCGGTCGGCGACAGGGAGAGGTCCGCGCACGGCGGCGCGCTGGCCGGCGTAGGGCGGCTGCCGATGAACGGCGTAGGTGGCGGGGCCGCTCTGGATCCCGCGGGCGGCGAGGCCGGCGATGACCGCCTGGCGCGACCCCGGCCTTCGCAGGAAAACCGCAAAGGTCTGGTAGTTGTGGCTGATGCCGGGCGGAACGTGCTGCAGCGCCAGCGCCTCGCTCGACCCCAGCCGCTGGCGGTAGCGTGCGGCCAGGGCCAGACGCCCGGCCAGCATCACGTCGAGTCGGCTGAGCTGCACGCGGCCGAGCGCAGCACCCAGCTCCGAGAGGCGCGCATTGCCCCCCAGGTCGACGAAGGCGCCCTGGTCGTCACGCCCGTGGTTGCGCAGTCGGCGCAGCCGCGCGGCCAGCACGGCGTCATCGGTCAGGATGGCGCCACCTTCGCCGGTGGTGATGATCTTCCGCGGATGAAAGCTGAAGCACGCCAGCCGCGAGTCGCCGCCGCAGCGCACCCCCTCAGCGCTCGCGCCGAGCGCGCAGGCGGCGTCCTCGATCAGCGCGAGCGGCCGGTCGGGGCGTTGCGTCAGCGCGCGGAGCGGCGCGCGCGGCGCCGGCAGCCCGAGCACGTCGACCGGCAGCAGCGCGCGCGTCTTGGCTGTGATCGCGGCGGCCGCGGCGTCGAGGTCGAGGTTCCAGCTCTCAGCGTCGACATCGACGATCACCGGCTGCGCCCCCACCAAGGCCACCGCGTTCACCGTCGCCGGGAAGGTGAAGGAGGGGACGATGACCTCATCGCCGGGGCCGAGCTCGCAGGCCTGGAGCGCCAGCACGAGGGCTGCGGTTCCGCTGGCGACGGCCACGGCATGCCGCGCCCCGACCCAGCCGGCCAGGGCAGCCTCGAAGGCGCCGAGCTCGGGGCCGAGGCTGAGCTGATCGCGGCGCAGCACCGCATCGACCGCCGCGCGCTCGCCTTCCCCGACGTCGGGTGCGCTGAGCCGCAGCTCGCTCGCGCCTGCCTGCTGCATCGCCACCTGCGCCTCAGTGCCCGCCCGGTAGCGCGCCGCGCTCCTGCTGAGCGCGGTACCAATCGATCGTGCGGCGGATGCCGTCCTCGAGGTCGACCTCGGGTCGGAAGTCGAGCACCTCGCGCGCCTTGTCGATGTTTGGCACCCGCAGCTCGATGTCGGGGTGGGGCCAGGGGACGAACTCGATCGGCGAGGCGGAGCCGACCAGGCGCACGATCTCTCGCGCCAGGTTGTAGATCGTTACGGTCGAGCGCGGGTTGCCGATGTTGAAGGAGTGGCCGACCGCGCTCGGCCGCGTCAGCGCCACCTTCAACACCCGCAGGACGTCGTCGATGAAGCACCACGAGCGGATCTGGCTGCCGTCGTTATGCACACGGAGCGCCTCGCCGCGCAGCGCGCGCAGGATGAAATGGTGGACGGCGCCCTCGCCGATCTGCATCGGGCCGTAGATATTGAAGGGGCGCACCGAGAGCGTCGGCAGGCCGTACTGCTTGAAGTAGGTGTAGGCCAGGTGCTCGGTCGCGAGCTTGCTTACGGCATAGGTCCAACGCGCCTCGCCCACGGCGCCGAGGCTGGTCACGTCGCCCTCGCGGGCATTGAAGGCAAAGCGCCCGAAGACCTCCGAGGTCGAGAAGTGAATCAGGCGCTCGATGCCCCTGCAGGCGCGCGCGGCCTCGAGCACGTTGTTCGTGCCGAGCAGCGCCACTTGCATCGTCGGCACCGGGTTTTGGATCACCGTATCCACGCCGGCGATCGACGCCAGGTGGACCACGTGCGAGCAGCCGTCCATCGCCGCCGCGACCGCCGCCGCGTCCAACACGTCCCCGCGCAGGAGCGTCAGGCGCGGATGCCGATCGAGCCCGCTCGGTTGCAGCGCATTGCGCCGCAGCGTGTCGAAGACGACGACCTCGTTGTCCTCGAGCAGAACCCGGCTGAGGTGGGTGCCGATGAAGCCCGCTCCGCCCGTGATCAACACCCGCTTGCCGCTCAGCATCAATGCTCCCCTGGTCTCGTGGTCTTGCCGGCGCGGCGGGCGCCGCCGGGCGCGTGGGTCAGGCCTGCGGCCCGAAGCCAATAATGACGTACCCGCCCGACTTCTCGTCCTTGCGCATCTCGAGCAGCCCGCGTCGCTGCGCATCCTCGAGCAGTTGGGTGAAGGTGCGGTAGCCGTGGCCGCTCTCGGCGAAGTTCGGTCGCTTGCGCTTGATCGTCTGCTTGACCATCGAGCCCCAGAGGCTGTCCTCGCGCTCCTGAAACAGCGCCTCGACGGTATCGAGCAGCAGCTCCATCGCCTCGTCACGGCGTCGGCGAGCCTCGGCATCGTCGTCGCCCGCTGGCGCGGTCGGCGTGGCGACGAGCGTGCCCGTCGGCGCCAGGGCATCGCCCTCGCTCTCCGGCCCCTTGCTGCTGCTGCTGCTCTCCACGCGCCGCGGCGCGCGGTCGACGCCGCGCGCACCCCGTGTGCCGGGCTTGGCCGCCGGGGCGTCGCGACGGCGCACCAGATCGTCGTAGTAGATAAAGTCATCGCAGGACTCGACCAGCAGGTTGCTGGTCGAGCTCTTGACCCCGAGGCCGATGACCCGCTTGTTGTTCTCTCGCAGCTTGCTGACCAGCGGCGAGAAGTCGCTATCGCCGGAGAGGATCGCGAAGGCCTCGACGTGCGACTTCGTGTAGCAGAGGTCGAGGGCGTCGACGACGAGCCGGATGTCGGCGGAGTTCTTGCCGGCGTAAGATGTCTTGGGGATCTCGATCAGCTCGAAGCCGGCCTCGTGCAGCTCGCGCTTCTGGCCCTTGTAGCGATCCCAATCGGCGTAGGCCTTCTTGACCAGCACCATCCCCTTCGCCAGCAGCCGCTCGAGCACGAGCTGCACGGCAAAGGACTGCAGGCGCGCCTCGCGCACGCCGATCGCGATGTTTTCGTAGTCACAGAATACGGCGAGCCGCAGCGCGTCTTCCATCGATGCTCCGTCGGAATCAGGCGAAACCGTGGCGGCAGCCTAACCAGCAACGCGCTCCTGCGCCAGCTTGGTGCGGTCGCCGCCGGTGGTGCCGCGCTTCAGCAGCGCCGCCGCACGTCGGCGCGGGCCCCTCCGGACAGCGCGTCGGGGATCAGGGCTTGCGCGGCTTGCGTTGACCGCTGATGTCGGAAAGGGCCGCCTGGTAGAGCTCGCGCACCTCGAGCGGCGTGCAGTGCGCGTTCTCATCCCAGTCCTTCGTCTCGCGGGCCGCTGCTCGCTGCGACGCGGTCGGCGACATGCTGCTGCGTCGAGTCGCGGCCGAGGTCAGCGGCGGGCGCTGCTGCGTGGGCGAGGCCGCCGTCGTTGACGAGCTCCGGGGGGCCACGCGCACACCGAGATTGGGTGTGGCCTCGGGGTAGGGGCGCTGGGCCTGGGTCCGCGGCTGGGCGGCGGTCGTGGTGATGCCGGCGAGCTGCGGTATCGCCTCGGAGGAGGCCGAAGCACCTGGCCTAGAGGGCGGCACGGGGGTGCTGACGGGGGTGGCGAAGACCCGCCGATAGGTGCCACTGCTGCTGCTCCTCGCCGAGGTGCCGCTCGACGCGCTGCCCGCGGACCCGTCGCGGGCCGCAGCGCCCGGGGCGCTGGCCGAGGCGCCGCCCGCATGGGCGGCTGAATAGCGGCCCGGCTGGCCTGGGGACCCCACGCGGGCCGCTGGATCACTGCGGAACTGAGGGCCGCGGACCTGGCTGTAGGGTGCACTGACCGGCGCACGCTCCGCGCTTGGCGCTCCGGCGCGCGCCGCCTGCTCGGCGCCGAGGCGTCGTCGGGTAGTCGAGACGAAGGCGCTGATCACGGTCTGAACGTCGACCGGCGGATCAACGAACTGCAGGCCCCAGGCATAGTGACCATGGACGTTGCCCTCACGGGCCACCACGGCGCTGAGCCGGACCGGCGCGAGCTGGGGCGGCAGCATCAGGTCGATCAGGAGGGACGCGCCCTTGGCGGCGCGGGCCGGCGGCACGACGAGGAGCCCGCTGGCGCTGACATCGACGACGGTGCAGCCCAGGCGCCGCTGCTGGATGTGCAGCAACGCCTGGCCATACCAGGGAGCACGCGGGGCGGCGCGGCGGTCCGCTGCCTGGGGAAGAGCTTCCAAACAACACCTCGGGGCGACGTGGTGAGGCCCCGCCGATCGCGCGCACGCGAAGGCTGCGAGCAGAGCCTGCTCGGACTATTGGGAGCCGAACCCCGCGACCTGTCAATGTGCGCTTTTGCGCGGCGTGTAGGTCAGGGATATAAGGGCCGCGTCGACGCGGCCGACGGGGCCGCGTCAGTAAGGAGACCCCGCAAATGACGGTTCGCAAGGTTTCACACATCGGGATCGCCGTCGAGCGCTTGGCGGCGCAGGTGCCCTTCTATCGCGATGAGCTCGGCTTGCCCTTGATCGCCGAGGAGGAGGTCGCCGACCAGGGCGTGCGAGTGGCCATCTTCCAGGCCGGCGATACGCGGATCGAGCTGCTCGAGCCCACGCGCCCCGACAGCCCGATCGCCCGCTTCCTCGAGCGGCGCGGCCCGGGCCTGCACCATCTGGCCTATCAGGTCGACGAGGTCGGCTCTGTGCTCCAGCGGCTGCAGGAGCACGGCTGCCGGCTGATCGACGAAGCGCCGCGCGCGGGTGCCCACGGTGCCCGCATTGCCTTTGTCCACCCGAAGTCCACCGGCGGGGTGCTGACCGAACTCTGCGAGGAGCACGCGATACCGTTGGATTCGTCCGCCACTTGCGTTACAACGCCGAGCGATCGGTCGTAGCCTGAGGGAGGTGCGGATGCTGCAACGAGCCCAGTCGTTAGTGGAGCAGGTCAGGGCGCAGGTGCGCACGACGCTGCGCGTTGTGGTCGATCTGGCGCAGTCACTGGGCGTCCCCCCCGGGCTGACCGCGATGCTGACGGGCGAGGCGAGCGAGCCCGCCAGAAGACCCTGTGTCCCACCGAAGGACAGTGTCCCACCGAAGGATGGCGCCGCGCCGAACGCCGCGCCGCCGGCATGGCGGCCGCGGGGCAGTGCAGTCGCTGCTGCAGCGAGTCCAAGCGCGCCGAGCGTGATCGGTCCAAGCGGCTCCAGCTCGGCGCAGCGCGCCTCGGCCGCCACCGGCGCTCCGGAGGCCGCTCGGGCGCCTGCTCGACGCCCGAGCCGCAAGGTAGCCTTGGAGGGCGACCGTGGGCGCTCCAGCCAGGTTCGCATGCTGCACGCCGAGGACGCGATCAACGGCAGCACCTACCTTGCCCGCATCATCTGGTCGCTCGGCGTCGCGCGGCTCGAGGGGCTCGGGCCGCTCCGTCCCGCCGACATGGCCCGCATCATCATGGCCCGGTCGCCGGTCAGCCTCGAGCCGCCGAACGTGGCGCGATATATTCGCCGCAGCCATCCGACGTCGATCGCCGTCGACCACAGCGAGGGCAGCTCGCACTTCTACAAGCTAACGGCCGAGGGGCAGAGCCTCTTCGAGAACTCCTTCGGCGCGAGCTGAACGCGATCATGCCGCGCTCCGATGACCGTGCGCTCCCCGACCGCGGCTGGCGGACGAGCTAGCCGCAGCCCATGAGCACCGCGGGCGGCCGGCTACTGCTGCGCAATATCTATCACCTCGTGGTCGGTGATGTCGCCGATACGCGCCTGCGCGACGTCGATGTCTTGATCGATGGCCCGCGTATCGTCGATGTCGGCAACAACCTGCCCCGCGGCGAGGCCGAGTCCATCGACTGCTCGACCAAGTTGGTCTTGCCGGGCCTGGTCAACGCACACCACCACATGCACCAGTCGCTGCAGCGCGCGCTACCGGCGGTGCAAAACGCGGGGCTCTTCGCCTGGCTGACGGGGCTCTATCCGATTTGGCAGCACCTCACGCCCGAGATCGTGCGGGTCGGGACCCAGCTCGCGTGCGCTGAGTTGCTGCAGACCGGCTGCACGACGACGAGCGACCATCACTACCTCTTCCCGCCGGCCTTCGATGCGGACCTCGTTGCGGTCCAGTTCGATGCCGCGCGCGAGCTCGGCATGCGCTTCTGCGCCAGCCGCGGCAGCATGTCTGTTGGGCAGAGCAAGGGCGGCCTTCCGCCCGATGCGGTCGTGCAGGATGAGGAGACGATCCTCCGCAGCTCTGAGCGCGCGGCGGCGCTCCACGATCCGTCCCCCTTGTCGATGCGGCGCGTTGCGCTGGCGCCCTGCGCGCCCTTCTCGGTCTCGCCGCAGTTGCTGACGCGTAGCGCCGAGCTGGCGCGGCGTCACGGGCTGCGGCTGCACACGCATCTGGCCGAGACCGTCGACGAGGAGCGCTACTGTCGCGAGCGCTTTGGCTGTCGCCCCCTGGCGCTGATGGAGCGCTGCGGTTGGCTCGGCGAGGACGTGTGGTTTGCGCATGCCGTGCATCTCGACGACGCCGAGCTCGCGCTGCTCGCCCGGACGCGCACCGGGGTGGTGCATTGCGCGAGCTCGAACATGCGCCTCGGCTCGGGGATCTGCCGCGTGCCCGAGCTGCTCGCCCAGGGGGTGCGCGTCGGGCTCGGCGTCGACGGCAGCGCCTCGAACGACAGCTCGGACATGGTCGGCGAGCTTCGCAATTGCCTGCTCCTGCACCGCGTCTGCGGCGGCGCTGGGGCGATCACGGTGCCGCAGGTGCTCGCGCTGGCGACCCGTGGCGGCGCCAGTCTGCTCGGCTGGGAGACGATCGGGCGATTGGCCGCCGATTGGGCCGCTGACCTCGCCATCTTCGAGATGGACCGGCTGGACTATGCCGGCGCCCTGAGCGACCCCTTGGGCGCCCTGATGCTTTGCGGTAGCTCGCACCAGGCGCATACGACGATCGTCAACGGCAAGGTCGTCGTGCGGGCGGGGCAGCTGGTGACGATCGACGAGGTGGAGCTGCGGCGCAAGGCGCAGCGGCTCGCGCGGCAGATGCTCGAGCGCGCCGGCCACGATACGCGCTGGATGCTTTGAGCGCCCGCGCGCGGCTCGCGCTGGGCCAGCCCGGCGCGAGCCCCGGGCCTTTCGTCGCCGCGAGCCGTCGCCGCGGGCTCTTGGCGCGGGCTAGCGCCCTCCACGAAATTGCGGGATCATGCGCCGCGTCGCCAATCGTGATCGGAGTTCTCGACTGAGGGACCACCCGCGCAGGCGGCGTCCCGATCGCGGCAGGCGCGCACCACGCACCGCCGCGCGGCACGGGCGGTCGATCGGCGCAGCGCAAGGGAGGACGCCAGGATGAACGCGAGCCAGAGGCGGGCGTGGTCGTCACAGCAGCAGGGGCCTTCGCAGGGGCCTTCGCAGGGGCCTTCGCAGCCGCGGACCGGCCGGCTTGACCGTGAGCGCCCGCGCGGAGCAGCGCCGATCGGCCCCCTCACGCCCCTGCGGTCGATGTCGTCGTGCGGATGCCCGGCGCTGCTCGCCCTGGGCCTGCTTGGCGCGCTGGCGTGCGCCAAGGAGCTGGATCCGCAGCCGGCCCCGACGGGGCGGGTCGTGGCGCTCTTCGACCCGGCGTTGCAGGTCGTCCCCTCGCCAACCGACCTGGTGCGCGACGCCGAGACGGGGTTGTTGCGCGTGCCGGTGGCCGACGCCGCGACGCGCCCAGCGCAGGCCGCCTTCGACCGCTACCTCAACACGCTCGACGGGGTTCCGCTGGCGACGGCGCTGGCGCTCTGCCTCTCTGGGCCGCCTGACGCCGCCAGCGTCGCCGAGGGCCTGAGGGTGTTGGCGCTGCCCCGCGAGGCCGGCGTCGCTGCGACGCTCGTCGAGGGACTGCGGGCGACCGAGCCCACCTCGACCTTGGACTGCCCCGTCTTGACCGCGCGAAGCTGCGATCCCCGCGCCGCGTCCTCTGGCTGCGCCGCGTCGCAGCGCTGCGTGGCCACCAACGCAGCCGCGCCCACCGTGGGACGCTGCGCTGACGCGGGCTATCGCGTGATCGTCAAGGCCTCCGCGCCTTGGCAGCCCGCGCAGAGCTACGCCGTCCTGCTCACGCGAGCGGCGACGGCCGCCAGCGACGGCCGGGCGCTCTTGCGCGCGCCGATCTTCGAGCTCGTCGCGCAGTCGCACCGACTCTGCGCCTGGGATCCCGACGCGCGGCGTTGCACCTATAACTACGCCCGACTGATCACCTCGACCGCAGGGCTACAGGCGGCGCAGGCAATGCCGCAGGCGACCCTCGACGCCCAGCGCGTGCACGCCGCGGAGCTAGAGCTGCAGCTCGCGACGCAGCTCGAGTCCCTGCGCCGCGGCACGGACCGGCTGCTGCAGCTCGGCGAGGCAGCGGGGATCCCGCGGGCGGAGGTGGTGCTGGCCTGGGGCTTCACCACGCTTGGGCTGGCCGAGGCACGCTTCGATCCCGCGGCTGGGGTGCTGCCCGGTCCGGGCAATGACCTGATCTACGATGGGGCCCGGATCGATGCAGAGGGGCAGCCTGCGCCGCGGGTCGCCGTGCCGGGTCCGACGTGCACGAGCAATGCCGACTGCGCGCTCGGCAGCTGCCAGCCCGAGGAGGTGCGCCGCGGCGCGCCCCAACGCCAATGCTCGACGCGCCCCGCCGGCGGCGCCGGCGACTGGCGCGGCTTTCTCGGCCGCCACGTCGAGGAGGCCGCCCAGGACTGGGCGTTGCGTCGTGGTCTCAACGGCCTCGACGGCTTCTCGACCACGGCCTCCTACTTCGCCGAGTTCTCGGCGCCGCTCGCGCCCGCCAGCGTGGCCGCGGGAGGCGAGCTGCTCTTGTTCGATCTGACGGCCCTCGCCAATGAGAGCGCCTCCGCGTCCTTCAGTCTCGAGGCTGGCGGTCGCGCGCTGGCGATGACGCCACGCGCTCCGCTGGCGGAGCGGCACCGCTACGCCGTGGTCTTGCGCTCGCGGCGCAAGCTGGCGGCAACCAGCGGCGGCGCCTCGCCGGCGGCGCTGACGAGCGCCTCGGGGGGTGGCCTGGCCGACGCGCAAGAGCGGCGGGTGGTGGCCTCGCCGGCCTTCGCGCTGGCGCGCAGCCCAAGCCCCTTGATCGACGCTGTCGGCAAGGCGACGGTCAATGTCGTCGACGATGCGACGGCGGCGCAGCTCGAGCCGCTGCGCGTGGCCTATGACCAGGTCCTCAGCGCGCTCGAGGCGCTGCCCGCGCTGAACCTCGAGCGCGAGGACGTGGTGTTGCTCTGGACCTTCACCACGCAATCGATCAGCGCGGCGCTGACGGCGTTGCGTGCCTTGCCCTACCAGACGCTGGCCGCAGCGGATGGTGGAAGCCCCCGCTGGTCGGGCACGCTCGTCACCAGCTTCGACGGCTGGCCCGCGGCGGCGCCGCGCTCGGCCATCGGTGGATGGGTGCCGCAGGGGAGCTTCACGAGCTGGAATGCCCTCGATCCGGCGACGGAGGCCCTGCGGCCCGATCCAAGCGCCGGTGCGACCAGCGTGGTGCCATTTTTCCTGTCGGTGCCGCAGGGCGCCGCGCCGGCCACGGGTTGGCCCTTCGTGCTCTTTCAGCACGGGCTGAACCAGAGCAAGACGTCGTTCTTCACCGTGGCCAACACCCTGGCGCAGGCAGGAATGGCGACGCTGGCCTTCGACATCGGCTTCCACGGCGCTCGCAGCGTCTGCACGCGGCATGAGGCATGTGGTTGCGCCCGGGATGCGGACTGCGTCGCCGAGGCGGGCGACGTGCCGGGCCGCTGCGACGTCACGGGCGCACCGCAGGCCGACCCGCCGCGCGGTCCGACCTTCACCTGCAGCACGCGCCTGCGCGAGACGGAGCCCTGCACGCTGACCACCGCGCTCGAGCGCCGCCGCTGCAGCACGGGGCAGCTCGCCGACAGCGACGGCGATGGGACGCCCGACGCCTCGGGCGTCGCGTTCCTGGCGCCGAGCAACCCCTTCGCGCTGCGCGACAATCTGCGCCAGCATGTGATCGACGCCGCTGCGCTGCTGCGCGGCCTGCGGCTCGGCGCCGCGGCTGGCCTCGCCAATGCGACTCCAGTCGTGCTCGATCCCGCGCGCGTGCATTACGTCGGGCACTCTTTGGGCGCGATCCTTGGCGTCCTGGTGCTGGCCACCGAGCCGCTCAGCGTCGGCGCCGGCCCCCAGCGAGCGGTGCTCAACGTCGGCGGCGCTCCGGTCGTGCGCATCTTCGAGGACACGCCCGATGTCGACTTCCGGGGTGTGGTCGACGGGCTCTTGCAGCAGCGCGGGATCACCCGCGGCTCGGTCGAGGCGCTGCGTCTCTTCCACACCCTGCAGTGGGTTGTCGACCCCGCGGACCCGGCGAACTTCGCCCGCTACCTGACCCAGGCGAGCCTGCCTGACCTCGTGGCCAGCCAGCAGGAGGGGCGGTCGATCGCCCTTGCACCGAAGCAGGTGCTCGCCCAGCTCGCCACTGCGGACGCGGTGATCCCACCCGAGCGGCAGGCGGCCCTGGCCGGTTGGATCGTGGGGCCGGCGCAGCAGAGCGGCTACCCGGTGGGGCATGGCTTCCTGCTCTTACCCGACGCGGCGGCGCCGGCGGCGACCACCCTGGCGCAGCAGCAGCTCGCGCACTTCCTGCTGTCGGGGGAGGTCTGCACGCCCGAGCTGAGCGCGGCCCCGCCGAGCTGCAACTAGGCCCCAACCGATAGCCCCCAACCAAGCTGTGAGGAGCACGCGATGAAGAACCCATCGATCGAGGTGGTCGCAAGGAGTGGGGCTGCTGCGGGACTCGTCTTCGTGGGCCTGCTGCTGGCGGGCCACGCCCGTGCCGCCGGCTTCGGGATCAACGAGATCTCGACGGCGGGTCTGGGGATGGGGAACGCGATCACCGCCGTCGCCGATCGACCCTCCGCGGTCGTCTTCAACCCGGCGGGTCTCGCCTTTCAGCGCGGCCTCGGCGTCGAGGCGAACCTCTCGCTGATCATTCCCGCTTTCGGCTACGACACGCACATCCCGGCGACCGGCGAGCCGGTGCGCGCGAATGCCAAGAACCAGGTGTTCGCGGTGCCGACCCTCTTTGCCAGCTATCGCTGGCGGGAAGAGGTCGCGCTCGGCCTTGGTATCTACTCGCCCTATGGCCTGGGGGTCGCGTGGAACGATACGGTCGCCGCCGACGTGCCATGGTGGGGGCGCAACCTGGTGACGAAGATCGAGCTCCAGTCGGTCTTCATCAATCCCACGGTGGCCGTGCGGCTGCACGAGCGCCTGGCGCTCGGGGCCGGTCTGATCGTGGCGCAGGCGAAGGTGAGCCTGGCTCGGGCGATCGCCAACTCGATTGATCCGGCCGATGACGTCGACGTCGAGCTCTCCGGCGACGACCTTGGCTTCGGCGCCACGGCGGGGCTGCTGATCGCAGCGATACCGCAGCGGCTCAATCTCGGGGTTGGCTACCGCAGCGCCGTGCGCATGACCTTCGCCGGCCAGGGCGTGTTCACCAAGGAGGGAAGCTCGGCTGCCGTGCCGCTGCCCTTGCGCGGACAGCTCATCGACGGGGCGGTCGAGGTGCCGATGACCTTGCCGCATACGCTCTACTTTGGGCTGGCCGTGTTTCCGCTGCCGCGGCTGAGCCTCGGCGCCAACGTCGATCTGACCGCCTGGAGCAGCATCAAGGACCTCCGGATCAACTTCCTCGACCACCCGGAGCTGAGCTCGGTCGAGAGCAAGCGCTGGCATAGCACCTACGCTGTGCGCCTCGGGGTGCAATACGAGCTGGTGCAGGCGCTGCTGGTGCGGCTGGGCTTCATCTTCGACCAGACCCCCGTGCCGGCCGCAACCGTCGGGCCGGACCTGCCCGACGTCAACCGCTTCCTGCTCGCCTGCGGTGCCGGCTACACTTTTCGCGGCGTGCGGGCCGATTTCGCCTACCAGTTCATGGTCGGTCCCGGCACCGACACCGCCGCCACCGCGCCGATCGTCGGCCAGCACGACGCGTCAGCCCACCTGGCGTCGCTCTCCCTGGGCTTCAACCTCGATCTCTGAGGGGCTCCCTGCTCACCTCAGCCGCGCCGGAAGGCCGCGAGCGCGAGGCCTGCAGCGATGAAGAGCCCGCCGAAGACGCGGTTGAGCGCCCGCAGGTGGTGCGGCTCGCGGAGCAGCCGCAGCCCTTGGGCCGCCAGGCCGGTGTAGCCGCTCATCACGACGATGTCGGTGAAGGTCAGCGTGGCCGCGCAGATCAGGTACTGGAGCAGCTGGGGCCGTCTGGGATCGATGAACTGCGGCAGCACGGCGAGCAGGAAGACGATTCCCTTGGGGTTGGTCGCGTTGACGAGGAAACCCCTGAGCACCAGCGCCCGCGGCGTTCCCTTGCGCGGATCGCCCGCGCCTGCGCTAGCACCGCCGCCGCCGACCGGCGCCGAGCGGGAGCGCATCTGCTGCACGCCGAGCCCGACGAGATAGGCGGCACCGAACCACTTGATCGCTGCGAAGAGCGTCGCCGACGCGGCGATGGCGGCGCCCAGCCCGAGGGCGACGAGGGCCAGGATGACGAGAATCCCGAGCTGCAGCCCGACGATGTTCCACAGGGCGCGCCGGTAGCCGTGGCGCAGACCCGCGGCCATGCAGGAGATCGCTCCGACGCCCGGCGAGAGGCTGATCAGCCAGGAAGCGATGAAGAAGGCGATCCAGACGTGGAGGGGCATGGTGGTGACCGTCACGCAACGAGCCTGCCAACCTAGCGTGGAGCCGGGCAACCTAGCGCGCGTCGCGCGTGCGCGCCATGGGCGCGCGAGGGGCGCTAGCCGCCAGGGGTGTGTCGCAGCCGGGGCGAGATTGCCGGCGCGCTGGAACGCTACTACAAGGGTTGTTGCAGCGCTGCGTTCGGGGACCCTCTCAGGCCCCTCGGCTCGGAGCGGGGCGTCAGCCAAACGTCGAAGCTGAACATCGGGCCGCAGAAACCGCACCTGGAGGCGACCTTCGCCGAGGAGCAGCAATGAGCAGCGTCATCGACCAGACCCTTGCGTGGCTCTCCGATCCGGTCCTGGGAAAGATCGTCGCCGGGCTCGTCGCCGTCGTCGCCGGGGTGGTCGCCGTGCGCCTCGTGCAGCGCGTCGCCACGCGCTACATCGCCAACAAGAACGCGCGCTATCGGGCGCGCAAGGCGATCGGCGTAATCGGCTACCTCACCGCCACGCTGATCCTCGCCGCCGTCTTCAGTGAGCGACTGGGACGCTTGACCGTCGTCTTTGGCGTCGCCGGCGCCGGCATCGCCTTTGCCCTCCAGGAGGTCATCGCGAGCATCGCCGGCTGGGCTGCCGTCTCCTTCGGCGGGTTCTACAAGATCGGCGACCGCGTGCAGCTGGGGGGCATCAAGGGCGATGTGATCGACATCGGGCTGCTGCGGACGACGCTGATGGAGGTGGGCGCCTGGGTCGACGGCGACCTCTACAACGGCCGGGTCGTGCGCGTCGCCAACAGCTTCATCTTCAAGGAGCCGGTGCTGAACTACTCGGGCGACTTCCCCTTCCTCTGGGACGAGATCGCGGTCCCCATCCGCTTCGGCAGTGACCTGCCTCGCGCACAGGCGATCCTCGAGGGCGCTGCGCAACGGATCACGGAGGGCTACCAGGAGGAAGCGGGCCGCATCTGGAAGGAGATCCAGCTCCGCTTTCCGCTCGAGGATGCGACGACGAAGACGCTCGTGACCCTCGTCTTCGATCACAACTGGGTGACCTTCACGGTGCGCTACACCGTCCGCTTCGACAAGCGCCGGATCACCAAGCACACCTTGTTTCTGAGCATCCTCGAGCAGGTCGAGGCCACCAAGGGCGCGGTTTCGGTCGCCTCCTCGGCGATCGAGCTCTTCCCCAAGGCCCCGCTAGAAATCCGTACCCTTCCTGCCGTCGACGCAGGGGCGGGGAGCAGTCTCTCCTGAGGCGGTTTTCGACGCAGGCCGGCCGGTCCCTTACCTTTATGAGAATTCCGCCGATGAGATGGCCAGATGCCGATGAGATGGCCAGATAACGACGGCCGAATGAGCTGCCTGATGGGGTTGCGGTGGAGGTCGCCCGGTCGGCCTTGATCGGGTGGCGGCGCCACGGAGTTCGAAAGTGCGACGGCGACTATCCCTCGGCCTTTGCTTGCTCTTGCTCGGCGGCGCGCCCCTCGCGTGTGGCAGTCGCTTGCCGGCGCTGCAGCTTCGCGATGGCGGCGCTCTTCGCGATGGCGGCGCTCTTCGCGATGGCGGCGCTCTTCGCGATGGCGGCGCTCTTCGCGATGGCGGCGCTCTTCGCGCGGACGGCAATCGGTTGCCGCCTGCCAGCGACGCCGGGCCGCCCCTGCCGGCGCGCCCGATCCTGCACTACCCCTTCGATGGCGACGCCAGGAACACGGGCGTGCTGGCGACGCCCTACAACGCGCAGGGGGTCGCCGTCCTCTACGTGCCGGGCAGGTTCAACCAGGCGGTAGCCTTTGACACCGCCGTCGCGTGGAGCTACCTGGTGCTGCCCAACACCGTCGGGCCGCTCAGCGAAGGCAGCGACTACACCATCGCGCTTTGGGTGCTGGCCCGCGAGCCGGCAGCCGACGCGCTGGCTTTCCGGCAAGAGCTCTTCAGCTTTCGCAGCGCGGCCGCGGAGGGAAAACCGGGTGGAGGCCTGGAGTGCTTCGTGGAGGCGGGTGGCGGGGCGTTGCAGCTCTGCTATGACGCCGCGCCGGTGGTCAGCGACTGCGTCGAGGTCCTCAAGCTCGACGCCGAGTGGCACCATCTCGTCTTTCGCCACGACGGCGCAGTCGATGGGCAGGGCGCCGATGTCGAGGTCTACGTCGACGGGGCGCGGAGGGTCACCCTGCCCAATCCCTCGCGCGGGGTCATCTTCTCCACGCGCCAGCAGCAGAGCATGCTCCTCGGTCAGAAGAGCGGCTTTGCGCTCGACGAGCTGAAGATCTTCAACCGGGTCTTTGACGAGCCCGAGCAGTGCGCTCAGGTCGTCGGTGGCCTCTGGAACCCCGCGGAGCGCAGGTGCAGGCTGCCCTGACCCGCCCTCACCGGCGGCGCCCGCGCCGGCTCCGCTGCGCGCTGCACCTGGCGTGCGGAGTCGCGTCTGCCGCGCTCGCAGGTCACGCCCTGCCGGCGCGCGCGGAGGCGTTCGGGCCGCAGCCCCAACGCTCCCGCTGGGCGCTCGTGGCCTCCGCTGGCAGCGACTTTCCGGCCAGCCTCGGTGGCCAGTTGGCGCTGGAGGGGCCTGGTCGGCTACGTGCGACCGTTTCGCTGGGCTGCCTGCCGCGGCCCTACGTCGACGCGATCAACGCCTTGCTCGTGGGGGTGAAGGCCTACGATCGCCCCACGGCCGACCTCATCGCCCAGTCGCTGGGCTCGTCGCTGATCTGGCGCACGCACCTTGGCTGGCGCCCCTTTCGCAAGGCCGGGTTCTATCTGGAGGGCGGCTATGGCCTCGTCGCGCTCGGCGGCGGCGCCACGGCGGCCGAGCTGGTGGCGGGCCTCACCGGCCAGCCCGCGCCGCAGGAGGCTGCAGCCGGCGGCCAGAGCTTCTCTGTCAGCTCGCGCCTCCACATGCTCGACGTCGAGTTCGGCTGGAGCTGGCGGTTGGGCCCGCGTTGGCGCCTGCGTGCGGCCGTCGGCGGCGCCTTCACGGTGGCCTCGCGAACCCGGATCGAGGCGCGCTTCAAGCCGCGGGCGCCGCGCGCCGTCGAGGCCTTCGCTGCCTACGGCGAGGCCTACCTCGATGATATCTACACCTCGTACGTCTTCACGCCGGTCGTCGGCGCGAGCGTCGGGTATGCGATCTTCTGAGCGCGCCGGAACCGCCCGACCCACGAAGCGCACGCGTCGTCTAGGTCCTCGGGCCCTTCCCCGCTCGGGGCTTGCTCCGGTGAGATCCGTGGGATGCTCAGCCAGCGCGGGCCTTGAGGCGTGCTTCGTTGAGTTTCTTGGCTCGCTGCGCCGCGGGTCGGGCGTCGAGGCGGGCGACGTAGGCCTCGAAGGCTGGCCGCTTCTCGATCGTGCCGAAGAGCATGCCCCAGCCGAGGCTGGCGCCGACGTAGACATCCGCGGCGCTGAAGCGCTCAGCACAGAGGTAGGGCCCGGTTGAGAGCGCCTGCTCGAGCGCGTCGATCGTCCGCTCGAAGCTGCCGAAGCCGACCATCGAGGCCTTGCCCTCAGGCACCTGCCAACCGAGGGCCTTCGCCGTGACGGCCTGCTCCAGCGGGCCGGCCGCAAAGCAGGTCCACCGGAAATACGCCGCGCGCGCGCGATCGCCCGCCGGTGGCATCAGCCCCTTGGCGGCGAAGCGATCCGCGAGGTAGAGGCAGATCGCCGCCGCCTCCGTGACCACGGCCCCGTCGTGGACCAGCGCGGGAACCTTGCCCATCGGATTGACGGCCAGATAGGCGGCGTCCCTCATCGTCGCGCCGTAGTCGAGCCAGACGGTCCGGTAGGGCTCACCGACCTCCTCCAGCATCCAGTGCGCGATCCGCCCGCGCGATTGTGGGTTGGTGTAGAAGATCAGCTCGCTCTCCTATAATCCCCCCGCGTTGCACTCCCATCGCGAGGGTCGTGGCGAGGGAAGCACTCCCTCACTCCCGTTGTTGCAGCCGCTCGCAGGCCGCATCGAAGGCCCGCAGCGCGTTGGCCCGCTCGTCTGGTGCCATGGCGACCAGGCCGTATCCGCCCCGTCCATCGATGCGGGTCGGGAGAACGCTCGCTCCCTGGGGGAAGCTTCCTGGCGCGAGCGCGGCGATCAGCCTGCCGTCGATGGGCTCCCCGGCGCGCTTCGCTCGATTCACGGGTTTTGGGACGGGCACATAATCAGCGCCGACCCAATGCCAGCTCCGACCCCCTGCATCGAGGAATTGGCCGGTGGTCGGGTCGTAGGACGCGCCCGTGACGCTCTGGAAGACGCCTCGCAATCGGCAGGTCACTGCGGTTTCTCGTACGTTGGTCTCGGTGAAGCGCGGGATGGGTCCGCCCGTGAAGTCGAAGCTCCCCGGACCAAGCAGGCGCCCCTCCATCGCCCGCAGCAGCTCGCCCGCGAAGCGCTGCAGGCGTGGGAGCTCGGGATGGTTCGATGGCCCGGCGAAGAGCTCGGCGCCGCCGTGTTGAACGACATCCGCCGAGCCGATGATCCGTGGCGAGCCCAGACCATCGGCGAGGAACTGTACGCTGGCCTCCGGCACGCGCTGGTTCGTTCGCTGGGCCTCGAGCACCTCAGGAATGAACTGCTCCACAACGCCGCCCATCGCTCACACCATCCCCAGCAGGCGTTGCCAGCTCATCCGCGGATGGCGAAAGCGTAACTGGCTGCCGGGGAGGCCCTGCGCCAGCCAGCGGGCGACGAGCGCCTCGGCCTCGGGGTTGGAGAGGGGCTCGAGCGCTTGAAGCAGGGTCTCGGGCAGCGCGAGGGCTACTTGGCCCTCGCCGCTGCTGCCCTCGTTGGCCTTGACCATGACGACGCTCACAGCGTGCGCGCGCAGCAGCTCCACGATCGCCGCGGCAAGGTCGCGCGTCGAGCGCAGGTGCTCACGCCCCGGGAGGAGCTGTTGGTGGTAGTCGGGATGGGCCGCGATCACCAGCTTTGCCAGCTCGCGGCTGCCGCTCTTGGTACCAAGCGCCTGGTGCTCGGGGGACATCGCCACCGCGGGCGCGCCCAGCGCGACGGCCAGCTCGGCCTCGGCCGGCGTCATTCGATAGACATGCAGCTGAGCCGGATCGCCATTGATGGCCTGTTTCAGGCCCTTCAGCAGCGTTGCGTCGGCGAGGATCTTCTCGGGCAGCCAACGCGTGGGTTTGGGGTCGCTGACGTAGAACTGCTCGAAGCGCGGTTGCGCGGCCGACCACTGCTCGCCCATCAGTGAGCTGCCGTAGATCTCGATCATCCCCGCCGGAAGCGGGCTCGATCCGACCCAAAGCACCCGATCCTGCGGCCGCCGCTTGAGGGCCGCGATCGCCAGGCCGAGATGGCGCTGCTCGAGGCCAAACGCGCTCGAGCCGAGGAGCTTGAGATCCGCGCGCGGGAGCGTGATCCCGGTGGCGAAGACATGGACGAGCGGGCTGCCGTTGGCCCTCAGGACGGTCGGGAGTCCACGCTGCACCTTGTCGAAGGCCTCAGGACTCCAAGCGGTGGCCCGCGGCCGCTCCGCGCCGGCTCGTCCGACGCCGTGCGCGGAGGCGCCGACGGGCAGCGCGATGACGGCATTGACCAAGACCAGTGACGAAAGACCCGCGAAGAACGCCAACGTGCGACACCGCATACGCCTACCCCTTGTCTGGCTCCCCACTCGGCCGTGCCGCGCATATCACAAAGCACCGTCAGGGCAAAGAGCCTCGCCCTCGCCACGCGATTTCCCCATGCTCGACCGGAACAGACAGTCCCGGCGGACCACGTCGCCCCCCGGTGGCGGCCGCCGCTGCGCTTGTGCCGGCGGCGGGGCCGGCCGCCGGTCAGCGAGCGGCTGCAATCGGGGCCGCGCCGGGCTACCGTGTGCGGTGATGCCGATCCAGCCGCTCAGCTTGCTCCTGCTGCTGCTCACCGGCTTCGTCGCCGGGCTCGTCGACGCCGTGGCGGGCGGCGGTGGGCTGGTGACCCTGCCGGCCCTGCTCTCGCTCGGGCTGCCGCCCAAACTGGCGCTCGGCACGAATAAGCTGCAGTCCAGCTTCGGTAGCTTCACGGCGACCTGGAACTACGCCCGGGCGCGGCAGGTCGACCTCCGTGACGGCGCTCTGGGTGTCGCGCTGACCTGCTGTGGCGCAACGGCCGGCGCGATGGCGGTGCAGCGCGTGCAGGCGCACCTGCTCGAGCAGCTCATCCCCGTCGCGCTGCTGGCGATCCTGCTCTACGCGCTCTTCACGCCGAAGATCGGCCTCGACGCGCTGCGCCCGCGCCTGCCGCGTCGGTGGTTCTACACGCTCTTTGGCCTCGGGCTCGGCTTCTACGATGGTTTCTTCGGACCGGGGACCGGGTCGTTTTGGATGGTTGCGCTGATGGCGGGCCTGGGCCTGCAGATGACCCGCGCCGTCGGCTACACGAAGCTGATGAACTTCAGCTCGAACGTCACGGCGCTGATCTGGTTCGGGCTGCGCGGCCAGCTCGCCTGGCCGGTGGGTCTCGTGATGGCCTGCGGCCAGATCGGCGGAGCGCGCGTCGGCTCCGGGCTCGTGCTGTGGCGCGGCGCACCGCTGGTGCGCCCGGTCTTCCTCTTGATCGTGGCTGCCACCGTGCTCAAGCTGCTCGTCACCCGCTGGGCCTGAGCGGACGCAGCGCCAAGCGTCGCCGACCGACCCTGCGCGGTGCCGAGGTGGCGACCTGGCGGAGTTCAGGAGCCGTCGAGGTTCAACCCAACGGCCCGCGGGGGGCATCGACGAAACTCGCGGCCGAGTCGAAGCGCCGCGGACACCCGTGCTGCCCGAGCCCATGAAGATCGCGAACCAGTCGTTGCTGGAGGCCTTGCTGCGCTTGAGCCGTGTGGTGGTTCCGATGGCTCGATGCTGCTCCAGCGACTCGTAGGTAGGGTCGGTGACCACAAATCCACCGCGGCCTCCGGCAGGCCACGCAGCCACGCTACGGCCTCGCCCTCGGCGAGCGAGAACGCTGGCGCCCGTCCTCTCCCCATGGTCCCTCACTCCGTTCACCGCTGACTCCAGGTGCGCGGGATGGAGCGTTTGCGCAGTATCGGCGGGCAGCCCGGCTCCGAGGGAGACCGGCACGAGCTGCGGCGTAGGTCCATGACCGCTGGCGGTCCTTGTCGTCGGGGCTGACGCCAGCCAGAACGCCGCTGTCTGCCAACGCCGGGCCGGTGAGAGGGGCCGGTGAGAGGGGCCGGTGAGAGGGGCCGGTGAGAGGGGCCGGTGAGAGGGGCCGGTGAGAGGGGCCGGTGAGAGGGCCGGGTGGGAGGGCCGCCGTCGAGGCCGAAGTGCCCGAAGCCCAGGGGGCGGTGCAAAGCGGTAGTCGGTTGCGCCTGTGGCATACTCGCGCCGATGGCCGATGAGCGCAGCAGACCTGCCTGAGCGCCGCGTTGACGGCGCCGCGATGGCGTGCAGCCACTGTGGCCTGCCCGTGCCGCGCGGGTTGCGCGATCCCGCTGCCACCGAGCAGTTCTGCTGCGCTGGTTGCCGTACGGTCTGGGCGCTCCTGCGCGCCGAGGGGCTCGAGGCGTTCTATCGGCTCGCCGCGGGTTCGCCGCGGGGCCCCGCCCAGGTCAGCGGTCGCCAGTTTGCGGAGCTCGACGATCCGGCCTTCAGCGCCCGCTATGTGCGGCCGCTGACGCAGCGCGGTCTGCTGGCCGCCGAGCTCTACCTGGAGGGGGTGCACTGCACCGCCTGCCTCTGGTTGGTCGAGCGCCTGCCACGTCTCGAGCCCGGGGTGATCGAGGCGCGGCTCGAGCTCGGCCGCTCCGTCGTGCGGGTGGTCTGGGATCCCGCGCGGACCGCCCTTTCGCGCGTCGCCCGCGCGCTCGATCGGCTCGGCTACACGCCCCATCCCTACCGCGCAGCCGCGGCCGAGCGCCTGCGACGCCGGGACGACCGCGCGATGCTGGTCCGCATCGCCGTCGCCGGCGCCGTCGCCGGCAACGTGATGTTGCTCGCGGCGGCGCTCTACGCCGGGCTACCCGCCGGCATGGAGCCAGGCTATCAGGCGCTCTTTCGTTGGGCCTCGCTGCTGCTGACGGTGCCCGCGGTCGCTTGGTGCGCAGCGCCCTTCTTTCGTAGCGCGCTCGGGGGGCTGCGCGCGCGGGCGCTTCATATCGATCTGCCCGTCGCGCTCGGCCTCGTGGTGGGCTTCGCCTGGGGTGCAGCCAACACGCTGCGCGGTCGCGGCCCGATCTACTTCGATTCGCTGACGGTGTTGATCTTCCTCCTGCTCGTCGGGCGCTGGTTGCACCGGCGCCAATACCGCCGCGCCGCCGACGCCGCCGAGCTGCTCTTCGCCCTGACGCCGCGCAGCGCGCGCTTGGTCGAGGGCGAGCGGCTACGCGAGGTGCCGATCGAGGCGGTCCTGCCCGGCATGGTCGTCGAGCTGCGCGCGGGTGAGGCGGTGCCGGTCGATGGCCGCATCCGTGTCGGCACCTCGTCGCTCGACACGGCCTTGCTCAGCGGCGAGGCGCGCCCGATCGCCGTCGCCCCGGGGGCCCTGGTGCACGCTGGCACGCTCAATCTCGACGCGCGCCTGCTGATCGAGGTCATCGCCGCCGGCGAGCAGACCCGCGTCGCGCAGCTGATGCGGCAAGTCGAGGCGCAGGCGCGGCGCCGCGCGCCGATCGTCGAGGCCGCGGATCGCGTCGCCGGCTACTTCGTCGCGGCCGCCCTGGTGCTCGCGCTGATCACGTTGGCCTACTGGTGGCGCGTCGATGCTCGCAGCGCGATCGACCACGCGCTGGCGCTCCTGGTCGTCACCTGCCCCTGTGCGCTCGGCCTGGCCACGCCGCTCGCCGTCAGCGCGGCGATCGGCCGCGCCGCGCGCAGGGGCATGCTGATCAAGGGTGGCGACGCGCTCGAGCGGCTGGCGCGCCCGGGGCTGCTGCTGCTGGACAAGACCGGCACCGTGACGACGGGTCGCATGGCCCTCGTGCGCTGGGTCGGCGACGAGGCGCTGCGCGGCCCCGTGGCGGCGCTCGAGGCCCAAAGCGCGCACGTGCTGGCGCGCGCGCTGGCGAAGGCTGATCAACCTCTTCCCGCAGCGGCGGCCTTCGCCTCCACGCCGGTCGCGGTCGACGCCGCGCCGCTTGCGGTGGCCGCGGCGTCGCAGGTGAGCGACGTGCGCGAAACGCGTGGCGCTGGCATCGAGGGGCGCGTCGACGGTGCGGTGTTGGTCGTTGGGGCCGCGCGCTTCGTCGCCGGGCGCTGCGGCGCCGCGCTCCCGGCCTGGGCCAGCGCAGCCGCGCAGGAGGCCGGCCAGCAGGGACTCACGCCCGTCTGGGTGGCCCGTGAGGGCCGGGTAGTCGCGGTGGCCGCGCTCGGCGATGCGCTTCGGCCCGAGGCTCGCGCGGTGGTCGACGCGGCGCGCCGGGCCGGCTGGCGGGTGGAGTTGCTCTCGGGCGACGACGCGCGCGCCGTGGTCGCGATCGGCCGCGCGCTCGGCCTCGCCGACACGGCATGTCATGGAGCGGCCTCGCCCGAGGAGAAGCTGGCGCATGTGCAGCGTGAGCGCGCCAGCGGGCAACCGGTGGTGATGGTCGGCGACGGCGTCAACGACGCGGCGGCGCTCGTGGCGGCGACGGCGGGCGTGGCCGTGCAGGGCGGGGCCGAGGCCAGCCTCGAGGCTGCCGACGCCTACCTCGGCCGGCCGGGCCTCGCCGCGCTGGGCGAGCTGCTCGCCGGCGCGCGCGCCACGCTGCGCGTCATCCGGCTCAATCTGGCGCTCTCGCTCGGCTACAACGCGGTCGCCGCGGCCCTGGCGATGAGCGGCCGGATCAGCCCTCTGCTCGCCGCCGTGCTGATGCCCCTCAGCTCGCTGACGGTCGTGATCGTTTCCTATCGCGCGCGGACCTTCGGCGAGGCGCACGCACGCTGAAACGCGCGCCTCAGGGACCAGCGACCAGCAGCGGGACGAACATCTCGTCGGTGCTGGCGCCGCCATGCACGCCGATTGGATCGTAGGGCCTCTCGCCCAACACCCTGTCGCGCAGTGTGTAGTGGTCCTTGAGCAGCAGCACGTAGTCGCCGATGCGGTCGCCGAGCGCGGGCGCTGGCGGCCCCAGCCCGAAGAAGCCACGGCGTACCAACTCGGCGCTGGGAATCAGCTCGCAGACCGCAGAGAGCTGCGTCTGCACGTAGTGCTCGAAGGCGCGCGCGCGGTCGGGGCGCACATAGCAGTAGGCGGCTCGCGGCTCGCCGCAGAGCGGCAGCACCAGCGCCTCGTGGAGGGCGGGATGGTCCGCGAGCTGTACGGTCTCGGCCGGGCTGGTGTCGATAAACCCGTGATCAGCGATGGCGACGACCATCGTGCCGCTCCCGCGCAGCCGCTCCTGGAGCTGGGCGAAGGTGCTCTCGATCGCGCGGAACTGCTCGAGCGCCTCGGCGCTGGCGTTGCCGTATTTATGCGAGAGCGCGTCAAACTCCGGCCAGTAGACGTAGATGAAGCAACGATCGGCTCCGGAGGCGCCGATCAGGTTCGAGACCGTCTGGCAGCAGCCGCCCATGCCCTGGTAGCCGACGCGTTGCGCGCCGCGCGCCGCCGCCCGGCTGAAGGACGAGTCGACGATCGCCTGCGGCACGAGGAAATAGCTGCTCACAGCCAGCCGCGGAAAGAGCGAGGGCGCAGCGATCAGCCCCTCTGCCGAGACCCCGCTTTTATCGAAGGGCACGTCGCTCCAGCGCGGCCTGAAGGGCAAGATCGCGGCCACGGTGCCGAGCTCGCGCAGGTACATGAACCAGCCAGTGACCGCATGCTGCTGCGGCGCGGTCGCCGTGACGAGGGTGGTAATGGTCGCCGCCGTCGTCGACGGAAAGACCGTCGTCAGCTCTCCTCGCAAATGGGCGGCCAGCGGCCCTTGCGCGCCGTGCTGCGCCAGGTAATGCGAGCCGAGCCCATCAAGCACGATCAGCACCACGTGCCGAGCGGCCGCAACCTCGGCGACGGGCAAGAGGGGGGTCGGTACGTAGGGCTCGACCGCGGTGCCGCCGCGACCGAGGACCAGCGACTGCATCAGGTTGACCAGGCCACCGCCCAAGTAGTCGGGTTGCTGCGGAAAGTGGGACGCCGCCTGAGCCATGGCCCCCATCATTCCACAGGGTGCTCGCATTTCACAGGGCGTCGCTTTTCGCCCGCCCGTGCCGTGCTCGATGGCCGGGCCGCCGCAGGCGCTCTGCGCGCCCCAGTTGATGCGAGCAGTTGCGCGGGTTGCCGGTCCGATGCCAAATGTCTGGCCGATGAGCGTGCTCTATCTGCTGCTGCCGCTGGCGCTGCTGCTCGTTGCGAGCGCGGTAGTGGTCTTCGTCGTGGCCGTGCGCCGGGGCCAGTTCGACGATCTGGAAACGCCACCGCGGCGCATCTTGATCGACGATGAGTTGATCGACGATGAGCCGCGGCCGATCGCCCCGCCACCAGCGGTCTCCCGTGCCACCACCGACGAGGGTGCGCGATGACCACCCGCGGGTCGCCCTTGCCGCGTTGCCGGCCCTTCCTCTGCGCTGCTGCGAGCGTGGCGCTGCTCGCCCTGTTGGTCCTGTTGGCCCTCTTCGTCCGACCGCTGCCAGCGCGCGCCGACGACCAGGCCGCGCAGACGATTTATCGGTACAAGAACCGCGCCGGGAGGAGCGTCTACGTCAACGGGCTCGAGCGGGTCCCGCCCGCGCGACGTCAGCGCGCGCGCGTCGTCGATCTCTCTCGCGTCTCGCTGAACGAGGCCCTGGGCACGGAGCTCCAAGCTGCCGCGAGCCAGCAGGTCGCCGCGCTGCTCGGCTCGGGTTACTGCACGGGCGCGCGGAGGGGCGCAGCCCGGGGCTGGTGGGGCACCCTTTGGCATGACCATGGTCATCTCGTGCTCGTCGGGGGCGCGCTGGCGCTGCTGCTGCTGGCCAGCCCCTGGCTCCTGCGCACCATCGGCGGCCCGCAATGGAGCAAGGTCTTGCTGGTGGCCTTGCCCGCGCTCGCCGTCTTGGCGCTGATCAGCAGCGCTGCCGTCAAGGCGAATCGCACCCTCGGCGAGCTCCGCGGCGCGGCCGACGCCTGTCGCCCCGAGCGCTACAGCGCCGCGCAGGACCGCGACCCGGCCGCTCGGGCCCATCGGGTGCATCGGATCTTTGAGCTCGAGCAGCGCGTCCGAGCCGCGGGTGGCGAGCGGAGCGCGACGCTCGACGCGATCCTCTCGGGCGCACCCTGACCGTGCCCGCACCCGCCGGCTGACCCCTTCCCTGGGGGCGCTGCTGGGGGCGTCGCTGGGGGCGGCCTTGACCCGAGGCGCCCGCCGCGGCTACCCTGCGCGCCGCATTGGATGGGTTTGTGCGGCCTACCGCCGCGGGTTGGATCCCGCCGTGCATGCTTTTGATCTTGATCGGGCGAGCGTCTTGTGGCACACCCTCGGCGCTTCGGGCGCTTGTGCGCTCGGCGGGGGCGGTGCCCTGCGTTCGGCCATTTTGTCTGCGGTGGCGCGCGCGCGACCCGCTGACATCAGGCGCAGGCGCGGGGCTGAGGAAAACGGGATCCGCGGCACGCTATGCTGGCGTAGCTCAATGGCAGAGCAGCTGCCTTGTAAGCAGCAGGTTGCGGGTTCGATTCCCATCGCCAGCTCTCCGCAGAGGGTTCGTAGCCTCTCGAAGCGCGAGGAGGGGTTCCCGAGCGGCCAAAGGGGGCAGACTGTAAATCTGCTGTCAACGACTTCGAAGGTTCGAATCCTTCCCCCTCCACCAGACGGAGTGATCAAGCCAATCGCATTGCTCAGGCGGGAATAGCTCAGTTGGTAGAGCATCAGCCTTCCAAGCTGAGGGTCGCGAGTTCGAGCCTCGTTTCCCGCTCCAAGGTGCCGTGTCCGCAGAGACGGCGGCAGGCAGGAACGCCTGCAAGATTCTGCAAGATTTGGTCGTCTGCAGTGCGGAGCACTGCAGACGGTTTGAACGGGGTGTTTTGCAAGACTGTCTGTGCCCACGTAGCTCAGGTGGCAGAGCACTTCCTTGGTAAGGAAGAGGTCACCGGTTCAAATCCGGTCGTGGGCTCACCCTCTACCGGTCGCCTGGCGCCCAGCGCCGGCCACGAGAGATGCCCGTAGTGACGCGAGCAGCTAGAAAGGACCGTTAGCGATGGCGAAGGAAAAATTCGTCCGAGACAAGCCGCACGTCAACGTGGGCACGATCGGGCACATCGACCACGGGAAGACGACGCTGACCGCAGCGATCACGAAGGCGCTGGCGCTGAAGGGCGGGGCGAGCTTTATCGCCTTCGACCAGATCGACAAGGCGCCGGAGGAGCGCGAGCGCGGGATCACGATCGCGACGGCGCACGTGGAGTACCGGACGGACAAGCGGCACTACGCGCACGTCGACTGCCCGGGCCACGCTGACTACATCAAGAACATGATCACCGGAGCAGCGCAGATGGATGGCGCGATCCTGGTGGTCAGCGCACCGGACGGGCCGATGCCGCAGACGCGCGAGCACGTGCTGCTGGCGCGGCAGGTGGAAGTGCCGGCGCTGGTGGTGTTCTTGAACAAAGTGGACATGATGGCCGCGGAGGACGCGGAGCTGCTGGACCTGGTGGAGCTCGAGCTGCGGGAGCTGATGTCGAAGTACGAGTTCCCGGGCGACGACATCCCGATCGTACGCGGGTCGGCGTTGAAGGCGCTGGAGTCCGAGAGCAAGGATGTCAAGGCGCCGGAGTATCAGTGCATCTATGAGCTGATGGCGGCCGTGGATAGCTACATTCCGGAGCCGAAGCGAGAGATCGACCTGCCCTTCCTGATGTCGATCGAGGACGTGTTCACGATCTCGGGGCGCGGCACGGTGGTCACGGGGCGCATCGACCGCGGCATCCTCAAGGTCGGAGAAGAGGTCGAGCTGGTCGGCATCCGCGACACGCGCAAGACGGTCTGCACCGGCGTGGAGATGTTCCGCAAGCTGCTGGACGAGGGTCGCGCGGGCGATAACGTCGGCGCGCTGCTGCGGGGGATCAAGCGCGAAGAGGTGGAGCGCGGGATGGTGCTCGCGGCGCCGAAGTCGATTCTGCCGCATAAGAAGTTCCGCGCTGAGGTCTACGTGCTGAAGAAGGAAGAGGGCGGCCGTCACACGCCCTTCTTCAAGGGGTACCGCCCGCAGTTCTACTTCCGCACGACGGACGTGACCGGCGAGGTCTTGCTGCCCGAGGGTACCGAGATGGTGATGCCGGGTGACAACATCAACCTGGTGATCGAGTTGCTGGCGCCGATCGCCTGCGAGAAGGGCCTGCACTTCGCGATTCGCGAAGGCGGCCGCACCGTCGGTGCCGGTGTCGTCACCGAGATTATCGAGTAGCGGAGCAGCACGAGCTCGCGCGGACCAGAGCCCACGAGGAGGGGACCACGCGAGGAAGCGGCTACGCGAGCGTGAACAGGCCCGCGTGCCGGTCGGTCCGACGCTGAGACCCGGTCTTGGCGCCGCGGGGGGTCCCGGGTGGACCCCCCATAATCTAGGGCAGTAGCTCTAATGGTAGAGCAGCGGACTCCAAATCCGCGTGTTGGGGGTTCGAGTCCCTCCTGCCCTGCCGGTGACGTGAGCGAGGATCAGGATGGGAAGCTCGAAGTGGGTACACATGATCTTCCTCGTCGGTGGGCTGCTGCTGGCCTTTGTGCTGGCGCAGACGATCGACTGGATCTGGGGGCTCTTCGCTCGGCCGGTCGATATTGTCGTCATCTTGGGCGGCGGCCTGATTGCTGGTGCAATCACCGTTCACCAGTGGCGCAAGGCGGAGACCTTTGAGCGCGCCAACGAAGTTGTGGGTGAGCTCTCGAAGGTGACCTGGCCGACCGGGAAGGAGACCAAGGCGGCGACGCTGGTGGTGCTCGTGACCGCGGTGGTGGCGTCCCTGGTGCTCAGCCTTTTCGATGTGATTTGGTCTTGGGCGACGGCACTCATCTACACCTGAGGGCCGATCTACACCTGAGGCTCAGCTAGCGGCAGCCGACTGCAGGCTCCAGCAAGGCGAAGCAGAACGAATCATGGTATCCGACGCATCCGAAGAGACGCCGATGGCCGCCGCAGCGGTGGACGGAGAGCAAGTAGCTGGTGAGCCGGCAGTGGGCGGCGAGCCGGTGGCTGGCGGCGAGCCGGTGGCTGGCGGCGAGCCGGTGGCTGGCGAAGCGCCAGACGGCGGCGAAGTGGCGGCCGCCGCACCGGCTGTGCCGTCACGGCACAAGTGGTACGCCGTACACACTTACTCGGGCCACGAGAACAAGGCCCGATTGTCGTTGCTCGATCGTATTCGCAACGCCGAAATGCAGGAGCGCTTTGGTGAGGTGCTGATCCCCACCGAGTCGGTGGTCGAGATGGTCCGTGGCCAGCGCCGCACGATGACCCGAAAGTTTTATCCGGGCTATATGTTCGTGCAGATGGAGATGGACGAGGGCGCGTTCCATCTGGTCAAGAACACGCCGAAGATCACGGGTTTCCTGGGCGGTAACAAGCCCGTCCCGGTCAAGGACGAAGAGATCGCCGGTATCAATCGGCAGATCACAGAGGGGGCGACCAAGCCGAAGCCCCGCATCACCTTCGACGAGGGCGAGAACATCCGAGTGACCGAGGGACCCTTTGCCAACTTCACGGGAATCGTCGAAGAGGTTCGGCCCGAGAAGCAGAAGATCAGGGTCCTCGTGAGCATCTTCGGCCGTGCGACGCCGGTTGAGGTCGATTTCGGGCAGGTCGAGAAGGCCTAGGCCTAGGGCAAAAGGGAGCGGCAGGTGAAAAAAATTACCGGCATGGTGAAGCTGCAGATCCCGGGCGGGATGGCCAATCCTTCGCCACCCGTGGGTCCGGCGCTCGGGCAGCACGGCGTAAACATCATGGAGTTCTGCAAGGCCTTCAACGCGGCCACGCAGGGCGACAAGGGCACGGTGACGCCGGTCGTCATCACGATCTTCTCGGACCGCTCGTTCACCTTCATCACCAAGACCCCGCCGGCGGCCGTCATGCTGCTGAAGGCGGCAGGGGTGGAAAAGGGCTCGGGGGAGCCGAACAAGAACAAGATCGGCAAGGTGTCGATGGCGCAGGTGCGCGACATCGCCAGGACGAAGTTGCCCGATCTGAACACTCAGGATGTGGACCAGGCCGCGCGCACCATCGCCGGCACGGCACGTTCGATGGGCCTGGACGTGATCGACTAGCAGCCAGGTGATCGACTAGCGGCCAGCTTTTGGGGCCGAGGTTAGCAGGGAGCAGGCGATGGCGAAGAGATCGAAGAAATATCGCGAGGCGGCGGCCAAGGTGGACCGCCAGCGCCGTTATTCACTGCAGGACGCCTGTGCCCTGGTGCCGGGTCTCGCCTGCGCGAAGTATGACGAGTCCGTGGACGTTGCCGTCCGGCTCGGCGTCAACCCGAAGTATGCCGACCAGATGGTGCGCGGCGCTGTGGTGATGCCGCACGGCACGGGCAAGGCGCTCCGCATCGCCGTCTTCGCCAAGGGCGATAAGGCGAATGAAGCGCGTGAGGCCGGCGCCGACGTGGTCGGAGCCGAGGATCTCGCCGAGCGGATTCAAGGCGGCTTCTTCGACTTCGACGCCGCGGTGGCCACGCCCGACATGATGGGCGTCGTCGGCCGACTCGGCCGCGTGCTGGGACCGCGCGGGCTGATGCCCAACCCGAAGGTTGGCACGGTCACCTTCGATGTGGCGAAGGTCGTACGCGAGCTCAAGGCCGGTCGCGTCGAGTTCCGCGTGGAGAAGGCCGGGATCGTGCATGCGCCGGTCGGCAGAGCGTCCTTCGCCGCGGAGAAGCTCTCGGCGAATGTCCTGGCGGTGATGGAATTGCTCGTAAAGCTGAAGCCGGCGTCGGCGAAGGGGACCTACGTCAAGAGCATCGCGCTTTCGACGACCAAGGGACCTTCCGTGCGCCTCGATCCGGCCGAGGTCGTCGGTCAGGTCACGAAGGCGTAGGGGGAGAGCGTGAACACCGAACAAAAGGCCGCCGAGGTGGCCGATCTTCAGCAAGCGCTGGCGCAGGCCCAGTCGCTGGTGATGGCCGACTTCCGCGGGCTCAACGCCCAGCAGACCGGCGACCTGCGACGTGCTCTGCGCGGCGCGGATTGCCACTATCGAGTGGTCAAGAACACGCTGGTGAAGCGCGCCATCGGCAACACGCCGATGGACGTCGTGGGACCCTTGCTGGCTGGCCCGACCGCCATCGCCTTCTCCTATCTCGACCCCGTGGCTCCGGCCAAGGTGATCGCGAAGTTCGAGGGCGACCTGCCGAAGCTGACCATCAAGGGTGGCTACGTCGACGGGAAGCTCCTCGACCCCGCGGGGGTCAAGCAGCTCTCGGAGATGAAGGGCAAGGACCAACTGCGTGGCGAGCTCCTCGCGACGCTGCTTGCCCCAGCGCAGCAGTTCGTGCGCCTACTGGCGGCCGCGCCGCTCAACCTGCTCTACGCGTTTCAGGCACGGGAGCGCAAGCTCACCAGTGGCGAGACCGAGGGCAAGAGCGAAGGCGAGGGCTGAGCGACGACGAGTGTCCGCGAATCCGCGCTCGCACGCCGGAGCAACGATTCGCTCGAGAAATGATCAAGCAGTCGCACTCGATCGCACGCGAGCGACTGTTTCCACGACGTCCCGCTTAGACGCGGGCGACACGCCGCAAGGGAAAGATAGGGGAGAGGACCATGACCGAGATCAGCAAAGAGCAGGTTATCGACTACCTGAGCAACCTATCCGTGATGGATATCGCCGCGCTCACGAAGGACCTCGAGGAGAAGTGGGGCGTCTCCGCGGCGCCCGTGGCCATCGCCGGCGCAGCGGCTGGCGCGGGACCAGCGGCCGCCGTGGCGGCGGAGCCCACCGAGTTCAACGTGATTCTCACCGGCTGCGGAGCCAACAAGATCCAGGTGATCAAGGCCGTCCGCGAGCTGACGAGCCTCGGCCTCAAGGAGGCCAAGGATCTGGTCGAGGGCGTGCCGAAGGCCGTCAAGGAAGCGGTCGCCAAGGCCGAGGCCGAGGAGATCGCCAAGAAGCTGACGGACGCTGGCGGGACCGCCGAAATCAAGCCGGCTTGAGCGAGAGCGCGCAGCAACGGGCCGCGGGCGAAGCATCAGGCTTCGCGCCGCGCGTCCGTGTTTTTTGTGCTGATAGTTGGACCGACGCCCCCGATCGACGATCGGGCGCGCTTGACGCCTTCGCGCGAGGAGCAGCGGCGCTCCGAGGGGATCCATGGGAAGCGTGATTCAGAACAACTTCCGCGTCCGCAAGAACTACGGTCGGATCGCGAAAATCGTCGATATCCCGAACCTTATCGACATCCAGAAGCGCTCCTACCAGAAGTTCCTGCAGGTCGACGTGGCCCCCGAGGAGCGCGAGGAAATCGGCCTCCAGGGCGTGTTCCGCAGCGTCTTTCCGATCAAGGACTTCTCCGAGACGGCTTCGCTGGACTTCGTCAAGTATCACCTCGAGCGTCCGAAGTACGACGTCGACGAGTGCCGTCAGCGCGGGATGACCTTTGCCGCGCCGATCAAGGTCACCGTGCAGCTCGTGCTCCGCGACGTCAATGAGGAGACCGGCGAGCATTCGGTCCGCGACGTCAAGGAGCAGGAGGTCTACTTCGGCGAGATCCCGCTGATGACGGAGCACGGCACCTTCATCATCAACGGGACGGAGCGCGTCGTCGTCAGCCAGCTCCACCGCAGCCCGGGCGTCTTCTTCGACCATGACAAGGGTCGGACCCATGCGACGGGCAAGCTGCTCTACAGCGCGCGGGTCATCCCCTACCGCGGGAGCTGGCTCGACCTCGAGTTCGACGCCAAGGATCTCCTTTATGTACGCATCGATCGCCGGCGCAAGCTGCATGCGACGGTACTGTTGCGCGCCCTCGGCTATTCCACCGAGGAGCTGCTCAACATGTACTACGACACCGAGACGATCCACCTCGAGCAGGGCAAGAAGTACTCGAAGAGCATCGAGTTCGACATCCTCCCTGGCCAGCGGGCGACGCGCGACATCCGGCATCCAGAGACGCGCGAGATCATCGTTCGCAAGAACCGCAAGTTCACCAAGGCCGCCATCCGCAAGCTCAAGGAGTCCGGGATGGACCGGCTCTCGATGGCGGTGGAGGAGCTGATCGGCAAGGTCGCGGCGCACGACATCGTTGACCCCGAGACGGGCGAGGTACTGCTGCAGTGCAACGAGGAGGTCAGCGAAGAGGTCCTCGATCGCCTGCGCGATCAGAAGATCCGCGAGCTCAAGGTGCTCTTCATCGATAACCTCAACGTCGGGAGCTATCTGCGGGACACGCTAATCGCCGATAAGCTGAACACGCCCGACGAGGCGATCATGGAGATCTACCGGCGGCTGCGGCCCGGCGATCCACCGACGGTCGAGACGGCGCGCAACCTGTTTCAGAACCTCTTCTTCAACGCGGATCGCTACGATCTCTCGAAGGTCGGGCGGCTCAAGCTGAACTACAAGTTCAAGAGCGAGGAGCCCCTCGACAACTGCGTGCTGACCAAGCGCGACATCACCGAGACGCTCCGCTACCTGGTCGAGCTGAAGAACGGTCGCGGAACGATCGACGACATCGACCATCTCGGCAACCGCCGCGTGCGTGCGGTCGGCGAGCTGATGGAGAACCAGTATCGTATCGGTCTCGTGCGTATGGAGCGCGCCATCCGGGAGCGGATGAGCATGTCGCAAGAGATCGAGTATCTGATGCCGCATGACCTGATCAACGCCAAGCCGGTCAGCGCGGTGGTCAAGGAGTATTTCGGATCGAGTCAGCTCTCGCAGTTCATGGACCAGAACAACCCGCTCTCCGAGGTGACGCATAAGCGCCGCTTGTCGGCGCTCGGACCGGGCGGCTTGACGCGAGAGCGGGCGGGCTTCGAGGTGCGCGACGTGCATCCGACGCACTACGGTCGGGTCTGTCCGATCGAGACGCCGGAGGGGCCGAACATCGGCCTGATCGCCTCGCTCTCGACCTATGCCCGCGTCAACGAGTACGGCTTCATCGAGACGCCCTACCGTAAGGCGGTCGGCGGTCGCGTCGAGGCCGAGGTCAGCTTCTTCTCCGCGCTGGAGGAGGAGGGCCATTACATCGCTCAGGCGAACGCCCAGCTCGAAGGCAATCGCTTCATTACCGACCTCGTGAGCTGCCGGCACGACAGCGACTTCGTGATGGTGCGCCCCGAGGACGTCACGCTGATGGACGTTTCGCCCAATCAGCTGGTGTCAGTGGCGGCGTCGCTGATCCCCTTCCTCGAGAACGACGACGCGAACCGCGCGTTGATGGGCTCGAACATGCAGCGGCAGGCCGTGCCGTTGATCCGCTCGCGTTCGCCGCTGGTGGGCACCGGGATGGAGGGCATCGTCGCTCGGGATTCCGGCGTGACGGTGGTGGCGCGTCGCGACGGCGTCGTGGCGTCGGTCGATGCTGCTCGAATCGTGGTGCGGCCGATGGTCACCGAGGGGAGCGATCCGCTCGCTGCCAAGCCAGACATCTACAGTCTGACGAAGTTCCAACGCAGCAACCAGAACACCTGCATGAACCAGAAGCCGATCGTCCGTAAGGGTGACGTCGTGCGGACGCAGGACGTGCTGGCGGATGGTCCGGCGACCGAGTCGGGCGAGCTGGCCCTCGGGCAGAACGTGCTCGTCGCCTTCATGCCCTGGGGTGGCTACAACTTCGAGGATTCGATCCTCGTCAGCGAGCGGCTGGTCAAGGAAGACGTCTTTACCTCGATTCACATCGAGGAGTTCGAGTGCATCGCCCGCGATACGAAGCTGGGCAAAGAGGAGATCACGCGCGACATCCCGAACATCGGCGAGGAGGCGCTGGCCGATCTCGACGAGAGCGGGATTGTGCGCATCGGCGCCGAGGTTCAGCCCGGTGACGTGTTGGTGGGGAAGATCACGCCCAAGGGCGAGACGCAGCTCTCGCCGGAAGAGAAGCTGCTGCGCGCGATCTTCGGCGAGAAGGCTGGAGACGTCCGTGACAGCTCGCTGAAGGTCCCTCCCGGTGTGCAGGGGATCGTGATTAACGCGCGCGTCTTCGCCCGCAAGGGGACGGAGATGGACGATCGCTCGCGCGATATTCTCGACCAAGAGAAGGAGAAGCTGCTGGCCGACCAGCGTGATGAGATCAAGATCATCAGCGACTCCTACTATCAGCGCATGGCTGGTCTCCTCAGCGGTCGCAGCACCGCGGCTCGGGTCGTCGACGATCGCGGGAAAGTGCTGCTGCAGCGTGGCGCGGCGCTCGACGAGCAGGTGCTCGCCGAGGTCCCGCGCAAGTACTGGGCGACGATTCCCGTCGCCGAGGCGGGCGAGGTCGAGGAGCAGCTCGAGCGCCTGGCCGCGCAACGCGAGGCGGACGTCGCGGCGATTGAGACGCTCTACAACGAGAAGATCGCCAAGCTGACGAAGGGCGACGAGCTGCCGCCCGGCGTGATCAAGATGGTCAAGGTCTACGTCGCGATCAAGCGCAAGATGGCGGTCGGCGACAAGATGGCCGGCCGGCACGGTAACAAGGGGGTGATCAGCCGGATCATGCCCGAGGAGGATATGCCCTACCTGCCCGACGGCACCCCGGTAGACATCGTCCTCAATCCGCTCGGCGTGCCCTCGCGCATGAACGTCGGACAGATCCTCGAGACCCATCTGGGCTGGGCGGCGCGCGAGCTCGGGCAACAAATCGACCGCTATCTGCGGAGCGAGTGGAGCCCGGCGGTGCTACGTGAAAAGCTCCGCAAGCTCTATACGACTGAGCAGGCGCATCAGTTCATCGGTTCGCTCGCCGATGAGGACGTCGGGCGCTTCGCCGCCAAGGTGCGCAACGGGATCTTCGTCGCCACGCCCGTCTTCGACGGCCCGCGTGAGGCTGAGATCAAGGAGGCGCTGTCGATGGCGGGCCTGCCACGGAGCGGGCAAGCCGTGCTCTTCGACGGGCTGACGGGAGTGCCCTTCGACCACGACGTGACGGTCGGCGTGATGTACATGCTCAAGCTGCACCATCTCGTCGACGACAAGATCCACGCCCGGTCGATCGGACCCTACTCGCTAGTGACGCAGCAACCGCTCGGCGGAAAGGCTCAGTTCGGCGGCCAGCGCTTGGGCGAAATGGAGGTCTGGGCGCTCGAGGCCTACGGCGCGGCGCATGGGCTGCAGGAGTTCCTGACGGTCAAGAGCGACGACGTTGTCGGTCGGACGCGAATGTACGAGAGCATCGTCAAGGGTGAGCACGTGCTCGAGGCGGGGCTGCCCGAGTCCTTCAACGTCCTGCTCAAGGAGTTGCAGAGCCTCTGCCTGAACGTCGAGCTGATCGAAGAGGACGGAACCGTTCGTGAGCCGACGGCCGAGCCCTCGGTCGTCCCGTCGCCCGGTTCGGCGCCGCGTCTCAGCCTGCCTGGCTTCTGATCACGTTGGATGACGGTGGGCCTGTGCCGCCGCTGCAAGGGAGTTGTCCGTGAAAGGCATTTTCGACTTTTTCGACAAGCCGCGCGACCCGCTGAGCTTCGCCGCGATCCGGATCTCGTTGGCGAGCCCGGACAAGATCCGCGAGTGGTCGCACGGCGAGGTCAAGAAGCCCGAGACGATTAACTATCGGACCTTCAAGCCCGAGCGCGATGGTTTGTTCTGCGCCAAGATCTTCGGACCGGTGAAGGACTACGAGTGTCTTTGCGGCAAGTACAAGCGGATGAAGCACCGCGGTGTCGTCTGCGAGAAGTGCGGCGTCGAGGTCATCCAGTCGAAGGTCAGGCGCGAGCGGCTCGGGCACATCAATTTGGCCACGCCGGTGGCGCATATCTGGTTCCTCAAGAGCCTTCCCTCGCGCATCGGTAATGTGCTCGACATCGCTCTCAAAGACCTCGAGAAGGTGCTCTACTGCGAGGCCTACATCGTCATCGATCCGAAGGACAGCGGGCTCGCGCGCTGTGAGCTGCTGAGCGAGGATCGCCTCTCGCAGCTGACCGAGGAACTCGGTGCCGACGCCTTCTCCGCCGGTATGGGGGCAGAGGCGATCCGCGCGCTCTTGGCGGGGCTGGACGTCGTGGGCCTCGCTGACGAGCTGCGGATCGAGATGCGCGACACGAGCTCCGAGGCGAAGCGCAAGAAGATCGCGAAGCGCCTCAAGGTCCTCGAGGCCTTCCGCGCCTCGGGCAACCGGCCCGAGTGGATGATGCTCGAGGTCGTGCCCGTCATCCCTCCGGACCTCCGACCCTTGGTGCCGCTCGACGGCGGTCGCTTCGCCAGCTCCGACCTGAATGACCTCTATCGCCGGGTGATCAACCGCAACAACCGACTCAAGCGGCTGCAGGAGCTCAACGCCCCGGAGATCATCATTCGCAACGAGAAGCGGATGCTGCAGGAGGCGGTCGACGCGCTCTTCGACAACGGGCGGCGTGGCAAGACGATTACCGGTCCGAACAAGCGTCCGCTCAAGTCGCTCTCCGACATGCTCAAGGGCAAGCAGGGGCGCTTCCGGCAGAACCTGCTCGGCAAGCGGGTGGACTACTCGGGACGCTCCGTGATCGTCGTTGGTCCGGAGCTGCGGCTGCATCAATGCGGGCTGCCGAAGAAGATGGCGCTCGAGCTCTTCAAGCCCTTCATCTACAACAAGCTCGAGGAGCGCGGCCTGGTCACGACGATCAAGTCCGCCAAGAAGCTGGTGGAGAAGGAGCGCCCCGAGGTCTGGGACATCCTCGAAGAGGTGATCAAAGAGCACCCGATTCTCCTCAACCGCGCACCGACCCTGCACCGACTGGGGATTCAGGCCTTCGAGCCCGTGCTGATCGAGGGCAAGGCGATTCAGCTCCATCCGCTCGTCTGCGCCGCCTACAACGCAGACTTCGACGGCGACCAGATGGCGGTCCACGTGCCGCTCTCGATGGAAGCGCAGATGGAAGCGCGCGTGCTGATGATGTCGACGAACAACATCCTCAGCCCCGCTCACGGCAAGCCGATCATCCTGCCCTCGCAGGATATCGTTCTCGGCCTCTATTACATGACGCGCGAGCGCGCCTTCGCGCGCGGGGCGTTGGGCAATGAGGGCGAGGATCCCAGTAAGGACACGACGCTGGCGGGGGTCTATGCCTCCAGCGACGAGGTCCGGATGGCCTTCGACCACGGCCAGGTCGACCTGCACGCGGCGATCAAGGTGCGGGTGGGCGGCAAGCTCGAGCGTACGACCGTCGGGCGCGTCCTGCTCTTCGAGATCGTCCCCTCGGAGCTTCCCTTCCGCCTCGTCAACCGCGTGATGGGCAAGAAGCAGCTGACCGAGCTGATCGACGCCGCGGTGCGAAAGTGCGGCGAGAAGAAGACCGTGCTGCTGGCCGACAAGCTGCGGACGCTCGGCTACCACTACGCCACGCGCGCCGGAGTCAGCATCTCGATCGATGACATGGTGATTCCGCAGGCCAAGGTGCGGCTCTTGAGCACGGCCGGCGACGAGGTGCGGGAGATCGAGGAGCAGTATACGGAGGGGTTGATCACCGACGGCGAGCGCTACAACAAGGTGGTCGACATCTGGGCGCAGGTCTCCGAGGCTGTAGCCGGCGAAATGATGAAGGAGATCGGCACGGAGACGCTGCACGACGAGCGCACTCAGACCGAGCGCACGATGCCGAGCTTCAACCCGATCTTCATCATGGCCGACTCGGGAGCACGCGGTTCGGCCCAGCAGATCCGCCAGCTCGCCGGGATGCGCGGGCTGATGGCCAAGCCCTCCGGTGAGATCATCGAGACGCCGATCACGACCAACTTCCGCGAGGGTCTGTCGGTGTTGCAGTACTTCATTTCGACGCACGGCGCTCGCAAGGGGCTGGCGGATACGGCGTTGAAGACAGCGAACTCCGGTTATCTCACGCGCCGCCTGGTCGACGTCGCGCAGGATTCGGTGATCACCGAGTTCGACTGCGGCACGCTCGATGGACTCGAGATCACGGCGCTGGTCGAGGGCGGGGAGGTCATCGAGCGGCTGGGCGACCGGATCCTCGGCCGCGTTTCGCTCGACGACGTGGTCGATCCGATCACCGAGGATGTGCTGGTCCCCGGGACGACGGAGATCGACGAAGACAAGGTGCGCGTGATCGAGGACTCGGGCATCGACCGGATCACGATCCGCTCGGTGTTGACCTGCCAGAGTCGGCGCGGCGTGTGCTCGAAGTGCTATGGGCGCGACCTGGCCCGTGGTTACGAGGTGAACATCGGCGAGGCGATCGGCATCATTGCCGCACAGAGCATCGGCGAGCCGGGTACGCAGCTGACGATGCGCACCTTCCACATCGGCGGCGTCGGTCAGGTGCGGCACGAGGAGTCGACCCTCGAGTGTCGGACGGAGGGCACGGTTCGGCTGGAGAACTGCACGACGGTGCCCTTCCGCGCCGGCGAGCGCGACGTGCTCGTGGTGATGAACCGGCACGCGGAGGTCGTCGTCCAGGACGACTCCGGCCGTGAGCGCGAGCGCTACGCGCTGGTCTACGGGGCGCACCTGCCGGTGCGGGACGGTCAGCGCGTGAAGCCCGGGGCGATTCTGACGGAGTGGGACCCCTTCGCGATGCCGATCGTGACGGAGGTCAGCGGGGTGATCGAGTTCCAGGACGTGATCGAGGGCGTCAGCATGACCGAGTCACTCGACGAGGTCACCGCGCTCTCGCGCAAGGTCATTCGCGAGAACAAAGATCCCGACATCCGTCCGACGATCGCGATCGTCGACCGCGAGGGTGGCGATCCGGTGGCATTGCCAGGGGGCAATGGAGTGGCGCGCTATCATCTGCCCGTCGGCGCCAACATCTTCGTCAATGAAGGTGATGTCGTCGTCGCCGGTGACGTGGTAGCGAAGATTCCGCGCGAGACGACGAAGACGAAGGACATCACGGGTGGTCTGCCCCGCGTCGCTGAGCTCTTCGAGGCGCGCAAGCCGAAGGATCATGCGGTCATCAGCGAGATCGACGGCATCGTCGGTTTTGGCAAGGATAGCAAGGGGAAGCGCAAGGTCGTGATCACGCCGGACGTCGGCGACGTCTCGGAGTATCTGATCTCGAAGAATAAGCATCTGGCGGTGCGCGAGGGTGATCGCGTGCGGGCCGGTGAGCCGCTGATGGATGGGGCGGCCAACCCGCACGACATCCTGCGGGTGCGGGGCGAGAAGGCCCTGGCGAAGTACCTGGTCGACGAGATTCAAGAGGTCTACCGACTGCAGGGCGTCAAGATCAACGATAAGCACATCGAGGTCATCGTTCGGCAGATGCTGCGGCGCGTGCGCGTGACCCAGGTCGGAGACACACGTTTCCTCGTTGACGAGCAGGTCGAGAAGTGGCAGTTCGACGACGAGAACAAGCGCGTGTTGGCGGAGAGCGGGCGACCGGCGACCGGCGAGCCGCTCCTTCTGGGAATCACGAAGGCTTCGCTCTCGACCGAGAGCTTCATCAGCGCGTCGTCATTCCAGGAGACGACCAAGGTGCTGACGGAGGCCGCGGTGGCGGGCAAGGTCGACTACCTTCGCGGTCTGAAGGAGAACGTGATTATGGGTCGGTTGATTCCGGCCGGCACGGGTCTCGGGGCGTACCGGCGCCTTACCGTCGACGTTGACGCGCCTGAGGACGACGAGGTCCCGCTGGCGCTGGCAGCGAGCGTCGTGGCGGCGGTCAGTGCGCCACCGGCACCAGCAGCGGTTGTCGCGGAATAAGCAGCGGAGGGCGGGGAGATGGCAGCCAAGAGCAAGCAGCGTGAGAAGGTTCGCCTGGTCTCGGAGGCCGAGACTGGCTACTTCTACACGACGACGAAGAACAAGCGCACGACGCCAGACAAGCTGCGTTTCAAGAAGTACGACCCGGTCGCACGGAAGCACGTCTGGTTCAAGGAAGCGAAGATCAAGTAGCGAGGGTGCTCGTGGCCCGCGGCTGAGCCCCTAGCTCGCGGCCTCCGCCTTGGACGGCGCGCCCGGATCCGGGGGGCTAGAGGTCGTCTCGACCGTTCGCACCTCGAGCATGCCCGCGTCGACCGTACGCGCGTCGACCATACGGGAGCTTGCCATCCGGAAGGTTGGCTGTCGGCCCTTGCCGGTGTCGATCGTGGGTCCCGGCGCCAGCACAGCGGTGGGCCCCGCAGCAGCAGCAGCAGCAGCACTTAGCAGGACCTCGCCGGCCGCCGCGGCACGCTGCAGCGCGCGGGTCAGCGCAGCGGCATCGCCGACGATCGTTTGTGCCATCCAGTCATCGCTGCCGACATTGAGCAGCAGGATCTCGCCGACGTGAACGCCGAGGCCGATCGGGAGCACGGGCTCGCCGCGCGCGCGGCGCTGCGCGTTGAAGATGTCGGCGTCCTGGCAGAGCGCCTGTGCGGCGCTCAGGGCGCCCGCGCAGCTACCGCGGGGCTGGGCGAAGTAGACCAGCACGGCATCGCCAACCACCGCCTCGACGATGCCGCCGTGGCGGAACACGGCGTCGCCGATCAGCCGCAGGTATTCACTGAGCAGCAGCGTGGCCGCCTCGGCATCGAGGCCGGCGAGCAGCCCGCCGAAGCCCTCGAGACCGCAGGCCAGCAGCGCCGCCTGCACGCGCTCGCCGGAGGGCTGCACGGAGCCCTGCAGCTTGAGCACGCGGCGCACGACGTCGCGTGAGACGTAGCGTGAAAAACTGTTGATGATCTGCTCGCGCTCGGTGACGTCATCGACGACGAAGAGCAGCTGCGGTGTGCCGCCGCGCGGCGCCTCGAAGCGTTCGCCGCGCAGGTAAACCGTTCGGTGAGCCCCGCCGTTGAGCGCGACGCGGAGCTTACGCAGACCGATCTCGCCGTGCAGTCGCAGCAGCTCGCCGAGCTCGTCCTGCGGTATGCCCTCGACAAAGCCGAGCGCGTGGTCGAGGGTTCGGCCGATCAGGTCGGCGGCGGGGATGCCGAAAATGCGCTCGAAGGCGCGATTGCAGAGGATGATTCGACGGGATTCGTCATCGACGAGCAGCAGCCCCGAGGAGATGCCGTCGACAACCCGCGCCTTGAGGCGCTCGACCTCAGCGAGCTGACCCGAGGTCGCCCGCACCTGCTCGGTCATCTCCTGGCGGATCGCCTGGAGCTGGCTGTTGCGCCGGGTCAGCAGGTCGTTGAGGCGAATCAACCGTCCATTGAAGCGCGCGAAGTAGTGCTCGACGAGGCGCAGGTAGAGCGCCAGGATGCGGCGGTCGGCGCGCTCCTGCAGCGCTACGAGCTGCAGTGGATCGTGCTGGACGACCTCGGCGAAGAGAGGACGGCAGACGTTCCAGCCGAGCAAGAAGGAGCCGAGGACCTCGACGATCGTGAACTGCTGCTCGGTGCGCTCGTCGGCCAGCTGCTTGAGCGCGTCGGGCAGCAAGGGTTCGCCCTCGCTGAGCAAGGCGCTGGCCACGACGCGGAGGACCCGATCGATGCTGGCGCGCAGCGGCAGCAGCTCGAGCGCGCGATAGTGCGGAAACGCCTGGCGCAGCTCGACGAGGACCCGCTCCGTCAGCTCGCCGCGGCGTTGCTCGAGGGCGGCGGCGAGCGTGTGTTCGAGGGGCTCGGGCGGCGCGGGCAGGGCCTCGTCGATCAGCGTCGCGTGCGGATCCTCACGCAGCTCGCGCGGCGGCGAGGCTTCCGCGTTCGGTACGACGTGGACCTCGCCGAGCTCGATATCGTTCTCCAGGGCGATGCCATAGAGCTCGTCGATCAGCTCGGCGCAGCTCTGCGGCCGCCGCTCCGGGTCCTTCGCCAGCAGTCGCAGCAGCAGTAGCTCGACGGCCTGTGGCAGCTCGACCGGCGGGCTGAGCTCACGCGGTAGCGGGGCCGGGTCGTTACGCTGCGCCAGGACAACCTCGAGCGGATTGCTGCTGATGAAGGGGGTCCGGCCCGTCAGCAGTTCGTAGAGCACCACGCCGAGGCTGTAGATGTCGCTCCGCGGGTCGAGCGGCCGGAAGGACGCCTGCTCGGGCGCCATGTACCACGGTGTGCCGAGCGCCATGCCCGCGGTGGTGATGGTGACGAAGCTGGTGTCCTCATTGCCCGCAGTCGGTTTGACGAGGCCGAAGTCGAGGACCTTCACGCGCCCATCGGGCAGCAGCCAGACATTGCTCGGCTTGAGATCGCGATGGATCAGCCCGGCGCCGTGCGTGGCGGCCAGCGCGCCGGCGATCTGAGCCGTCAGCTTCAACGCGGTGGCCACCGCCAGCCGGCGGTGTTGGCGGAGGTAGCCCTCGAGGCTCGTGCCTTCGAGGTACTCGAGCACCAGATAGCAGCCAGCGGTCGGGTCCTCGCCGTAGTCGAAGATCGTGATCACCGCGGGGTGGTCGATCCGGCAGGTGGCCTGGACCTCGCGGAAGAGCCGCTGGCGCATCTTGCCGTCAGACGACAGATCGCGGTGCAGGACCTTGATGGCCACCCGACGGCCAAGGCGCAGATTCTCGGCGAGGTAGACGACGCCCATGCCGCCGCGGCCGATCAACCCGCCGATCAGGTAGCGGCTGTCGAGGACGCGGCCCGTCAGCTCGCCGATCGCGTCGGGCGCGGGCAGCCTCGGTTCGACCAGGGGCAGGCCGTGGACGGGACAAAGGCGCTCCTCCTCCTCGGCATAGGCCTGCGCGCAGATCGGACAGCGACGACTGACTTCCCTCATGTTCTCGAAGGTTCCGTGTTTTGGCGCAGGGTGTCAAACACGGATCAGTCGGCGCCGGCGGCGCGCGCCGCCCTTTACAGCGCTGGCAATGCGGTTTATTGAATGCCGCCGCGCCGACGATCGGCGGGCTGCGTAGGACCCGATTCCAGTGGCACAACCTCTGATCATCGTTGAGTCACCCGCCAAGGCGCGCACGATTGCGCGCCTGCTCGGGTCTGGCTATGTCGTGGCCTCGTCCGTTGGGCACATCCGCGACCTCCCTTCGCGCACCGCGGAGATCCCCAGCGCCCATCGCGGCAAGCCCTGGGCGCGAACCGGGGTCGACGTCGAGAACGACTTCAAGCCGCTCTACGTCGTACCGAGCGAGAAGGCCGCCCAGGTCAAGCGCCTGAAGGATCTGCTCAAGCAGGCCTCGGTCGTCTACCTCGCGACGGACGAAGACCGCGAGGGTGAGGCGATCGCCTGGCACCTCGTCGAGGTGCTGAAGCCCAAGGTGCCGGTGCGGCGGATGGTCTTCCACGAGATCACGAAGCGCGCGGTGGAGCAGGCGCTGCGCACGCCGCGCGAGGTCGATCGCGATCTCGTCGAGGCGCAGGAGGCGCGGCGCATCCTCGATCGACTCTACGGCTACGAGGTCTCGCCGGTGCTATGGCGCAAGATTCGCCCCGGGCTCTCGGCAGGCCGCGTCCAGTCGGTCGCGGTGCGCCTGGTCGTAACGCGCGAGGAGCGGCGCCTAGCGTTCAAGAGCGGTGCGTATTGCAGCGTCGCGCTGACCCTACGCGACCAGGCTCCGGAACGGCAGGGCGGCACCGTGGTCGCCGAGCTGCAAGAGGTTGCAGGCCGCCGCGTCGCGGCGGGGCGCCACTTCGCGCCGTCCACGGGCGAGCTCACGGAGAGCGCGCGGGCCGAGCAGGTGCTCTTGCTCGACGAGAGCGCCGCGAAGGGGCTGGCGGCGGCGCTGCAAGGCCGCCGCTCGACGGTGCTCGAGGTGCAACGCAAGCCCTTCGTGCAGCGACCGCACCCGCCCTTCATCACCTCGACCCTCCAGCAGGAGGCCGGGCGTAAGCTCGGCTTTCCGGCGCAGCGGACGATGCGCGCGGCGCAGCGGCTCTACGAGAGCGGCTACATCACTTATATGCGTACCGATTCGACCACGCTCTCGAGCGAGGCGCTGCAGGCGGCGCGGCAGGTGGTGACAGAGCTGTTTGGGGCCGACTACCTGCCCGCCGAGGCGCGGCTCTACACCACGAAGGTCAAGGGCGCGCAGGAGGCCCATGAGGCGATCCGTCCGGCCGGGGAGGTCTTCCGCACGCCCGAGTCGCTGCGTGGCGAGCTCGATCCGGAGGCGGCGCGGCTCTACGAGCTGATCTGGAAGCGCGCGGTCGCTTCGCAGATGAAGGACGCCGTCGGTGAGCGCACCCAGGTCCGCATTCGCGCGACCGTCGCCGCTGACGACCTTCCCGCGCCGCAGCGAGCGCTCGCGGGCGACGCGCTGCTGGCGGTCTCGGGCCAGGTCCTCCGCTTCGCCGGTTACCTGCGCGCCTACGTCGAGGGTTCGGACGATCCGGAGGCCGAGCTCGAGGATAAGGAGCGCGTCCTGCCACCGCTCGTCGAGGGCGATCCGCTCATGGCGGAGGCCGCCGAGGTGCGGCAGCATGTGACCCAGCCGCCGGCGCGCTATACCGAGGCGAGCCTGGTCAAGGAGCTCGAGGAGCGGGGCATCGGGCGGCCGTCGACCTACGCCTCGATCATTCAGACCATCCAGGAGCGCGGCTACGTCTGGAAGCAAGGGAGCGCGCTGGTGCCGACGCTGACGGCCTTCGCCGTCGTGCGGCTGCTGCAGAGCTACTTCGAGGATCTCGTCGATTACGAGTTCACGGCCCGAATGGAGAACGAGCTCGACGCGATCGGACGCGGCGAGCAGCCGTCGACGCCCTGGCTCTCGCGCTTCTACTATGGCGAGGATGGCCCGCGTCCCAGTCCGGTGGTCGCGATCGATGCGACGGCCAAGCGCGGCGCGCGCAAGCCCCGCCCCGTCGCGCCGGCGCCGGGCGAGGCCTCGCCCGAGGTCAAGCGTCCGGCGGCGCTGCAGCCGCGCGCGCGCCTGGCCGAGGTCGGACTGATGGGACTGACGGGCAGCGGTGTCGAGCAGATCGACGCCCGCGAGGTCTGTGCGCTGCCGCTCGGCACGCTGGCTGACGGCCAGGCGCTCGCCGCTCGCGTCGGTCGCTATGGACCCTACCTGCAGGTGGGCGACACCGATCGTCGTGTCAGCCTGGCCGATGACGTGTCGCTCGACGCGCTCGACCTCGCTGCCGCCGAGCGCATGCTGCAGCAGGCGGAGCAGTCCAATCGCGTGCTGGGCGTCGATCCGACCAGCGGCAAGACCGTCTACATCAAGAGCGGCAGCTACGGGCCTTACGTGCAGCTCGACGATCCGAAGCTGACGCCGAAGGGCAACGTCAAGAAGGGCAGCAAGCCGAAGATGGTCAGCGTCTGGCCGACGATGCGCCCGGAGACGCTGACGCTCGACGAGGCGTTGCTACTGTTGTCGTTTCCGCGGATCTTGGGTAAGCACCCGGACACGGGCCTCGAGGTCAGCGTGCAGGACGGTCGCTATGGCCCCTACGTCTCGATGGTGACCCCGGAGGGGCGCCTGGAGACGCGGAGCCTGACTGGCCACGAGCAGCTCTTGGCGATCGCCCTCGACGAGGCCGTGGCGTTGTTGGCGCAGCCCCGCCAACCCAGCCAGCGCGAGGCGCGCAACGCCGTGCTCGCGCGTCTCGGGGACAGCCCGACGACGAATACCCCGATCGAGGTCCGCAACGGGCGCTTCGGTCCCTATGTGACCGACGGGCAGGTCAACGCCTCGGTGCCGCGCACGCGCGATCCGGCCAAGCTGACGCTGGACGAGGCCCTCGAGCTGCTCGCCGTCCGCGAGCAGCGCTTGCGCGAGCAGGGCGTCGATCCACGCGCCCCGCGCCCGCGCCGTCGCAGCACCGGTGCCGTGCGTCGCACCACCCGTGCCTCGGGCCGCACGCGCGCCGTCGGCGCTGCTGGTGGCGAAGGCGGTGGCGGTGAAGGCGCTGCTGGCGGCGAAGCCGCTGCCGAGTAGAGCGCCGCCCCGACGAGGCCGCTGAAATGCGAAACAGCGGAAGAGCGCGCCAGCGGAAGAGCGCGCTAGCGATCGAGTCCTGACGGCCTGCTATGTCCAGCCCCGAAGCAGGGCCGCAGCCTCGGCTTCAGGCACTGTCACTTGCCGGCCCGACTCGAGCTGCTTGAGGGTGATCGTGCCCGCGCTCGCCTCGGAGGCGCCGAGGATCGCGACGGCTGCCGCGCCGACCCCCGCCGCGCTGGCGTATTGTAGCTGCTTGGCCAGCTTGGCCGGCTGCGGGTAGACCTCCACCTGCAGCCCCTGGGCGCGCAGGGCATGCGCGCTGCGCACCACGGCGCTCGTCTCCACGCCGAACCAACAGAGGAGCAGCTCGGGTCCGGTCTTCCGCGCGGGATAGAGCCCGCGCTCGTCGAGCAGCAGCAGAATGCGTTCGAGGCCGAGCGAGAAGCCGACCGCGGGAATGCGCTGGTTGCCAAACATCCCGATCAGGTTGTCGTAGCGCCCGCCGCCACCGACGCTGCCCGCGAGGTCGCGCAGCGTGACCTCGAAGATGGGGCCCGTGTAGTAGCTCAGCCCGCGGGCCAGGGCGGGATTGAGCCGCACGTGTGCGGCGGCCGGTGTCGCCGCCAGCAGCTCGAGCAGCGCGGCAAGCTGATCGAGCGCCGGTAGCGCTAGCGCAGCGGCGGAGCTCGTCCCGAGCTGCTCCCGCAGCCAGCAGACGCAGGCGTCATTGTCCGCGGTGGGCGCGCCCTCGAGCAGCGCCAGCAGGCGCTGCGCAGCAGCGCTGCCGATCCCCCGCTGGACCAGCTCCTGCTCCACGCCGGCGCGGCCGAGCTTGTCGAGCTTGTCGACCGCGACGAGAGCCGTGCCCTCTTGTGACGGGTCGATCCCGGCGGCGCTGACCAAGGCTCGCAAGAGCTCGCGGTGGTTGAGCTGCAGCGCGAAGTCGTCGAAGCCGAGCCGAGCGAGCACCTCGGCGGCCGCGGCGCAGACCTCTGCCTCGGCGACCGGACCGTCGGCGCCGACGATGTCGACGTCGCATTGGTAGAACTCGCGAAAGCGACCGCGCCCCGGGCGGTCTGCGCGCCACACCGGTTGGATCTGGTAGCGCTTGAAGAAGCGTGGCAGCTCGCGGTGCTCGGCGACGACCCGCGCGAGCGGCACCGTCAGATCGTAGCGCAGGCCCCTGGTCGGCGAGCTGCCCCTCGCTCACACCCTCGGTGGCGAGCGCTCTGGTCAGCGCGTCGCGCCGATGCAGCAGCCGGTAGAGCAGCTGATCGCCTTCCTCGCCGTACTTGCCGAGCAAGGTGGAGAGGTTTTCGATCGCCGGCGTCTCCAGCGCGACGAAACCGTAACGGCCGAAGACCGCTTCGACCACGCTCACGACATGGCGCCGGCGGGCGAGGTCCGTGGGTAGGAAGTCCCGCGTGCCGCTGGGCGGCTTGGTGCTGATACGGCTCATTCGGACCCAACCTCCCCGGCTCGGGCGCTGCGCAGGGCACCACACAACGCAGCAGATGGCAATGGGGTGCCGGCGCTGAGCCGGCAGGGGTCTCCGTTGAGGTCGACGGCCGGCCCGGCGCGCTAGTTCTTGTCGTCAGGTGACCCTCGGGGGCGCAGCGCTACCATGCCGGCATCGCGGAGACGCGCTTCGAGCAGCTTGCTTCCCGTTTCCAGCCAGGTCTCGTAGACCGCGCCGAGGTCGGTCGCCGGAAGCCCGTGGAGCTGGACCTCGGCGAGCACGCCGGCGAAGCGCGGAAAGGCCTCCGATAGCTCGCCGAACACCAGGTGCATCGATCCGTGGGCCGCAGGAGGCGCGGTCAGCCGGCTAAGGAGGCTGTAGGCCTCGCCGCCAAGGGCCTCATAGTAGGCCACGTCGAGCTTTCGTCGCCGCAGGTTCTGACGGAAGAAGCTCGTGAGATATAAGGTGTCCTCGCCGATGCGCAGGAGCTCGGCGATGCGGCTGGCGGGGGGAATCGCGCGGCTCTGGGCTAGCGCGTGCGCCAGTGGCCGGACGACTTCGTCGACGGGACGTTGGACCAGCTCGCAGAGCAAGCGGACCAGGTAGGCCGCGGTGGCGTCGTGCGGTCTCAACCCGTGATGCGCCAGCACGAGCTCGATGAGTTCTCGGAAGAACTCGTCCGGAGCGGTGAGCGCGACAATGGCTCGGCTCATTCGGGCACCTCTGGTCTGCGCGCCGCGCAAGACCCCCCGTCTGTCTCATCGTCGCCCTCGGTCGTGAACTTTAGCCCTGTCTCGGGATTCCAGCTGCGCTGCCAGCGCCGTGACTGGCGGCCGTCGCAGCGCTCCGACTGCACCGAAACTGCAGAAAAACCGATCCGGGGGGGGTTGACGGTGGGGGGCAGCGTGTTTATATCAGCGCCGCCTGCGGGGGGACCAGGGGGTGGTCGACGCAGGAGCGGGTATCAGGAGCGGATATGGGGACGCCCGAACCGGCGCTTCCGCGAAGCAAGTACGCGAAGCAAGTACGCGAAGCAAGTACGCGAAGCAAGTACGCGAAGCAAGTACGCGAAGCAAGTACGCGAAGCAAGTAGTGGTGGGCCAGGGCTGGCGGGGTTGGGCAAGCGCTGACGAGCCGGCCCTCTGGCGGCCCCGTTGAGCAAGGTTGATCAAGCAGTTCCGAAGAATGCCGAGCAAGAAGCCGAGCAAGAAGCTTGGCAAGAGGCTTGGCAAGCAGTTGAGCAAGAGAAGGAGGAAGACTCATGAAAGTGCGGCCTCTTCAGGATCGGCTCCTCGTCAAGCGCATCGACGAGAACGAGACGACCAAGGGCGGGATCATCATCCCCGACACGGCGAAGGAAAAGCCGATCGAGGGCAAGGTATCAGCCGTAGGTGGCGGCAAAGTGCTGGAGAATGGCGAGCTGCGCGCGCTGGCCGTCAAGGTCGGCGATCGCGTGTTGTTCGGAAAGTACTCAGGTACGGAAATCAAGATCGAGGGCGAAGAGCACCTCATCCTGCGTGAGGACGAAGTCCTCGGCATCATTGAGTAGGTCAGGGGGGTAGACATGGCACCGAAGCAGATTGCATTCGACGAACAAGCCCGCGCAGCGATCCTGAAGGGCGTCAACCTGCTGGCCGACACGGTCAAGGTTACGCTCGGTCCACGGGGGCGCAACGTAGTGCTCGACAAGTCCTGGGGCTCGCCCACCGTGACCAAGGACGGCGTCACGGTCGCGAAGGAGATCGAGCTCGAGAACAAGTTCGAGAACATGGGCGCGCAGATGGTCAAGGAGGTCGCCTCCAAGACCTCCGATGTGGCCGGCGACGGCACCACCACCGCGACTGTGTTGGCACAGGCGATCTACCGCGAGGGCCTGAAGCTGGTCGCGGCGGGTCACAATCCGATGGATCTCAAGCGCGGTATCGACCTCTCGGTCGAGAAGGTCATCGAGGCGCTGAGAAAGATGTCCAAGCCGACCAAGGGCAAGCAGGAGATCGCCCAGGTCGGTGCGATCAGCGCCAACGGCGACGAGACGATCGGCCGCATCATCGCCGAGGCGATGGAGAAGGTCGGCAAGGAAGGCGTCATCACCGTCGAGGAAGCCAAGGCGATGGAGACCACGCTCGAGGTCGTCGAGGGCATGCAGTTCGACCGCGGCTACCTCTCGCCCTACTTCGTCACCGACGCCGAGCGGATGGAAGTCGCCCTGGATGATCCCTTCATCCTGATCCACGAGAAGAAGATCTCGAGCATGAAGGATCTGCTGCCGGTCCTCGAGCAGATCGCCAAGGCGGGACGCCCGCTGGTGATCATCGCTGAGGACGTCGACGGGGAAGCGCTGGCGACCCTCGTCGTCAACAAAATCCGTGGCACGCTCTCGGCCTGTGCCGTCAAGGCCCCGGGCTTCGGCGACCGCCGCAAGGAAATGCTCAAGGACATCGCGGTGCTCACGGGTGGCCAGGCGATCACTGAGGACCTCGGTCTGAAGCTGGAGAACCTGACCCTCAAAGACCTCGGCCGCGCCAAGCGGGTGACGGTCGACAAGGACAACACGACCATCGTCGACGGCGCCGGTGGCAAGAAGGAGATCCAGGGTCGCTGTGAGCAGATTCGCCGGCAGGTCGAGGACACCACCTCGGACTATGACCGGGAGAAGCTGCAGGAGCGGCTGGCCAAGCTCGTCGGTGGCGTGGCGGTGATCAAGGTGGGCGCGGCGACCGAGACCGAGATGAAGGAGAAGAAGGCGCGCGTCGAGGATGCCATGCATGCCACGCGCGCGGCCGTTGAAGAGGGCATCGTCCCCGGTGGCGGTGTGGCGCTGCTGCGCTGCCTGCCGACGCTGCGCAAGATCGAGGTCAGCGACAACCTGCGTCAGGGTGTCGAGATCGTCGCCCGCTCGCTCGAGGCACCGGCTCGCGCCATCGCCGAGAACGCGGGGGTCGAGGGATCGATCGTCGTGCAGAAGATCAAGGAAGGGAAGGGCGAGTTCGGCTACAACGCCGCAACCGACACCTACGAGGATCTGTTCAAGGCTGGCGTGATCGATCCGACCAAGGTCGTGCGCACGGCGCTGCAGAACGCGGCGAGCGTGGCGGGTCTGATGATCACGACGGAAGCGATGGTCGCCGAGAAGCCGCGTGAGGAGAAGGAGCCGAGCGCTCCGGGCCCCGGCGGCATGGGCATGTAGTTCTGCCCCGGCTGCGGTGAAGCCGCAGAGCCCGCTCCCGATCGGGGGCGGGCTCTTTTTTTGCCCGCACGATGGTCGGCGGCGCGCTGGGGCTCGTGCTCTACTACAATCCACCAGTGCCTGGTCTGACTCGCCTCAGCACTCAGCGCTCGGCGCTGGCGCTGCCGCCGCGCTCGCGCCCGACGAGGCTCTGCGGGTGCACCCTCAGCGCTGCGCTGGTCGTTTCGGGCCTGATGGGCTCCGCGGCTGCAGCGAGGCGCTGGACCGCAAACGCCGAGGCTGGCCCCGAGTACGACAGCAACGCGCTCCGCGTGGCGGGCGATGATCGCTCGCGCCTGCTGGCCTCGCCCCTGCTGCGGATCTCCGGCGACCTCGCGCTTGCGCTGGGCGCGCCGACCCACGCGCTGGCCCTGAGCTATAGCGGCGGCGGCAAGCTCTTCCTGCGTGGCGGATCCCTCTCCGCGGCTGATGAATACGTTCAGCGGGCGCTGCTCGCCGGCTCCTGGGGCCTGGCAGGCCTGCGCCTCGGGCTGCACGGAAGCTACTACGAGGTCTTCCAGCCGACGCCCGATGATGGGACGCTGAAGACCGTCCAGCGCGATCTGCGGCTGGCAAGCGCGTCGCTACGCGCCTCCTGGGCGCAGCGCGGCGGCTGGCCGGCGCTGGTGCTCGACGCGGGCTACCAGGGCCTGCACTTCAAACCGAACGCCGAGTTCGACTTCCACGGGCCGCTCGGCAGCGTCGCGGCCCGATGGCGCTGGTCGACCGCCGCGGAGACCGCCGCGAGCGCCTGGACGCTGGGGGCCACGTTCACGCTCGGTCGGCGCTGGTTCAGCGGCCAGCGCACGCTCTGCCGCGCCTCCGAGCAGGGTGGTTGCATTCGCGATCCCTCCGTGCGTCGCGCCGATTGGGACCAGCTGCTGTGGTTTCAGCTCGGCTACGAGGGCCCCGCGACCGCTGCCTGGTGGTATGGGCTCGAGCTCAACGGATCGAATAGCGACAACCAGCGCTACCTGCGACACATCGTCGGCATGCGCTTCACCGTGCCGATCATCTGGGCGGTCTATGCCAGCCTGGAGAGCGTGGTGCAGGTGAGCAGCTTCCGCAGGAGCGCGGCGCTGGAGCCAACAGGACAGCCCTTCAATCCGCTGCTCGACGAGGAGAATCGCTCTCGCCTCGGCGTCTATCTCGGCCGAGAGCTCAGCGCGCGCTGGTCGCTGGTCGCGCGATGGGCTGTCTATGTCAACGAGTCGATAGCGGCGACGACGGCGCTGACGCGGCTGGGCTTCGTGCGCCAGACCGCGCTGCTCGCGCTGCGCTTCGCCTTTGACAGCGACGCGCGCTGAGCGCGGGCAGTTAATGCTGCGCGCGCTCGCGGATGGCGTCGCGACGCAGCCCCTGCGCCTGCGCGCTGAGCCGCCGGGCCAGCTGCTCGAGGCGTTCGGCCGCTTGCCTCAGCGCCGCCGCGTGGGCGCTCGGATTGCCCGAACGCGCGGCCTGCTGCAACGCTCGCACGGTTCCGGGGTCAAGGACCGACGCCAGCGTCACCGTGGTCGTGGTCGTCGTCACCGGGCCGCTGCCGCTGAAGGCCGACGATGGCGCGGTCGAGGTGGCGTCGCCCGGCGAGGCGCCAGCGCCGGGGTCGCTCTGCGCAACGCCGCCAGCCCTGTCACTGCCGCTGCCCGAGGCAGCCTGCATGCCGCCGGACTGCAGGTCGGTGCCGCTCGAGCCGAGGCCGGAGGCCGGCGCGTTCGAAGCGCTGGGCGCGTCGCCTGGGACGCTTGTCGTGACGCTGATCGGCCCCCTGGGCGTCGGAGAGGCCTCGCTGCTCGCCCCGACCCCATCCGGGACCACCTCGCGCGGAGCGCTGACGGGGTCGCGCCTGGGCGAGGTGTCCGCGGCGACGCTCGTGGCGGAGACCGCGCTTCGCGCCTGGGCGACCCAGCGCGGCGCCTCCTCGATGAAGAGGTCCGCGTTGGCCGCCACCTGGTGACGCTGCAGCCGGGTTCGCTGCTCCAACACAGCGATCTGCGTGCGCACGGTGCGAAGTTGGCGCTCGACCTTATCCGCCGAGTCGCGCAGCAGGTCGGCCTTGGTCTCCAGGTCCTCCGCATCGTCTAGCGGCCCGGCGGTCGCGCCGACGACAATCCTTGTGGATGGCCTCGACGCGGCCGTCAGCAGGCGCCGCAGCCGCTGCTGCAGGCGCGCGCGCAGGATCGTGCTCGTCGTCGGCTGCGCCAGCGCTGCCCGATAGGCTTGCTCAAGCGCGCCACGTGCCTGCTTCACGCGTCCCTGCTGCAGTCCATCGAGGCGCGCGGCTATCGCCTGGGCCTCGCGCAGCGCGGCCTGGAGTCGGGCGTCCCGCTGCAGGCCCGGCTGTTGGCGCTTGAGGCGCGCGATGTGCTCGCTCTGCTCGCTGAGCCTGCCTTCGAGCAGCCGCTGGTGTCCGATGAGGCGATCGAGCTGCCCTTCGCGCTCGACAATCACACCCGGCAACGCAGGCACACCCGGCAACGCAGGCACACCCGGCAACGCAGGCACACCCGGCAACGCAGGCACACCCGGCAACGCAGGCACACCCGGCAACGCAGGCACACCCGGCAACGCAGGCACACCCGGCAACGCAGGCACACCCGGCAATGCGCGTCCCGATTGGGCCTGAGTGGACGGTGGCAGGCCGACGAGCACGAGCAGCATGATCAGCACGAGCGGCACGACCGATGGCAAGCCTCGGCTCAACCCGCTCACGTCCGCTCGCAGTATTCCCATGCACCAGTGCGAAGCAATGCCTATGCCAGCACCGCGTCCGTCCTGGCCGCCTTCCGATTTCCCATGATCTCGCATCGCTCCCTTCCGAGTACCCAGCGGCCGGTCGGTGCCACCCTCAAAAAACTGAGGTTTCGTATCTCAGCTCTCAGATTTTTGGCGTGCGGCCGGCGGGTCGCCGATGCCGTGTTTCTCCAGCTTGTAGTAGAGCGCGCTCGGCTTGATGCCCAGGCGGCGCGCGGTCTCGGTCTTGACCCCTCCACAGGCGTCGTACGCCTTTTGGATTAGCTGGCGCTCGAGGTCGTCGAGGATCTCCGGGAGCGCCGTCGTTTGCTCGGGCAGGGTGAGCCCGGCCGCCACGCTCGCACCGCGGAGCTGAGGCGGCAGCGCGCCGACGTCGATGCGCTCCCCCTCGGCGAAGACCAGGGCCTGCTCGACCGCGTTCTCCAGCTCGCGCACGTTCCCCGGCCAATCGTGTGCCATCAGCCGGCCCAACGCCGCGTCCGTTATGCCCACGACGCGCGGGTTGGTGCGCGGCGCCCGCGCCGCGATGAAGTGCTGGACCAGCAGCGGCACGTCCTCCCGCCGCTCGCGCAGCGGCGGAATCAGCAGCGGGACGACATGCAGGCGGTAGTAGAGGTCCTCGCGGAAGCGCCCAGCGCGCACCTCTTCCTGCAGCCGGCGATTGGTCGCGCTGACGATGCGCACATCCACGCGAACCGTGGCCTCGCCGCCGACGCGCTCGAACTCGCTCTCCTGGAGGACGCGCAGCAGCTTGAGCTGCATGCTCGGGGATACGTCGCCGACCTCGTCCAGCAGCAGCGTGCCTCCGTCCGCCAACTCGAAGCGCCCGAGGCGGCGCTTGAATGCCCCGGTAAAGGCGCCCTTTTCGTGGCCGAAGAGCTCGCTTTCGAGGAGCGTGTCGGTGAGCGCTCCGCAGTTGACCTTGATGAAGGGCCCGCTGCTGCGCCGGCTGCCGCGGTGAATCGCGCGGGCGACCAGCTCCTTTCCGGTGCCGCTCTCACCCTCGATCAGCACCGACGCCTCGCTCGCCGCGACCTTCTCGATCACGCGCAGCACCTGGCGCAGCGACGGCGACGCACCGACGAGCTCGGTCACGTTGCCCTGGTCCTCGCGCCGCAGGTAGGCGTTCTCGGACTCGAGCCGCTGGCGTGCCCGCCGCGCGGCGCGCAGCTCGAGCGCGCGCTCGACCTTGAGGCGCACGATCTCCGGGGCGAAGGGCTTCTGCAGAAAATCGAACGCGCCGAGCTTCATCGCCTCGACCGCCGTCTCGACCGTGCCGAAGGCCGTGACGATCAGCGTCGGACAGTCGGGGTCACGCGAGGCGATGGCGCGCAACACCTGCACGCCGTCGATGCCCTTCATCTTGAGATCGGTGATCGCGAAGTCGACCTCCTGCTTCGCGAAGAGCGCTAGCCCTTCCTCTCCCGAGGCGGCCGCGAGCACGGCATGGCCCATCTTGCTCACGATGTGGCCGAGGCCCAGACGCAGGGTCTCGTTATCGTCGATGATCAACACGGTGGCCATCGCCCGACGTTAGCCCAGAGCTCCCGACCGGAGCAACGCCAGTGCGAGGGAGGGCCGCGAGGCGGGGCTGTTTACAGCCGTGAGGCGTGGCGCTAGGAACGTGCGATGGTTTGCTCCCCACCCGCGGCAGCGGCCGCGGCCCGACGCAGGCGGCTCGTCTGGGCGGCAGCGTTGGCTGGCTACGCGCTCTTGCTGCGCTGCTTCACGCTCGACGCCTGGGTCCACGTCGACGTGCCCTGGGGCTGGTACGCGTGGGTTCAGAGCTTCTGGCAGGCGCTCGCTGCGCGTGATTGGGCGGCGACCTATCAGGTCGAGCACGTGGGCGTGACCTTCATGTGGTTGACCGGCGGCGCGCTGCGCCTGGCCGGGCTGCTCGAAGAACCGCTGAGCCCGGCGACGATCGTCGTGGCGATGGCGCCGCTCGTGCTGCTCAGCAGCCTGGTCATCGGCGCGAGCTACCTCCTGCTGGGCCGGCTGCTCGGTGGGCGCCACGCCTGGTTGCCTCCAACCGTCGGGCTGCTGCTGGCCAGCGAACCCTTTATGGTCGGCCACGCTCGCGCCTTTCAGCTCGATATGACCTTGACCGGCTTCACCTGGCTCGCGGCGTTGACGAGCGCGGTCGCCTTGCGGGAGCGCTCCTTGCGTTGGTCAGCGGGCGCCGGGGTGCTGCTCGGCCTGGCCGTCCTGTCGAAGATCACCGCGGCGGGCGTGGCCGTCGGGGTAGCCCTGAGCTTCCTCGTGGCCGCCCTGCGGCCGGGCGCGGTGCGCCAACGCTGGCGTCTCGTCGCCGGCCTGTGCCTGCTGACCGCCTGCGCGCTCGCCACCGCCTGTGCGCTGTGGCCGGCCCTCTGGGTCGAGCCGCGGGCGACCGTGTTGCGCGTCTACCGCGCGGCGACGAGTCTGGTGGGCGCTGGCCATAACATGTTCTCCTGGGGGCGCATCCACGCCTCCGACGCGGGCGTCGGGCTCTATCTCGCGGTGCTCCTGCTCCGGCTGACGCCCGAGCTGCTGCTCCTCGCGCTGCTCTACCTCGCCTCGCTCGGGCGCTGGCTCTCACGGGCTGGGCGACGCGCCGCGCGCGCGCAGGGGCTCGACCGCCGCCTCTGGCCGCTGCTGCTGGCCTACGCCCCCTTCGTCGGCAGCCTCGTGCTCAGCCCCAAGCGCATTGACCGCTACCTGCTGCCACTGATACCGCCGCTGGCCTTATGCGCCGCGGCGGGCGCTGGGATGATCCTCCAGCGTGGCGAGCGAGGCGGGGCGCTGGGCGCGGTGCCGCGCTGGCTCTTGGCGCTCGCGCTGGTGCTGGCGCTCGGCGTTCGCACGGGGCGCATCGTGCAGAGCTGGCCGCATCCAGTGGCCTGGACGAGCACGCTGCCTGGCCTCGACCCGGAGGCAGTCGTCACCCTCGGGCAGGGCGAGGGACTCAAGGAGGTGGCGCAGTTCATCGCCGGCGACGCGCGTCGGCGCGGCCGGGCGACGCCACGGCTGCGCCTCTTCGTCTACCATCGCTGCTTGCGGCCCTGGTTGAGCTATGACGTGGCGGAGTTCGCCCAAGCCGAGTACATCGTGACCTACCTCAGCCTGCTGCAGCGTGAGGTCGAGAAAGCCGAGGTCCAGCGCTACACGACCGGGCGGCGTCCGCTCTTCAGCGTGCGGCTGCAGGGCCTGGTCTACGCGCAGGTCTTCGCCGGTCCGGCCTATGGCCCACCGTCTGGCGCCGCCGCGCGGCGCGCGCTCGCGAGGCCCTGAGCCGCGCAAGCCGTCTTGCCCCCGCGACCACCCACCCCGTCGCGGCTGCGTCACTCGGCTGCGTCACTCGATCGTGGGGCGATCAGCCGTCCTCGCGGTTGCAGGCGGGCGCTGGCGCGGCTCCGGCCGCGGGGAGCGTCACGCGTATCGTCGTGCCCCGACCCTCGTCGCCATGCACCTCGAGCGTGCCGCCGTGATCCTCGGCGACGTGCTGCGAGAGCGCGAGGCCGAGTCCCGTGCCGCGCTCGCGGGTGGTGAAGAAGGGCTCGAGCACGCGCTCGCGCAGCGCGGCGGGAATGCCGCAGCCGTCGTCGATCACCTCGAGGACGACCTGCTCCCCCTCCAGGGCGCAGCGCAGCGTGACCTGACCGCCCGCCGAGCAGGCCTGGATCGCGTTGCGCGCCAGGTTGAGCAGCAGGCGCCGCAAGCGCTCGGCGTCGGCGGGGACGATCAGCGCCTCGCTCTCGTGGCGCAGCACGACCTGCGCGAGCTGGGCGTCGTTGGCCAGGACCTCGGCGACCTCGGCGAGCAGCGGTGCCAGGGCAGTCGGCGCGAGCTGCGGCGGCGAGCGGCGAGCGTAGTCGAGGAACTCCGTCACGATGCGCTTGAGGTGCTCGGTCTCGCGCTCGATCCGCGCGACCATCTCGCGCTGGGTCGGGTGCTCGGCCAGCTCCTCGCGCAGCAAGCCGGCGAAGAGCGCGATGCCGCCCAGGGGGTTGCGCACCTCATGCGCGATGCCCGCGAGCATCAGCTGGGCTTGCCGCTCGCGCGCCAGCAGATCGACGCGCATCTGGTTCATCGTCGTCGCCAGCACGCCGACCTCGTCGCGGCCATGCGGGGCGACTGGCGTCTCGAGTTGGCCGGCGCCAATGCGCGCGGCCGCGTTGGCGAGCTGCCGCAAGGGCCGCGTGACACGGCGCGCGACGATGAGCGTGACGGCCACCAGCAGCAGGCTGATGCCCAGGCCGGCCAGGATCAGGTAGGCGCGCAGGCTGGCCAGCGCGTCGACGAACTCCGGGCTGGCCTCGACCCCGAGCGCGGCGATGACCTGGGCCCCGTCGCGGAGCGCGGCATAACCGGTCTTGTAGCTGCGGCCGTCACGCCCGATGAAGAGCAGTGAGCTGGCCTCGCCGCCGCGGAAGACCCGCTGCAGCTCGTTGCGATGGGCCTCGGCCTGGTAGTAGTGGTCACCGATGCGGACGCGCGCATCGGTGTCGGCGCGGCTGCGGAGGGCCCCGTCGAGCACGAAGATGCGGGCCACGCGCGTGCGGCGCCGCAGCTCGTCGAGGCGCTGGTGCAGGCGGCGGGCGGTGCGGCTCGTGTCGTCGCCGGCGCCAAGAAAGCGGATCACGTCGGGTGGCACCTGGCTCGTGGCGGCCTGGGCCACGGCGGTCAGGCGGCGGCCCAGCGACACCTCGAGCTCGCGCGCCGCGATCCCGTCGATCAGCCAGCCAAAGAGCGCTAAGAGCAGGAGGCTCGGGACGAGGTGCGCGACGAGCATGCGGCCGAAGAGCGAAGAGCTCGCCCGTTGTGGGTGGCCGCCGAGGGTGCCGGCGCGCGTGAGCGCCGGGCCGCGCTTCGCCGGAGTCCTCACCGGTTGAGCCGGTAGATCAGCAGGGCCACGGCCGCGGCGAGCAACGCATAGCTCAGCCAACGGCTCAGCAACGACTCGCGCCGGCGCGGCGCACCCTGGCCGACGATGCCCTTGAAGCCGCCGCGAAGGCCGCCGAGCAAACCGCCCCGGGTCGCTTCTCTGCCACCGCCCGCGCCGCGGCCCGTGCCACCGCCCGCGCCGCCGCCGCGGCTGCCCCGATCGCTGCGTCTGCGCTTGCGCCGACTGCCCATGGTCAGCTCTCCTCCCGATGCTGCGCGCAGCAGCGCTGGCGCAACGGCGATCCAGCGCTCGGCGTCAAAAATAGAGCTGGAGCTGCAGACGCAGGCGATCGGTGCCGTCGCTGAGCGCGTCCCAATAGCGCCGCGCGATCGTATCGTCGAAGCTGCGCGCATAGTCGAGCTGTAGCTTGAGGTCGTGCTTGGCGAAGTAGTAGCTCGCGCCGAGCGTGGCCTCGTCACGCTGGGGCAGGCTGCTCACCCCTCTGTGGTAGGGATCGCGCAGCAAGGCGTAGCGCGCGACCAGCTCGAGATCGAGCCAGGGCAGTGGCAGCCAGCCGAGCTGGGCGAAGGCGCCGATACCGCTGCGCCCTGCGACCAGCGCTAGCGGCGCGCCGGCCTCGTCCAGCGTGCCCCCGCCCCGGCGCTGGGTCGCGTGGCGCCAATGCAGCGCCCCCTGCAGCGCCAAGCCGCGCCACTTCAGCACGAGATCGGCGGTGGCGTGGTGGAAGTCGCTCGTGCCGCCGTCGGCGAAGCGTTCGCCAAACACGCCCCGATCGGCGACCGCCTGATCCTGAAAGGCATAGGCCAGCCCGAGGCCGAGGCGCGGGCGTGGCTCGCGCGCGAGGTCCGCGCCCAGGTAGTCGTCGAAGCTGCCGAGCGGGCGCGCCTCGAGGCGCGCGACGTAGAGCATACCGAAGCCTTGCGGCTGGTAGGCGTTGCGTCCGTGGCCGGCGAAGATGCCGATGCTATAGCCGAGCCAGCCCCTTCCCCCGAGATCCCTCGAGGTCAGCTGCAGGCCGAGGTCGCGATCGAGGTTGAACTCCTCGTTGGCCGCTGAGCGGTCGACGAGGTTCAGCGCGCTGGAGGACTGCACGCGTTCGCGCGAAAAGGGCACCTTCATTTGGCCGACCCGCACCGTCAAATCACGCCAACGGTCGAACTCGAGGTTGGCGTCGCGCAGCGGGTTGCGTCTGATGCTGCCGTCGTCAGCGGTGAGTCCGCCGAGCTGATCACGGGGCGCGAGTCCGAGCTGGAAGTAGTAGCGCAGGTGGCTGCTCCAGGCGTGGCCCTGCAGCACCAGGCGCACGCGGCGGAGCTGCACGATCTGCGAGGCCGAGGCGCCCGCGGCATGGGGCAGGTCGGCCTCGTAGCGCGCCTGCAGCCGGCCCCGCACGGTCAGCGAGACGCGACCGTCGGCTGTGGCTAGCGTGAGGCCCTGCTTCGCTGCCGGCTTCACCGCCGCGTTGATCGGGCCCTCAGGGGTCGACGTGGTGCTCGTCGGCAGCGGCGCGGTCGGGTAAGGCGCGGCATGCGCACGCGGGGCCGCGAAGAGCAAGAGAAGCGCTGAGACGAGCACTACGAGCGGCAGGCGCATGAGGCTTCACTCCATAGTCGTCGTCGCGGAGGCTACCACAGCGCGGGTCCGAAGCTGCGGCGCGCGCCGCAGCTAGTCGCGGAGCAGCGCGCCTAGCGCCTCGGTGGTTTCGCCGAGGGAGCAGCGCTCGTGGGCGCCTTGGCGGAGGAAGCGGCGGATGGCGTCGATCTTGGCGACGGCCAGGTCGGTCTCGGCGTCGGAGCCGCGCTGGTAGGCGCCCAACACGATCAGGTCGCGGCGCGCTTCGTAGACGGCGAGGAGCTGGCGCAGGCGCTGGGCGGCTCGGCGCTGCGCCTCGTCGGTGACGGCGGGCATCACGCGGGAGACGCTCTGCAGCACGTCGATCGCCGGCCAATGCCCCTCCTCGGCCAGCCGGCGCGAGAGGACGATGTGGCCGTCGAGGATGCCGCGGGTCTCGTCCGCCACCGGCTCCTCGAGATCATCGCCCTCGACCAAGACGGTGTAGATCGCGGTGATCGAGCCTGTTGGCGCCGTCCCGCCGCGCTCGAGCAGGCGGGGCAGCTGCGCAAAGACGCTCGGCGGATAACCGCGGCGCGCGGGGGGCTCGCCGGCGGCCAGCGCCACCTCACGCAGCGCCCGCGCGTAGCGCGTGACGGAGTCCATCAGCAAGAGCACGCGCCGACCGTCCTGGCGGAACCACTCCGCGACGGCGGTGGCGGTGTGCGCGGCCTTGAGGCGCAGCAGCGGTGGTACGTCGCTCGTGGCGCAGACGACGACCGCGCGTGCGAGCCCGGGACCGAGCGCGCCGTCGATGAACTCACGGACCTCGCGGCCGCGCTCGCCGATCAGGCAAACCACACAGACATCGACCTCGGCCTGACGCGCGAGCTGACCGAGCAGCGTCGACTTGCCCACGCCGGAGCCGGCGAAGAGACCGAGGCGCTGCCCCTCTCCGACCGTCAGCAGGCCATCGATGGCGCGGACGCCGAGCGTCAGCGGTCGCGTGATCGGCGGGCGGCTGAGGGGATCGGGTGGCGGACGATCGCAGGCCCAGGGGTGGAGCTCGCGGGCGAGCGGCGTGGCGCTGTCCCAGGGCTCGCCCAGCGCGTCGAGCACGCAGCCGAGCAGCGCGCTTCCGCAGCGCAGGCTGAGGCGCTCGCCGCTGTTGATCACCCGGCTGCTGGCGCCGAGCCCCTGCACCTCGCCCAGCGGCATCAGCAGCACCTGCTCGCCGCTGAACCCGATCACCTCGGCGCCGAGCCCCGCCTGGCCCGCGCGGGCGATCGTCACGTAGTCTCCGACCCGGGCGCCCGGCAGGGTGGCCCGCAGCGTCAGGCCGACCAGCTCGGTGATGCGGCCGCTGACCGGCGCTGGATCGAGACCCTCGAGCGCCTGGCGCGCGCGCCGCAGACGCTCCGCGGCTGCGCTGGTCACGGCGGACCCTTCGCGGTTGCGCCCTGGGTCGGGCCAGCGAGGGACCTGGCCACGGTGCTGAGCTGGGTCGCGAGCTGCCCGTCGCGCAGGGCATGCGCGCCCTCGACGACCACGCCGCCGCGCGTCACGGCCGCGTCGGCGATCAAGGCGAGCGCGGTGGTCTGGGCGGCCCGCTGGAGGTTGGGCAGCGCCGCGCGCAGGTGCTCGAGGTCATCGGGATGAGCGCGGAGCATCAGCGGCGGCCCGCAGCTCGGTGCGCGCAGGACCGCTGCGGCGACCTCGGCGACGCGCTCCGGTGCGAGCTCGAGCGCGGCAGCGAGCAGCTTCTCCGCGATCGCGACGCCGAGGGCGATCAGCTCGTCCTCCACCGCCTTGAGCCACGCCGTGCCGGCCTCCTGCGCCTGTCGTTGTGCGGCGGCCACCGCCTGCAGCGCGGCGAGCTGGCCGGCTTCCGCGGCCTCGCGCCTGAGCGTCGCGCCCTGCTCGCGCGCGGCGGCGATCAGCGCCTCGGCGCGTGCCCGCGCCTCGCTCAGGTGCGCCTCGGCAGCGACCAGGCTGCGCCGCTGCTCGGCTCGCAGCACGCGCGTGCGGTCGACCTCGGCACCTGGCGAGGTTGGCGCGTTCGCGCCTGGAGCCTGGCGGATCACGCGGCCCTTCATCGCGGGCTCCGCCGCGGCGTCCGAGGCTGGCCGCTGCCGGCGGGGTCGGGCGGCTCGAGGGTTGGGGGCGCTGGACGGGCGGTCGGGCGCTGCGCCTCGCGGCGTCCGAGCGGCGCGAGCACCTGAGCCGAGAGGGCGTGCTGCAGCGCGGGGCTGAGCTGGTGCGGGAGGGCGAAGCGGCCCAGCTCGTGTTGCAGGGTTCTTGGCAGCAGCGCGCAGATAGCCGCGGCAACGGATCCCGGCCAGCTCTCCAGGAGCCGCGCGATTTCGTCGGGCGGGACCTCTTCGATCTTATCGGGCAGCGGCCAGCCGAGCTGCTGCACGAGCTGTTGGACCAGCCGGCGTCGCTCGTGCTCGGGGCGGGCGTCGAGGGCGCGACGCGCCCGCAGACAGCGTTCGGCGAAGGGAGCGGCGAGCCCGCGGACGCGCCCCGAGGCCTCGCTGGCGAAGAGCACGCTGCCGAGCAAAACGCCGCGTTCACGCGCGCTGAGCTCGTCGACGGCCGAGGCTGTGAAGGCGGTGGTCGGCTCCACCGGGGCAGCATACACCAGAAGCGATCGGGGCCAGGACGGCTGTGCCGCCGCTGGTGTCGCCACTGGTGGTCGACCGAGGCAGCGGCCGAACGATGGGCGAAAGGCGAGAGACGGACTAGGATGCTGGCTGCGATGCGCATCGTAGCAGGTCAAGCGCGTGGACGGAGGCTGCTCGCACCGCCGGGTCGCGCGACCCGGCCGACCGCGGATCGTGTGCGCGAGGCGATCTTCTCGATGGTGTCGGCGCGGCTGGAGCTCGAGGGCGTGCGCGTCCTCGACCTCTATGCGGGCAGCGGCGCGCTCGGCCTCGAGGCCTTGAGCCGCGGCGCCAGCCATTGCACCTTCATCGAGCGGGAGGCCTCTTGCGCCGAGGTGATCGCGAAGAACGCCGCAGCGCTCGGCCTCGGCGCGCGGGCTGCTCTGCTGACGACGACGGTGGAGGCCGGGCTGCCGCGGCTCGGCGCGGAGCCGCAGCGCTTCGCGCTCGTGCTGACGGACCCGCCCTATCGCGACGATCCGTGGCCGCCGCTCGCCGCCCTCGTGGCCCTGGGCCTGCTCGATCCGGCGGCGTTGATCGTCGTCGAGCATGATTTGCGGCGCGAGCTCCCCGCCTCTGCTGGAGGCTTGCGCCGCTTGCTCACCCGTGGCTATGGGAAGACGGGTGTCAGCCTGTTGGCGCTCGAAGCGCTCGCGCCTGAGGAGTCGACATGAGCATCGCCCCGCGCCTGGCCATCTACCCGGGCTCCTTCGATCCGGTGACCCATGGTCATCTCGACATCCTGCAGCGCGCCCTCGGTGTCTTCGAGCGCGTCGTGATCGCCGTGGCCGAGAACGCGCGCAAGGGTGGGCTCTTCGAACGCGCCGAGCGGGTGGCCTTGCTCCGGCAGGTGGTCGGCGAGGATAGCAGGGTCGAGGTCGACGCCTTCGACGGCCTGCTGGTCGACTACGCGCGGCGCCGCGGGGCGCAGACCATCGTGCGCGGGCTGCGGGCGGTAGCCGACTTCGAGTATGAGTTCCAGCTCGCGCTGATGAACCGGGCGCTGGAACCAGCGCTCGACACGGTCTTCTTGATGACCGACCAGAGCAACTTCTACGTCAGCTCGAGCCTGGTCAAGGAGGTGGCGCGGCTCGGCGGCGAGGTCGGTGCCTTTGTGCCCGAGCCCGTGCGCCGCGCGCTGATCGCGAAGCTCGGCCCGACCGCGCGCCCAGCGCCCGCTCGGCAATAGTACTGGGCCCGATCGGACCCTGCCTGCTCGACAATGAGGCGGAGGCTAGCGCACGGTGACCGTGGCGATGCGCACGCGGTTGGCGCCATCGCTCGGTCCGCTGATGACCTTCAGGCGCTGCTCGCCAAGCCAGAAGCCGGCCCAGATCGCGTAGGTGCCCGAGACGGTCGTCAGCAGCGGCAGCTCGACCTCATGGCGGTCGACGATGAAGTCTCCAGCGAGCCAATGCTGCGTCGGGTACTTGCCGGCGAGCGGCTCATGGTCGCCGTGGAAGCGGTTATCGGGCGCGTCGAAGTGGATGAAGAGCTTGTAGTTGGGGGCGACGTTGCCGAGGACGTGGAAGTAGAGGGTGATCGGCAGCTTGCCGCCACGTAGCGCCGAGGCCGGGAGGTCGTAGCCGATCAGCTCGACCTGCTGCTCGAAGTTGGCGATCAGCGCGTGTTGGGGGCGCGGTCGCACGCGGGTCACCGACTGCCTGAGCGGGTTGTGGTCGGTCGCGCAGGGCGCGCTCAGCCGATTGGTCAGCACCAGGTAGCGCGAGCTGCGATCGTCGAGCACGTAGTAGGCGACGCCGCGCTGGCGCGCAGCGCGGTGGATCACGCCGAGGTTCGGCGCCGGGATCAGCACGAACTGGCGCTCGGGCCGCGCCAGGCGCGCGAAGAGCTCGTCTTCGCTGTTGAGCGTGTCGAGCGCTTGCGCGTTGTAGTACGACGCGCTGCGGCCGACGACGCCGAATTGTGCCAGTCGCTCGTCGCCGCGACGGCATTGCTGATAGGTCGTGAAGAGGGCCTTGTTCGACAGGTGATGGCTCAACGCTGGCGTGAGGAACTGCGCGCACCAGAAGGCGAAGGCCAGCGCCAGCGCCGCCAGGGCCAGTCCGGCGGAGCGCGCGATTCGCGCGCCAGGCGCGGCCAGGCGCGGCCAGGCGTCGAAGAGCGGGCTGAGGGCGAGCAAACAGAGCGCGGCGCTGCCGATCCCGAAGAGGCGCGTCGCCAGGCGGATGTCCACGCCGGCCGGAAAGGGCGGCGGCTGCTCGAGGAAGCTGAAGGCTAGCGTCGCCGGCCGCAGGAAGAAATCCTGGTGTAAGACCAGCAGCACGCTGGCCGCGATGACGCCCCAGAGCGGCTGTCGGAGTCCCTCGCGCCAGGTGCGGGCGGCCCAGACCCCGATCGCCATGCAGGCCCATGGCAGCGCGGGATAGCGCAGCGGGCCGAAGAAGGGCGACCAGAGCGCGGCGACGAGGTAGCCGAGGACCACTCCCAGCAGCAGCACGAGCGCCGCGGCGGCCTCGCGTGCGGTGGCGTCGCTGGCTGGCGCCGTGTCGTCGTCGCGCTGGAGCCAGGCGAAGCCCGCGAGCGCGAGCGGCAGCAGCGCGAACCAGGGGAAGGTGCCGTAGCCGAGGTTCTCCAGCGCGACATCGAAGGTCGCGGGGCTGGCCCAGGCGTGGGGTAGGGCGCCGTAGAGCAGGATCGGCCCGCCGCCGAGGGCGCTCAGCAGCGCGCCGATGGCCGCGGCCGCGAGCAGCACGGCGCCGAGCAGGGCCGGCAGGACGACGCGTCGTTCGCCGGCGCCGAGTGTCTGTCTTTGCCCGATCAGCGCGATCGTCAGCACGACCAGCGGAAAGGCACTGCCGAGCAGCGCGCCGCGCGCGAGAAAGCCGGCGACCAAGCCGAGCGCACCCAGCGCCAGGTCGGCGACGCGGCGCTGGCCGTCGCGCGGCCAGAGGTAGGCCGCCAGGCCACCGAGCGCCGTCAGCGCCGCCACGTCGGCGACGATCTCGCCCGCGAGCTGACGGCTGGCGAAGACGAAGGCCGGGGTCGTGAGCAGCACGAAGCCCGCCGCCAGGCCTGCGTCGCTGCCGAAGAGCCGTGAGGCGAAGCGGTAGGCCAGCAGCAGCCCGAGCAGGCCACAAAGCGCCAGTGGGAGCCGCGCGCCCAGCTCATGGGCGCCGAAGACGCGCATGCCAAGCGCGATGGCCCAGGTCTGGAGGGGCGGGGTCGGGGGGCGGAGGGCGGGGGCGGTGGCGACGCCGCGAGCCGCGCTGTCCGCCGCCGTCGCGCGCTCGAAGACGGCATGCGCCGCGTCGGCGCCGCGCAGCTCGTGCGGCTCCCACAGCCCGAACGAGCCGAGTCCAGGCAGCAGCAGCAGGCCGCCGAGCAGCAGCAGCCCGAGGGGTCGAGCAGCACGTGAGAGGGCGTTCATGGGCACGCTCTCATACTGAAGCAGCGGCGCTGATGCAATAGGGGAGTGCGCGCGGCCTCGGGCCGACCCTGGCTTGGCGACCCTGGCTTGGCGCCTCGCGGGCCCTGTGCTAAGCAGCGCCCCATGCCGCGCGACGGGGCTCAGCCGACAATTATTCTGGGCGGGGGCCTGACCGGCATCTCCGCGGCTCTGCACCTGCGGCGACCCTACCTGCTGGTCGAGCGCGAGAGCCGGCTCGGCGGTCTGGCGCGCACTAACGAGCGCGACGGGTTCTTCTTCGACCACACCGGACACTGGCTGCACCTCCGCACGGACGCGATGCGCGCGCTGGCGCAGCGCGTGATGGGCGAGGCGCTAGTGGAGGTCGAGCGGCGCGCGGCGATCTACTCGCATGGCGTGCTGACGCCCTATCCCTTCCAGGCCAACCTGCACGGCCTGCCGCCGCCGGTGGTCTACGAATGCCTGCTCGGCTTCGTCCAGGCTCGGCTGCAGCGCGGCAGCGAGGAGCCGCGCAACTTCGAGCAATATGTCCTGCACCACTTCGGGGCAGGCATCGCGCGCCACTTCATGCTGCCCTACAACAGCAAGCTCTGGGGCGTGCCCCCGGCGGCGATCACCAGCGCGTGGTGCAGCCGCTTCGTGCCGATCCCGACGCTGGAGCAGGTGCTGGCCGGTGCGGTCGGCGCGGGCCCGGCGGCGCTGGGCTACAACGTGCGCTTCGTCTACCCGCGGCAGGGCGGCATCGAGAGCTTCACCCGCGCGCTGGTGGCAGAGCTCGATCCGAGCCATACGCGGCTGGGCACGGCGCCCGAGGCGATCGATCCGCGGGCGGGCACGGTCGCCGTTGCCGGCGAGGCCCTGCCCTTCCACGCGCTGATCACCTCGTTGCCGCTTCCCACGCTGCTCGGGCTGCTGGTCGACGCGCCGGCGGCCGTCTTGGCGGCCGGCGAGCGGCTGCGCGCGACGCCCGTGCGCTACCTCGACGTCGCGACGCGGCGCCCCGCCCGAGCCGACTACCATTGGGCCTACGTGCCCGAGGAGCGCTATCCCTTCTATCGCGTCGGCGTCTTCTCCAACGCGATGCCGAGCATGGCGCCGCCCGGCTGCGCGAGCCTCTACGTCGAGCTTTCGCGTCGCGAGGGTGACGCCGCGCAGGCGACGCGCGAGGCCCTGGAGGGGCTGGTCGCGATCGGCGCGATCGACGCGGTCGAGGACGTCCTCTTCGCCGAGCTGCGCGAGCTCGCGCCGGCCTACGTCGTCTTCGATGAGGGCTACGAGAGCGCGGTGGCGACGATTCAGAGCTACCTCGCGGCGCACCGGATCTTTAGCTGCGGGCGCTACGGGGCCTGGATCTACAACGCCATGGAGGATAGTCTGCTGGCCGGCCGGCAGGCTGCCGCCGAAACCGACGCCTTGGCGCTCCGCGGATGAGCACACCCATGACTCGCACTCAGCGTCCGACGATCGAGATGCCCCCTGCGCGCGAGAGCCTGCCCGATGGCTCGACCAAGGCGCCGATGATCAGCGCCGTTATCCCCGTCTACAACGAGGAGGGCATCATCGCCTCCTCGGTGGTGGCCTTGCGCGAGGCGCTGCGCGAGCTGGGCTGGAGCTTCGAGATTCTGCTCGCGGAGAACGGCAGCACGGATCGCACGCCGGAGCAGTGCCGCCAGCTCAGCGAGAAGTACGCTGAGGTCGGCTGGTTCTCGCTTGGTCAGCCGAACTACGGTCGGGCGCTGAAGGAGGGCATCCTGCGCGCCCGCGGGACCTACGTCGTCTGCGACGAGATCGACCTGGGCGACATCGACTTCTATCGGCGCGCCCTCGAGCGCTTGGTCGCCGATGAGGCGGCGCTGGTCGTTGGCTCGAAGCTCCTGCCCGGGGCCGACGATACCCGGCCGCTCTACCGGCATGCGGCGACCTTCGTCTACAACGGGCTGCTACGGCTGCTGCTGCACTTCCACGGCACGGACACGCACGGGATGAAGGCCTTTCGTCGCGAGCGCCTGGTGGGCACTGCGGGGCGCTGTCTGGTCGATAAAGACGTCTTCGCCAGCGAGCTGGTGATTCGCGCCGAGCAAGAGCGCGTGCCCGTGATCGAGATCCCGGTGCGCGTGGTCGAGAAGCGCGCGCCATCGATCAATCTGTTCAAGCGCGTGCCCAACGTGCTGCGCAATCTGGGCCGGCTCTATTTCGTCTTGCGCAAGGAGCGGTAGGCGATGGATCGCAAGCTCTGCGCCGTCAGCGTCGATCTCGACCCGCTGAGCGCCTACTACTCGATTCACGGCCTCGGTGAGCCGCCGCCGCAGGTGTTGCACACCATCGTGCGTTGCGCGCTGCCGCGCTTCGCCGAGCTCTTCGCGGCGGCCGGCGTGCAGGCGACCTTTTTCATCGTCGGTCAGGACCTCGAGCAGTCGCCGGAGCTCGGTCCGGCGCTCGCCGAGCTGGCCGCAGCGGGTCACGAGATCGGCAACCACAGTTATAGCCACCCCTATGCCCTGAATCGGCTCTCAGCGGAGCGGATCACGCAGGAGTTGGGGCGGGCCCATGAGCTGATCACCGAGGCCGTCGGTGCGGAGCACGCGCCGGTCGGTTTTCGCGCGCCGGGCTACTTCATCAATCGCGCGGTGCTCGCGGCGCTCGTCGCGCTCGGCTACCGCTACGACAGCTCGATGTTTCCCTCGCCGCCTTACTACCTGGCGAAGGCCGCGGTGATGCTGGGGATGAGCCTGCGCGGGCGACGCTCCGCGGCCGTCCTCAGCGATCCCCGTGCCCTCTTGGCCCCGCCCGATCCCTATCGCCCGTCGCTCGAGGAGCCCTGGCGGCAGGGTACGGCGCCGCTGATCGAGCTGCCGGTGGCGGTCGTGCCGGGGCTGCGCATGCCGGCGATCGGCACGCTTTTGACGGTCAGCCCGGCCTGGCTGCGGAGCGCGCTGCTGCAGAGCATGGGCCGCCGCCCGCTCTTCAACCTCGAGCTGCATGGCATCGACTTGGCGGACGCGGTCAGCGATAGCGTTCCGACCGAGCTGGCCGGGCGCCAACCCGACCTGCGCGTGCCGCACGCGGAGAAGTTCCGGATCTTGCTCGAGACCCTGCGCGGGCTGCAGCGCGACCACGAGTTCGTGACGCTGCGCGAGGCCGCCCTGCGCTTCAGCGTCTGAGCGCGCCGATCCGCCGACCCGAGGCCCCGCCGCCGCCGGGCTGCGCTTCGGCTGGCATCCGAGTGGTTGACCGGGCCCCAGAACTCGCGTAGATCACAGCCCGCGCCTGGCCAGGGCTCCGATCGGGGAGTTTCCTTTCCCAGACGGGTCGCTTCCCAGATGGGTCGCTTCCCAGATGGGTCGCTTCCCAGACGGGAAGAGGGTGTGGCGTTTCTGGTTTTCGTGCACGAGACCGTGGCAGGAGATGTGGCGATGGCCCCCAAGACACCGCTTCAGCGCGTCAAAGAAGAGCATGGCGGAAAAGAGAAGCTCGCCGACCGGCTGCTCGAGCTGATCGAGCGCGGCGATGAGGACAAGGCGGAGCTGCGCAAGCGCTTGCTGGCCGCGGCCAACTCCAAGCTGCTGCGCCTGCACCAGGTCGTCAGCGAGGTCCAGCAGCGTTTCGGCAGCAAGGAGAAGCTGCTCGACGCGCTGCTCGACGCGATGAAGCGCAGCAAGGATCAGGACTACCGCGCGAAGCTGCGCGGGATGACCCCGGCGCGCCTGCTCGATCTCTATCGCGCGCAGCAGCGGCGCAACAAGGCAGCGCAGGCGGCCGCGGGGTCGTAAGCCTGGGGCCCGTGTAGCCGGCTCGCGCGGCTCGCGCTCCGCTGCCTCTTGCACCGCCTCTTGCACCGCCTCTTGCCGTTCCCCGCGCGTCCTTCGGCCTGGATCGACCGCCCCCTCGGCTGGGCGTTGGCGTTGGCGCTCCTCTGCCTGCCCGCCGTTGGCGCGCTCTACCTGATCAACCGACTGGCGCTTCCACGCCACCTCGCCGCGCGGCCTGGCCTGCCGCGCCTGCGCGTGCTGAGCTGGAACATCGGGCGCATCCACCTGCGCTGGGAGTCCCGTGCGGCGGATCGCGACCTCGGCTATGTGGCCCAGGTCCTACGCCAGGTCGACCCACAGGTGGCGGCGCTCCAGGAGCTGCGCGATGCAACGCAGCTCGGGCGCCTGCTGGCGCTGCTCGGTCATGGCTGGCGCGGTCGCGTACCGCGGGACGCCTACGATCGCCGCGCGGCCCTGCTCTGGCGCGTGGGCGGCGATCCTTTCGAGATCCCGACCTCCACGGGCCGCGCGGCGCAGGGCGCCGTCTTGCGGGTGGGGGAGGGAAGGGCCCTCACCGTGGTTTCCCTGCATCTCGACGCCTTCGATGCGGCGCGCCGGCTGCGTCAGGGCCAGGAGATCGTCGATGCAGCGCTGCGCTTGACCGCCGACGACCTGCTGCTCGCTGGGGACTTCAACTTCGATGTGGCGGTGACGGCGCGCGACGCGCTCGACCAGCGGCTCTATCGCCTGCTCACGAGCACCTTGCGCGACGCCGCTGCGCGTGCCGGGGCGACCTCGCTATCCGCGCAGCGCATCGACTATGTGTTCTATCGCAGCAGCCGCTGGCGCGTCAGCGACGCTCGGGTGCTCTGGCATCAGGGCATCCACGGCATGGACCATCGGCCGCTCGTCGTCGAGTTCGAGGCGGTCGGCGCCGACCGGCAGCGCTGACTCGCCCTTTCCCCGCCCGGCGACCCGCTCGCCTGATCCCGCTGTGCCTGATCCCGCTGTGCCTGATCCCGCTGTGCCTTGACACGCCCGACGACACGGCGTACACGGGCGGGCAAGTGTGATTGGAGTACCGGGAAGCCGGTGTAGCAGTTGCCCTCGCGGGCGCTGTGATTCCGGCGCGGACCCGCCACTGTGAGCGGTCAGGCCCTCTCGATGTAGCCACTGGGCGCCACGGCGTCTGGGAAGGCGAGAGGGATAAAGGCCGTGAGCCAGGAGACCGACTCCATTACGCGATGACTCGTGCGCCGTGTCTTCGGTGATAGGACGCGGTGCGACGCGGTCGCGCGGCTGCCTGAGGGTAGCGGCGTGTCCGCGCGCGCCATCCTCTCCTCGGAGTCCAAAGAGCGCCAGCGCGCCCGCTCTGCGCCCCATGGTGCAGCGCGCGGTGCTCAGCGGCCCGCGGGTGTCGGGCCAGGGGAGGATTGAAATGCGTGCACCGCTGTCGTGGGGAACCCTTGCGCGAGCTGGCGCGTCGGCGGTGCTGCTGGCGCTCGGGCTGGGCGCTTGCGGCGATCAAGCGCTGCCCTCGTTGCGAGCGTCGGATGGCGGGCATGGCGGCGCCGACGCGGCCTCGCGCGCTGCGGATGCGCGGCTCGAGGATGCTGGGGTGCGAGGGGGCGACGGCGGCGCCGACGCGGCGGTCGGCAGCGCGAGCTGGCGCTGCAGCGAAACGCGCGAGCTGCTGGGCTGGCAGCTCGCCGCTGACTACTGCGTCGTGGCCCGCGCGACCCAGCCGGCCGCCGCCGCCTGGGCCGTGGGCGGTCAGACGCTCTGGGCCCTCTCGCCGGTGGAAGCTACGCCCGGACGTGCGCTGCTCCAGCAGGCGAGCTGGCTCCCCGCGGGCGGTCTCGGAGCCTTGGAGCCGCTAGGCCCCCTCGACCGCGCTCCCGCGTGGGGCCAGGACGAGCTCGTCTTCTTCGGGTCCTACCTCGCGCTGAGCGCAAGGGGGAGCCTGGCGGCTGGTTATACGTTGGGCGGTGGGGATGGCGGGGTTTGGCTCTTGGTCGCCGCTGCTCCAACGCTGAAGTTGGTGGCCGCCGCCGGTAACTTCGACGCCGCCTGGCTGGATGATGAGACGCTGCTGGTCAATGGGCTCGGCCTGGCCGAGGTCGGCGGCGAGCAGGCGGTCTACGTCTGGCGCGAGGGCAAAGCCGCGCCGCTGATCACCGAGCTCGGTAGCGCGAGCAGCTTCCTCGCGGTGGGGCGCAGCGTGGCCTACGTGGGCGGCGCCTTCGGGAGCTTTCCCAACCTCATCAATCGGGTCTTCGCCTTCGAGCGCGCTGCGCTGCTGGAGGCCGTCAAGGCGCAGCGACAGCTCGTGGCTTCGAGCGCCGGGCGCGTGGTCTACGAGGGCGACCTCGGCGACCTCAGCGTCCTCGGCGATGAACTCTTCCTCATCGACAGTGCCTACGACCTGCAGCAGGGGGCGGTCGTGGCGCGGGGCGTCTTCCGGCAGCCCGTGCGACGCGCCGAGGCTGTGCTCGAGGCCCTCGGGCGGCCCGTGCCCGTCCTCAGCCCCGGCCCCGGCTCGCTCGCCCTGCCCGCTGGGCTCACCGGCGATGGCTCGCGCCTGCTGCTAACGCTCGACCGAGGCGATTTGGGGCAGGAACTCGTGCTGCTGCAGGCGCGCTAGGTGGTCGCCTCGGCGCTGATCGGGCGGGCCCCCGCTGCGGCCGTGCTGCGCGCCGGCCTCCGCAGCAGCGCGGACCGCAGGATCGTCGCGCTCGCCGCGGCTGTGGCCGTTGGCTGGCTCGCCGGCTGCGTCGCGCCGCAGGGGCGAGGACGGGCGCTCGCCGTCGAGGCGCCGGGCCCCTTCTTCGCGCCCGCCGGCGTGGCCGTCGCCGGGCGCTGGGTCCTGGTCGCCAATACGGGGTTTCACTACGAGCGCGGCGAGCCGGCCTACGGCGCCCCCTTCCTCACCGTGATCGATCGCGCCACCCGCCGCGTGGTCGGGACCGTCCCACTGACCGGGCGCAATCCGCAGCATGTCACCGTGGTCGGCGACATGGCCTACGTCGTGTCGTCGGGCGTCGTGCAGCTCGACCGCCAGCGCGGGCTAGCCACCGTGGTCGAAGGCGGTGGCATCGAGCTGCTGGAGCTGGGCGGGTCGACCCCGCCGCGCGCGGTCGCCGCCTATATTCCCCTCGGTCTCAGTCCAGACGACGCCCGCATCGGCGCCTATGGTGCGCTGGCGGTTAGCCCGGACGGGCGTCTCGGCTATCTCGGCAGCGGTACGCGCGCAGATGTCTTCGTCGTCGACCTGGCCGCGCGGCGGGTGCTGCGCGGTCCCGAACGGCCGATCATCGTCGCCGAGGTGCCCTCGGGCGAGAACGGTCTGACGGTCACGCGCCGCGTCGGCGACCGCCTGGCCGTGATCGATTTCAACGATGACGCGCTCTGCCTGAGCGAGGCCTGGGATGCCGCGCTGGCCGACCGCAACTGCCAGGGAGTGGGGACCGAAGCCAGCCTCCTCGAGGGTCCGATCGATGTGGCGGCCGCCGATGCGGCGGGTCACACGCTGCTCCTGGCGATGACGCTGGCCAATGCCGTCTACCGCGTGCAATGGCCGGCGGGCACCGCGCCCTCGGCGACCGTGCTGGCGGGCACCGGACTGGCGAACAATCGCGTCGTCGTCCACGACGGCTACGGCTATGTCGTCAACTCGCTCTCCAACAACCTCCAGCGCATCGACCTGCGCGACGGCCGATCGAGCCAGCCCTTCACGGTCTTGCCGGTCGGCTCGAATCCCTATGACCTGGCGATCAGCGAGGAGCCCGCGGGCCCGCGCGCCTGGGTCACGCTCTTCGCGACGAACGAGCTCGCGTTGATCGATCTGCGCGATGGCCAGGTGATCGAGCGCCTAGGCGCGACCGCTTCACCCCCGGCGGAGGACGCCGGTGCCGCGCGGCCGGATGCCAGCGCGGCGACGCCGCTACGCGCCGACGCGCAGCCCCTTGCCGACGCGGGAATCGGCGACCTGCGGCGGGGCGATGGGCCGCTCGCGTCCTGCGACGGCGCTCTCGCCGCGCCGCTGGTCGGCATCGGCGCGATCGTACGCTGGCAGCCGGGCCCCGGCGCCGGGCACGGCGCGTCGGCGCTGCCGGGCGTGATCCAGGGCGGCCCCACCGGCGGGGGCGCCAGGCACGGCGCGGTGGAGGGCGTGCTGGCCTTCGGCGTCGGCGGCGAGCTGATCGTCGACTTCGGTGACCACGAGATCATCGACGGCAGCGGCCCAGACTTCATCGTCTTCGAGAACGCCTTCGAGACCGGGCCCTTCAGCAGCTTCAGCGAGCCGGCGGTCGTTGGTCTCAGTCGCACGAGTCCGGCCGACGGAGCGTTCAAGGACTTCCCCTGTGACCTGGCTGCCACGAGCGGCGATGCGGCCGGGGCTCGCTGGCCACATCCGGGCTGCGCCGGCGTACGCGCGGTCCTGGCCAATGTCGGTCGCAACTGCCTGACGCCCACCGATCCCACGCAGGCCGGCGGCGACGCCTTCGATCTCGCCACGCTCGGTTGGGAAAGCGCTCGCTGGCTGCGCCTACGCGACGCTGGGATCGCGCAAAGCGGCCTTACCACCAAGGGCTTTGACCTCGACGCGGTGCTGCTGATCAACTACCGGCGGCGTCCCACCGATTGAAGCCGTCAACGCGGGCTTGGTCTCGGCCGGGCTGCTGGCCGCGACGCGTGCCGGTAGGCCGATGCCCTCGCGCACCTCGGCGCCGCTGAGCTGCTGCGTCTCGAGCAGCCGCCCGGCCAGGGCGATCACGGCGTCGTGGTGGCGCTGCAGAATCTCCCCGGCGCGCTGCAGTCCCTCGGCGACCAGGCGGGTCACCTCGCGGTCGATCGTGTTCGCCATCTGGTCGCTGTGGTCGCGTGGAGTGCTGGCCTGCTGGTCCGCGTTGACCAGCGCCGTGCGCGCCCGCTCGAAGGTGCGGGCGCCGACCTCCGTCATGCCGTAGCGCCGCACCATGTCGCTGGCCAGATCCGTGGCGCGCGTCAGGTCATCGTGAGCGCCGGTGCTCGGCTCGCCGATGAAGAGCATCTCGGCCGCGCGCCCGCCGAGGAGCACGGCGATGCGATCGAGCAGGTTCGAGCGCAGCGTGACGTAGGTGTCGTCCTGAGGCTGCTGCCAGGTGACGCCCAGCGCCATTCCACGGGGGATGATCGTGACCCGGTTGACCGGGTCGGCGTTGGGTAGCGCCTCGGCCACGACCGCATGGCCGAGCTCGTGGAAGGCGACGATGCGCCGCTCGGCTTCGGTCAGCAGCCGCCCCTTCTTCTCCAGCCCCATCGCGGCGCGCTCGATCGCCTCGTCGAACTCGGCGGCGCCGACGGCCGTCTTGCCGCGGCGGGCCGCGAGCAACGCGGCCTCGTTGACCAGATTGGCGAGATCGGCGCCGGCGAGGCCCGGCGTGCGGGCGGCCACCGACCCGAGCTCGACCGTCGCGTCGAGCTGGACGTTGCGCACGTGGATCTCGAGAATCGCGCGGCGCCCGTCCTTGCCCGGGCGGTCGACGAGCACGTGGCGATCGAAGCGTCCCGCGCGCAGCAGCGCACCATCGAGGATCTCGGGGCGGTTGGTCGCCGCCATCACGATGATGCCGCGCATCGCGTCGAAGCCGTCCAGCTCGACCAGGAGCTGATTCAGCGTCTGCTCGCGCTCTTCATGCGCCAGCATGCCCGAGCCACGCGCCCTGCCGAGGGCGTCGAGCTCATCGATGAAGACGATGCAGGGGGCGCTCTCGCGCGCCTTCTTGAAGGTGTCACGGACCCGGGCGGCGCCGACGCCGACGAACATCTCGACGAAGTCAGAGCCCGACATCTGAAAGAAGGGCACGGCCGCTTCTCCGGCGACGGCGCGCGCCAGCAGCGTCTTGCCGGTGCCCGGCGGTCCGACCAGCATCACGCCCTTGGGGATGCGCGCGCCGAGCAAGGCGTAGCGCTCGGGGTTCTTGAGGAAGTCGACGACCTCGCGTAGCTCGTCGATCGCCTCATCGACGCCGGCGACGTCCTTGAAGGTGGCGGTCTCGTTCTGCACCGCGCGGGCGCGGCTCTGGCCAAAGGCCAACGCTCCACGCTGCGCACCGCCCCCGCGGCTGGTGCGCCAGAGCCAGAAGAAGACGACGAGACCGATGAGAATGAACCAAGGATTCATGAACAGCCGCACCGGAACCGGCCGGCACGGCGCACGTCATACAACGGCGAGGGCACCATGTCCAACGCCAGTGGGAGCGGAGGCGCCCAGGGCCACCGATTGCCCCGGCCGATTGCCAAGGCGGCCGGCGGCTGGAGATGCCCGGCTCCGCGCTCGTCCCCGCTCGCCCTGCTCGGAACCATCGCCGGCGTGCTGGCGCTGCGCACTTTGGCCGCGCCGAGCTCCGGGCGAGCTCCGGGCGCTCCGAACTCCGGAGCCCTCGCCGAGCCGCGCCGGCGCGTGCGGTGGCCACCACGGCACGGCAGGGTCGAGACCAGGGGAGCCGCGAGCCCTGCTGGTGCGGAGCTGCGAGAGAGGAGTGCCGTGGCTCCCGGCGAGCGGAGCGCTGGTGGAATAGGGCCTTGCGGGTTGGAGCGCGAGGCGTGACAGTGGCCCGGCTTCGACGGGGCAGGTGCTGCGCGCCAGCGGCGGGCGGCTTGGCTCAGGAGGGCGGTTTGGCGTGGGTCGTGCAGGGTCGTGACCCGCCGTCGGCCCTTCCAGGTCCGGCTCTTTCCGCGGGAGGGATGAAGCGAAATGAAGGTAAGCTCAGCGAACGCGATGACGAACGAGCCGCAGAGGGTGCGAAGCAAGGCAACTCGGGCCCCCGGCGAGCTGACCGGAACCCGCCTGCTGGGGCTGCTCAGCTTGCTCGCCGCGCTCGGCGTCGGCGCGCCCGACGCGCTCGCCTTCAAGGCGCCCGCCATGCGGGACCCGAGAGCGTCCCCGAGCGCGTCTGGACGGGGCCGCAGCCCTGTTTGTCCAGCAGGGAGTGATCACCGCGCGCCCGAGGGCGAAGTCGGCCGGCGGCAAGTTTCGCGCGAGGTCCACGGGTCGAGGCGGAAAAGCCTTTTATCGTCTGAAGCAGTGAGGGCCAACTCCGCGGTGTCAGCAGAGACTCAGCTCGGGGGAAATGCTGGCTTCAATGCCCTGGTCCTCAAACTCCGCGCCGCTCCTCCAAAGGTTTCGCGAGCGAAGCGTTTCCGACGGCTGCTGACGCGGGGAACCCAGTCCCTCTTATCAATCGTCGAGGCAAGACTTGGGTCCGGCGCAGGCGTGGGGCTGGAGTCGGAGCCGCTCCCTATCAATTATGCCGAGGTCGCCGACGCGCAGCCGAACCGGGGAACGCTGCTTGTGGCGGATGTCGAGCTGGTCACTCGCGCGCTGAGGATCCTGAGCCGAGGGTCTGAGCAGAAGCCTAAGCTGATGGCCGGGCTTCGGAGTCGCACGCAGGCAGTTCTCAATCAGCTCGCGCGTCGCCTGTCGCCTGCGGGTGGGAGCGGCGCCGTGCTGCAGTCGGACCTCGGACGCCTCGCTGCAGCGGCAAGGGGCGCGGAACTCGACCCAGGCGGGCTGATCCCGACCTTTGGCTCGAAGCTCCCCTAGCCTGATCCTCGCCCTGGGGTAGACGGCCCAGGCGCGCGTCTTCGACCTCCGCCGGGTCTTCTGCAGCTACGCGCTTCGCCATCGCTGTCGCCATGCCCGCACTGTTGTACACTCGCGCGCCGCGCGCCCTGGGGGCGCTGCGCGCTGGCGCGATAGGATGCGGGCCCGATGGAACTCGACAAGCTGAATTCGCTCTTGGCCGCGGGGGTGCGTCACGGGGCCAGCGATATCCATTTTCGGCCCGCCGCGCCGCCGCTCTACCGCGTGCGCGGCGAGCTCGTCGCGCTGAAGCATGAGCTGCTCAAGCCGAGCGACACCGAGGCCGTCGCGCGGCATGTGCTGGCGCGCTCGCTGCCGGCGGAGCGGCTCGTCGAGCTCCAGGAGCACGACTCGAGCTACTCGCTGCCGGGCATCGCGCGCTTCCGCGTCAACGTCTATCGGCAGCGCAATAGCCTCGCGTTGGTGCTGCGCATCGTCCCCTCCGAGATCCCGACGCTCGAGCAGCTCGGCCTCCCACCGGTGATTCAGCAGATCGCCGAGACCGAGCGTGGGCTGGTGCTGGTCACCGGCGCCACTGGCTCGGGCAAGTCGACGACGCTGGCCTCGATGATTCAGCACATCAACATCAAGCGCAGCGCCCACATCATCACCATCGAAGATCCGCTCGAGTTTCTGCATCGCAACGTGCGCGCGTCGATCTCGCAGCGCGAGATCGGGCTCGATACGCGGAGCTACGCCGCGGGGCTGCGCGCGGCGCTGCGGCAGGATCCGGACGTGATCCTCGTCGGGGAGATGCGCGACGCGGAGTCGATCGACATCGCGCTCAAGGCCGCCGAGACCGGCCACGCCGTCTTCTCCACGGTGCATACCACCGACGCGCCGAAGACGATCGGGCGGCTGACCAGCGTCTTCCCGGCCGACGAGCAGGAGGCGGTGCGGCATCGCATCGCCGACAACCTGCGGGCGACGATCTCGCAGCGCTTGCTGGCCCGGGCCGACGGCGAGGGGCGCGTCGTGGCGCTCGAGATCATGATCGTCACGGCGACGGTGCAGGAGTACCTGCGCGACAGCCAGCGCGTCGCGGGCCTGCGCGACGTGATCGAGCAGGGCCGCAGCCAATACCAGATGCAGTCCTTCGACCAGCACCTGAGCGACCTCTATCGCGGCGGCGTGATCACCCTGGAGACCGCGCTCCAGGCGGCGAGCAACGCCTCGGACTTCCAGCGGGCCCTGACGATCGAGTGAGCGGGGCGGCTGGTCAGGAGAGCATGATGAGTGAGCGTGAAGCCGCGTCCGACGCGCAGCAGCTACCCAAGAGCTACGAGCCCGCGACCGTCGAGGCGGCGATCTATCAGCGCTGGCTCGAGAGCGGGGCCTTCGCCGCTGTCCCCGACGGGCGGCCGCCGGAGCGCCGCTACGTGATCATGATGCCGCTGCCCAATGTGACGGGTGCGCTGCACATGGGCCACGCGATGGATAACGTGATGCAGGACCTGCTGACGCGCTGGCATCGCATGCAGGGTGACAACACCTTGTGGATGCCCGGGACGGACCACGCCGGCATCGCGACGCAGGCCGTCGTCGAGAAGCGGCTGAAGGAGCTCGAGGGCAAGACGCGCCACGATCTCGGGCGCGACGGGCTGGTGCGACGGATCTGGAGCTGGAAGGATCAGTACCAGGCCCGCATCGTCGGGCAGCAGCAGCGGATGGGTTGTAGCTGCGACTGGTCGCGCCAGCGCTTCACGATGGACGCGGTCTGCGCGCGCGCCGTGCGGCACGCCTTCCAGCGCCTCTTCGGCGACGGCCTGATCTACCGCGGCAAGCGCCTGGTCAACTGGGACGTCAGCCTGCAGACGAGCGTCTCGGACGACGAGGTCTATCACGAGACGGTCAGCGGTCAGTTCTGGCATCTGCGCTACCCCGTGATCGATCCCCAGCCGGGCGAGCCGACGGCGGTCGTCGTGGCGACGACGCGCCCCGAGACGATGCTCGGTGACACGGCCGTCGCCGTGCATCCCGCGCCCGACGTAGCGTTGGAGGCGGCGTGCGCCCAGGCGCGGGCAGCGCTGGCCCAGGCGCCCGCGCGGGAGCAGGCCGCGGCGCAGCAACGACTCGACGAGCTGGAGCGGCGTCGCCGCGAGCTGCTGCCGACGCTGCTCTGCCTGCGTGATATGGCGCGGGCGGGACGACACGTGCGCCTGCCGCTGCTCGACCGACCCTTGCCCTTGGTGTGCGACGCCTGGGCCAAGCCCGAGCTGGGCTCCGGTTGCGTCAAGATCACGCCGGCCCACGACCCCAACGACTACGAGGTCTGGCTGCGCCATCGCGAGCGGCTGGCGATCATCAACATCCTCGAAGCTGACGGGACGCTCAACGCCGCGGCCGGGCCCTACGCTGGCCTCGACCGCCTGGTCGCGCGCGAGCGCGTGGTGGCCGACCTGCAGGCCCAGGGGCTGCTCGAGCGCGTCGAAGCACGCGAGGTCGAGCTGGGGCATAGCGATCGCAGCAAGACGCCGATCGAGCCGCTGCTCTCGGATCAGTGGTTCGTGCGGATGGGTGACGTCGCCGGCGGCATCGTGCTCGGGCGGGGCACGCCGCGCGAGCGGCCGGCGGCCGGCCTGGTGCAGGCAGCGATCGACGCCGTCACCAGCGGTCGCGTGCGCCTGCATCCCGAGCGCTACACCAAGACCTACCTCGATTGGCTGGCCGAGAAGCGTGACTGGCCGATCAGTCGCCAGCTCTGGTGGGGCCATCGCATCCCCGTCTGGTCGCGGCAGGGCTCCTGGGCGGAGCTGGGAGCGAGCGCGCTGGCGGGACTCTGGGCGGCGTTGGGGCCGCTACCCGCGGCGGTGGCGGGCAGCCCGCGGGTCGTCGTGCGCTTGCATCGCCTCGACGGCTCAGTGGGCGGCGCGACCCCGGCCGGATCTGTCCTCGCCCCGGGCGTCGCGCTGCCGCTCGATCTGGCCGCCGACGAGCGTTGCAGCATCGACGTCTGTCTGCTCGACGACGACCCCGCGCTGGTCGCGGCGCTCGAAGGCGCCGGCTATCTGCGCGAGGTCGACGTGCTCGACACCTGGTTCTCGTCGGCGCTCTGGCCCTTCTCGACGCTCGGCTGGCCGGATCCCTCGACGGCGGCGCTCGAGGCGGGCCAGCGTCCGCTGGGGCCCGAGGGCGCGGCGCAGGACGCCCTCGCCTACTACTACCCGGGATCTTGCCTGGTGACCGGCCGCGACATCATCACGCTCTGGGTCGCCCGGATGGTCCTCAGCGGGCTCTATGCGCTGGGCGAGGCCCCCTTCGCCGACGTCTTCATCCACGCCAACATCCTCGATGGCAAGGGCGAGCGGATGAGCAAGACCAAGGGCAACGGCATCGATCCGGTCGACATCAGCGCGGCCTATGGCACGGATGCGATGCGCTACGTGCTGTGCGAGATGCAGACCGGCACGCAGGATATCCGCCTGCCCGTGACGGCGATCTGCCCGCGCTGCGCGCACCACAACGACCTGGCGCAGACGGCGACCGGCAAGAGCATCTTCATTCGGATCTGCGGCGCCTGCGGCGGCGAGTTCGATGTCCTGGGCACGATCGCCGAGCTGCCGGCCGGCAAGCTGGTGTCGGAGCGCTTCGACGTCGGCCGCGCCTTCTGCACCAAGCTCTGGAACTCGGCGCGCTTCGCCCTCGGTCACCTCGAGCGCGGGGCGGGCCCGTCCCCGCTGGTCGATGAGGCGGCGCTGGCGCTCGAGGATCGCTGGATTCTCGATCAGCTCGACCAGACGATCAGCACCGTGCAGTTGGCGCTCGAGGACTACAACCCGAGCGCTGCCGTGACGGCGGCGCGTGAGCTCTTCTGGGGCGCGTTCTGCGACTGGTATCTCGAGCTGATCAAGCCGCGGCTCGCGGCCGCGGAGTCGCCGACGGCGCAGACGGCGCGCGCCGTGCTGGCCTATGTGCTCGATCAGGTGCTGCGGCTGTTCCACCCCTTCGTGCCCTTCATCACTGAGCACCTCTGGCAGCGCCTCGACGCGCAGGTCCCCGAGCGCGGCCTGGGCCTGCTGGCGCCCCTCGTCAGCTCGCCCCTCTTGATCAGCGCGCCCTGGCCGGCGGCGCGGGCAGCCCTCCAGCAGCCCGCGCTGCGGCGAGTCTTCGCCGACCTTCAGGCGCTGACGCGCGCGGTGCGCGACGTGCGCGTCGCGGCGGGCGTGCCGCCCCGGCACCCGGTGGCGGTGACGATCAAGCTGCCGGCGGACCGGCAGCAGGCACTGCTCGAACACGGTCACGTCGTGCAGCACCTGGCCGCGGTGGAGGCGCTGCGGGTCGACGCGCAGGCGAAGCGGCAGCGCGGCTCCGCGGTGAAGGTCGTCGGTGACCTCGAGGTCCACGTCCACGACGTGATCGACGATGACGCCGAGCGCCTGCGCCTGCAGCAGCAGCTAGAGAAGGCCGAGCGCGAGCTGGCCCAATGTCAGCGCAAGCTGAGCAACGCGAGCTTCATCGAGCGCGCGCCAGCCGAGGTCGTGCAGGAGCAGCGCGACCGCGCGCTGCACTACCAGACCGGCGTCGCCGCCCTGCAGTGCAGCCTGAAGGAGCTGGAGGAGGCGTCGGCCTAGCAGCAGGCGGCGGCGCTAGGGGGAGGGGCGCAGCCCAGTCGGGGGGCTGCTAGTCGGGGTGCTTGACCTTCGCCACCAGACGGCGATGCCAGACCGTCGCATTGACGTAGGCGCTGTCGGCGCCGCGGAGCTGGTCGACGAGCTGTCCCGTCGTGCGGAAGCCGAGGCCGCTGAAGAGCGCCGTGGCCCAGGAGTCCTGGGTCGGCGCGAGCCCGAAGACGTTGCCGATCTCCGCGGCGGCGAGCTCATCGATCAGCGTCTGTCCCGCATAGCTGGCGATCGCCAGCGCGGCGGCAGACTCGGGCAGCGGTGCGATCCCGAGCGTGGCGTGACCGAAGGAGGTGTCCATCTCGGCGCAGATCCAGCCGCTGCGCTGGCGCATCAGCGTCTGCAGGGCGAGGTCCGGCGCCCGCAGCCGCGCGAAGGGCAGCGGGCCGAGCGCGCCATCGAGTCGCTCGAGCAGCTGGCCGCGCGCGGTCGCGTCCGCCACCGGGCGCAGCGTCAGCCCCTCGGGACGACGCAGTCGGCGGGTCTGCGGCGACACACCCTCGGGGATCGGCGCCTGGCGGTGCGCGGGACCGCCGGGAATCACGGTGCCGCTCTCGTCGTAGAGCCGGGCCATCGCGTAGGCGTCCGCCGTGCGGAAGAGCCCCGGGAAGATCCCCTCGCGCGTGAAGCCGATCGAGCGCCACGATTGGCTGTCGCCCTTCTCCACCAGCGTGAAGATCTTGTGCAGGCCGAGCTCCCGCGCCACCGCGTCGAGCAGCTCGCGCTTGGCCTCGTAGTTGCCGACGCGATAGTCCATGAAGCGCGCGTGACCGTGCGAGCGGTTGATCACCAGCCGCAGGTCGATGTCCCCGCGACGCACGGAGCGCTCCTCGACGTGGGTGTTGGTCGGCTGCGCTGCCTGACGAGCTGAAGACGTTCGCACGTAGCCGATCCTCCTGCCGCTCCAGCGGCCTGCGCGATGCCGCACGGCGCTGCGCGCCACGCGGATGCTGCCCGCGGCAGCGATGGCCGCACGAGAGCGGGTGTGCTGCGCTGCCCCATCCATCATTTGTGGAGAGCTGGGCGCTGGTAGCACGCGTAATGTGGGGTGTCAATCGCGCCTCTGGGCCCGGGGCCGGGCTCTTCGCTGCGGCTGACGCGGGTCGCATGCCGCATCCGGCACGCTGCGTGCTAGGCTGCGCCCGCGCCCGATGCGCGCGTGCGGTAGGGCCAGGATTGGCGCCACGAGCGCGTCGTCGCAGCTCGGGCGCGCAGGGGCGCGAACGCGCCAGAACGGTTTGAATTCTGTCCAAGCATCTCGACCAACTCAAGCAACAAGAGATCCTCGCCGCCCTGGGCCAGGGCGGCGCCGAGGGGCTGGAGCCTGGCGCGTTGAACCGCGCCCTCGGGCTCGACCGCGCATCGCAGCCGGCTTTGCGGCAGCTCCTCCGGGCGATGGTGCGGAGCGGCGTCGTCGCTCAGCAGGGCCGTCGCTTCCTCGTCAACGCGCGATCGCAGGCCGCTGCGGGGGAACGGCTCGGTACGCTGCGCGTCAACGCCAACCCCCGCGGGGGTGAGGAGCGCGGCCTGGTGCTGCTCGACGATACGGCCGAGGAGCCGGTCTATTGTGACGGCGACGACATGGCCGAGGCGATCGATGGCGATCGGGTCGCGCTGGTGCTCAGCGCCGGCCGCGGGCGGGCGCGGGGCCGGGTCGTGCGCGTGATCGAGCGCGTGCGCCGGCGGGTGACGGGGCTGGTCGAGGGTCCGCCCTGGCGCCTGCGCGCGGACGATCCGCGCTTGGCCCTGCGGCCAATCACGATCCAGCTCGACGGCGACGGGGTGGGGCGTGCGACGCTGGAGACCTGGGCCGCGGCGCAACCGCGACCGCTGGTGGCCGCCGACATCGTCGCCTATCCAGACGCCGCAGGCGCGCCACTGCAGGTCGTCGTCACGCGGGCGCTCGGGCAGGCCGGCGAGCTCACCACCGAGGTCGCGCGCGTCCTCGTCGAGCAGGGCGTCGTCGAGCCCTTTGCGGCGGCGGTCTGTGCCGAGGCCGAGGCGCTGCCCGATCACGTTCGGCGCGCCGACCTCGTCGATCGCGTCGATCTGCGCGACCGACCCTTCGTCACCATCGACCCGGAAACCGCGCGCGACTTCGACGACGCCGTGGCGATGGAGCCGGGACCGGGCGGCACGACCCGAGTCTGGGTCGCCGTCGCCGACGTCAGCCATTACGTCACTGCCGGATCGGCGCTCGACGAGGAGGCGCGGCGCCGCGCGTTCAGCGTCTACCTGCCGGATCGCGCGATTCCGATGCTCCCTACCGCGCTCTCGGCGGGCATCTGCTCCTTGCTGCCGCAGCAGGATCGCTTGGCGATGGTGGTCCGCCTGGACGTCGATCCGACCGGCAGCGTGGTCGAGAGCGACTGCATGGCCGCGGTGATCCACAGCCGCGCGCGCCTCGATTATGCGGGCGCGGCGGCGGCCCTGGCGGGTGAGCTCCACGGCACGCGCGAGGCCTACCGCGAGCATTTGCCGCAGCTCCATGCCTTGCGGCGCGTCGCCGAGACCCTGCGGGCGCGGCGGATGGCGCGCGGCAGCCTCGACCTCGACCTGCCGGAGCCCAAGGTGGTGCTCGATGCCGACGACCCGGCGCTGATCCGCGACATCGTGATCAGCCGCCAGGACCCGGGCGTGCGCGAGACCTACGGCTTGATCGAGGAGTTGATGTTGGCCGCCAACGAGGCGGTGGCGCAGCGCTTCGTGCGCGCGCAGCAGCCGACGCTCTGGCGCGTTCATCCGGCACCGCGCTTGGAGGCCCTGCAGCAGCTCGCGCAGTGGCTCGCCAGCTATAGCGTGAAGCTTCCTGGCGCCGCGCCGACGGCGAGCGCGCGCGAGAGCGATGAGGCCCGCTTGACGGCCTCGTCGGCGCGTTGGTTGCAACGCACGCTGCAGGCGGTCGGTCGGCATCGGGCGGGACGGGCGCTGACCTACCTCGTGCTGCGCGCGCTCAAGCAGGCCTGCTACCGCGCCGAACATGAGGGGCACTTCGGCCTGGCGAGCGCGGCCTATCTCCACTTCACCTCGCCGATTCGTCGCTACCCCGACCTGATCGTCCATCGGCAGGTCAAGGCCCAGCTTCGGGCGGCCGGCAAGCCAGCCGGAGGCCGACTCGTCGCTGCTGCTGCGGCCGGCTATTCTGCTGCTGAGCTGCGGGATATCGGCGCGGGCGCCTCGGCGCGCGAGCGCGCGGCCCTCGACGTTTCGAGGCAGGTTCAGGGGCTCTACGGGGCGCGGCTGCTGCGCGAGCGAATCGGTGACGAGCTCGAGGGGCAGATCACGGGGGTGATGGCCTTCGGCGTCTTCGTCGCGCTCGACCGACCGGCCGTCGACGGGCTGGTTCACGTCGAGCAGCTGCCCGAGCCGATGGTTTATGACGCGGAGCGGCTGCGGCTCGACGCACCAGGCAGCGGTCGCGCGCTGGCGCTCGGTGATCGCGTTTGCGTCAGGGTCATCGGCACCGATCTGCGGCGCGGCCAGATCAACCTGCAGCTCGTCTCCCGCGAGGGGACGAGCTGGCCCGCCGCGGCCAGCGGTCGCGGCGCTGGGGCGCGCCCGCGGCCCGCGCGCGGCGGGGCGCCGCCACGCTCCGAACGCACGCGCTCCGAGCGCACGCGCCAGGCGGGCGCGGGTCGCCGACGGACGCGCGGCTGAGGGGCAGCGCTCGCGGCGCTACTGGCCGGCGCTACTGGCCGGCGCTACTGGCCGGCGCTACTGGCCGATTAGGCGCACGAGCCGGCTGCGGTCCATCTCCGAGGTGATGACGTAGTCGGCGTCGCCGCGCGCATAGAGGACGAAGTTGTAGCCACGCACCCCGCGCCAGCGCACCCGGACACGGCCGGCCCCATTCGGATCGAGGGTCGGCTGGCGCGTCGGGTCAGCGCTCGGGTCCCGGCGGCTGAGGGCCGCGACCACGCTCGGGTCGACGACGAAGACTGAGACGTGGTCTCCGCCGATGCGATAGCTCAGGTAGGCTGCCTGCTGACCGCCGAGGCTCGAGAGGCGTGCACCCTCGAGCTGGGCCTGCTGCGCGTGGAAGCGCGGCAGCCGCACGGCGAAGGGAACCTTATCGCTGAAGAAGTCGCGAATGCTCTCGCTGCTGGCGCCGCGCACGTCGAGCGGCGCGCGGCTACGATGCCACTGCACGCTCTGCTCGGCGAGCGCCGCCATGGTCACGGCGCCGCGTTCGGTGCCTGCGCCCGCCTCCGTCAGCGGACGCAGGCGGGGGAGCACGACGAGCGCCAGGCCCGCGGCGGCTGCCAGCGCGAGCCCCCACCAGGGGCGCGAGGCTCCCTGGGTCCCCACGCGGGGCGCCGTGTGCGGCGCGCCCTGCGCTACCAGCTCGCGGATCTGCCGCCGCAGTCGCTCGGGGGCCGGATCGGTCGCTGCCGCCTCGCGCACGCGCTGGCGCAGGCGCTGGCCGAAGGCAGCCTCAGCCCTGCAGGGCTCGCAGTCCTGCAGGTGGGCCGCCAGCGGGGCGCGCGCAGCTTCGTCGAGCTCACCGTCGAGGTAGGCATCGAGGAAGCGCTCGAGTTCGGTGCAGCTCATCCCTCCGACCTCCTTGCGCGGCGAAAGGTCTGTAGGTCGGCGGGCGGGCTGAGCGCTTTGGCGTCCTCTGGGACGGAGGCTGGGTTCAAGGGCAAGAGGCCGAGCTCAACGCCCAATCCGTGCAGCGCCTGCTGCAGTCGCTGGCGCCCGCGGTAGAGGCGGCTCATCACCGTGCCGATGGGGCAGCCGAGGATCTCGGCCATCTCCTTGTAGCTGAAGCCGTGGACATCGCAGAGCAGGACGGCGAGGCGGAAATCCTCTGGCAGCGCCTCGAGCGCCTCGCGCAGCTGCCTGGCCGAGACGGCGTCGAGCAGGCGCTGCTCGGTGTCGCGGCCGGCCATCGTCGCGGCCGAGACGAAGCGGTCGTAGTGTCCCCCGACCGCGCTTTCGCTGGCGAGGCTCCGATCGTGGCGCTCCTTGCGCACGCGATTGTAGAAGGTATTGGTCAGCACAGTGAAGAGCCAGGCGCGCAGGTTGGTACCGGCCTCGAAGCGCTCGAAGAAGCGCAGGGCCCGCACCATCGTATCCTGCACGAGGTCCTCGGCGTCAGGTCCGCTGCGGGTCAGCTTGAGCGCCAGGCCGTAGAGGCCGTCGAGGTGCTCGAGCGCGGCATGCTCGAAGGCGTCGCGCTCGGGTCGGGGTGGGCTGGCGGTCGGCATGATCGTTGTTCCGTCCGAGGGCGATGCGATCGCTCGTCACGATCGCCATGATCCCGTCAACCCGGCCGGTGGGCGTATTATTTCAGGCCGCGGCGGGGCGCCGTAGCTATCGCGGGCCGAGCCGCTCGCCTTCGACCCGCGCGGGGCGCTCCCGCCGCCGGGCGGAGAAGTCCGCGATATTCCCGAGCGCCCGGCGCAGCGTCGGCTCCTGGGGCAGGTAGACCACACGGAAGTGTGCGCTGCCGGGGCGCTGGCCGAAGCCCGAGCCGTGGACCACGACAACGCCCGTCTCACGCACGAGGTCTGCGACCCAGCCGGCGTCGTCGGTCTCGTCGATCAGCCGCGGGAAGGCGTAGAACGCGGCTGCCGGGGCCACGCAGTGGATCCCCGGCGTGCTGTTGAGCAGCTGCAGCGTCAGCGCGCGCCGCGCCCGCAGCTTGAGCAGCGTCGCGGGCAGGTGCGAGTGATCGCCCCGCAGCGCCGGTGCTACGGCGTGCTGCACCGGGTGGCTCGCCGACAGCCGCGCGCGCAGGAACTTATGCATGGCGTCGATGTAGGGCGCGAGTACCCGCTGCGGGCCGCTGACGACCGCCCAGCCGAGCCGCAGTCCGGGCCCCATGTAGATCTTGGACAGCCCCATGAACGTCACCACCGGCACGTCCTCGCGCAGTGAGGCCAGCGAGACGTGCTGGCCTTCGAGCACCAGCCGGTCGTAGATCTCGTCGGCGAGGACGACCAGCTTGTGCTCGGCGGCAAGCTCGAGGATCCCCTCCAGGGTCGCGCGGTCGCAGACGGAGCCGGTCGGGTTGTTGGGGTTGATCAGCACGATCGCGCGGGTGCGCGCGTCGATGGCGCGGGCCAGCTCGGCGACGTTCGGCTGCCAGCCGCGCGCTTCGTCGAGGTAGTAGTGCTGCTCGACGGCGCCGAGCTTGGCGAGCACGGCGTTGTAGAGCGGGTAGCCCGGCTGAGGCAGCAAGACCCCGTCGCCCTCGTCGACCAGGGCCGCGAGCGCGACCTCGATGCACTCGCTGCAGCCGTTGCCGACGAAGATGTCCTGGATCGCCCGGATGCCACAGCGCTGCTCGGCGTCCTCGCGAATGGCGGCGATCGCCGCCGGCACACCCTCCGAGGGTGCGTACGAGGTTAGATGGTCGCGCAGGGCGCGGCAGATCGCCTCGATGATGTGCGGCGGTGTCGGAAAGTCGAAGAGCCCCGGATCGCCGATGTTGAGGTAGAGCAGCTCCTTGCCGGCGCGTTGGGCCTGCTGGGCCAGCACGACGATGTCACGTACAGCGTAGTGAATATGCTCGGTGCGCCGCGCCACGCGAATCAATTCGTCGAACATCGCCCAGCTCCTTGAACAGCAGGCAAACGCGGCCATCCTACACCAGTTCCTTGGGCCGTCCAGGAGGCACCGGCAGCGGCGCGCGGGTCGTCGATGTCGCGGGTCGTCGATGTCGCGGGTCGTCGATGTCGCGGGTCGTCGATTGACAGCCTCCGGAGCCCGGCCCTACGCTTCCCCTTCGGCACGGCGCGCTGTCCTTGACCGCGTTCGTGAGCGCGGCCCGGTTACGCGCGCCACCGAGCGGCGCGCTGCGACGCTGGCGCGCGGAGCGCGGGGTTCCGCGCTGCGGCGCCGCGCGCTCGCGGGTGATGGCTCCAAGAGAGCCGAGCAACTCAAAGCGGATGGCAAAACGGATGGCAAAACGGATGGCAAAACGGATGGCAAAACGGATGGAGAACGCGATGCGAAGGTCGTCTGCAAGCGTCGGCTTTTTTCGGCTGCTTCCCGTTGCGCTGCTGGTGGTGGCAGGGTGCTACACCGCCGGGCCTGCCACCACGGTGCAGCGAATCGATCCCAAGGCCCAGGTCGATCTCTCCGGCTACTGGAACGACACCGACGCCAACCAGGTGGCCGAGGTGATGATGCGCGATTGCCTCAGCCGACCATGGGCCGCGCAATTCAGCGCCCGCGAGCGGCGCGAGCCGGTGATCAAGCTCTACCCGATTCGCAATCGTTCGAGCGAGCACATCAACACCAAGTTCTTCACCAAGCAGGTCGAGGAGGAGCTGATCAACTCCGGCGTGGTGAAGGTGGTCGCGGCCTCTGATGAGACTCAGGACGCGCGCAATGAGCGCGCCGAGCAGGCGGAGCACGCCTCGGACGAGACCAAGAAGGAGCAGCAGCAAGAGACGGGGACCGACTTCCTGCTCAACGGTTGGGTTGTCTCGCAGATCGATCGCGCAGGCGGCCAGACCGTCCGCGCGTACGCCGTGACGATGGAGCTGATCAACGCCGAGACGCAGCAGAAGGTCTGGCTCAAGCTGCATCAGATCAAGAAGGTCGTGGACCAGGCCGAGTACCAATGGTGAGCACGCGCCCCAGGCCAAACGCCGTGTCAGGCGCCGCGCGCGCGTGCGGCGCCGAGGCGCGCCGCCTCGTGGTTGCGCTGCCCCTCTTCGGGCTCGCTGCGCTGGTCCTCGCGGGCTGCGGCCAGGCCGGGATGACGCGGACGGTGAGCGCCGTGCGCGGAGCGCTCGGCCAGGGCGAATACGGGGTGGCGCTCGGGGCCCTGCGGGCCGGCAAGCAGAACGGACGCTTTCGCGAGCAGGACCGGGTCGCCTACTGGATGGACGAAGGCATGCTGCTGCACCTGCTCCGGCGCTATGCCGAATCGAGCGCCGTGCTCGAGCAGGCCGACCGGCGGGCCGAGGAGCTCTTCACCAAGTCAGTGCGCAAGGAGCTCGGCGCGGCGCTGACCTCGGATGCGCGGCGTGACTACGCCGGCGAGGACTACGAGCGCGTGTTGCTCAACGTCGTCAAGGCGCTCAACTTCGCCGCGCAGCGCGACTTCGCCGGTGCCCTGGTCGAGGCCCGGCGCGTCGATCAGAAGCTGAAGTTCTACGCGACCCAGTATGGCAACCGCGAGGTCTACCGGCAGGACGCCTTCGCTGAGTGGTTGACCGGCCTGCTCTATGAGATCAGTGGCAGCCAGGATGACGCGCGCATCGCCTACGCGCAGGCCTGGGAGGGCTATCGCGATGACTTCGCCCCGCACTACGGCCTGAGGGCGCCGAGCTACGTCGGGGAGGACCTGCTGCGCGTGGCGCTGCGTGACGGCGACCCCGAAGAGGTCGCCCGCCTCCGCAAGGAGACTGGGGCGAGCGGCGAGACGGGGGCCCTGCTCGCCGACCACGGCGAGATCGTGCTCCTGCACCTCAATGGCGAGGGGCCGAGCAAGGGCGACCTCTTCATCACCTGCTGGTTTCGCAGCAAGGGCGAGTGGGCCTGTGACGGCGAGCCTGGCGGCGACCTCGTTCGGCGGACGAGGATCACGGTGCCGCCCGATGGCACGGTGATCAAGGTCGCCTTTCCCGTGCTCTATCTGCATGAGCCCGCGCAGCCCTTCTTGACGCTGCGCGCCGGCGCGGCGGAGGGGCGCTCGCAGCCGGCCTATCCCGTCAACGCGATTGCCGCCCAGGCGATGCGCGCGCAGCTCAAGCGCGTCTTTCGCGCGGCGATCGTGCGGGTGATCGCCAAGACGCTGGCGCAGCAGGCGGCCGGCGCTGCGGGCAAGAAGGCCGGCGGCTCAGAGCTGGGCTGGCTCGCCAAGACCGTGGTGAGCGTCGCCGGGCAGGCTACCGAGGAGGCTGACAAGCGCTGCTGGACGACCTTGCCCGCGCGCATCGACGTGGCGCGCGTGATCGTCGCGCCAGGCACGCACGCGCCGACGGTCGAGCTTGCCGACGGCCGCGTGGCCGCCTTGCCCGCGGTCACAGTAGGGCGCGGTGAACGGGTCCTGTTGACCTTCCATTCCTCGCCCTGAGCGCGAAGCGTTGCGGCGAGCGCGGTGTCCGCGCGACGGGGGGCAGCCGCCTTCCCCGGCAGTGACGAGTGGGGGACCTGATGAAGAGTATGAGGCGAGGAGGCGCGACCGGAGTCCTGTGGGCGGCGCTGCTGGTGGGCTGCGGGCCGCCAGCGATGCGGGGCTTCTCGGCTGCCGGGCCCACTGGGCCGCAGGGCCAGCCGGTGTGGATCGATGGCGCCGCGGCAGCGCGCTATCCCGCGGCGCAGTACCTGACGGGTGTCGGTCATGGCAGCGATCGAATGAGCTGCGAAAACGACGCCCGCGCCGCCCTGGCGAAGATCTTCGCCGCCCACGTCGAGCAGGTCTCCAGCGCCGCGGAGAGCCACTTCTCGCGGGTCAACGAGCTCGGGCGCGTGCGCGTCGAGGCGCTCGGCGTGCAGCAGCTCACGCGCGTCTCCACTGATTTCGTGCTCAAGGGGACGCGCTTGGTCGAGGTCTGGGAGGGCGGGCCGCAGCGCTTCCATTGCCTCGCCGTGCTCGACCGGCTGGTCGCCGGGCGCGGGCTGCGCGACGAGCTCGATCGGATGGACGTGGCGAGCGCCGCGCTGGTGCGGGAGGGCGATGCCGCGCCCAACGCGACGGCGCGCTTCTTCGCCTACAAGCGGGCGATGGAGCTGCTGCAGCGGCGCGACGGCCTGAACGCCGAGCTGCGCATCGTCAGCGCGGGCGGCGTCGGCAAGCCGCCGCTACACGGCTGGGAGGACCTCGTCGCCAAGCTGACGGGCACGCGGGCCAAGCTCAAGGTCGGGCTCAAGCTCAGCGGACGCGACGCGGCGCGCCTCCAGACCTGTCTGGCCGAGCAGCTCGCGCAGCGGGACGTGCAGGTGCTCGAGGAGACGAGCGACCTGGACCTGATGGTGCATGGCGAGCTGGCCTGGCATTGGGCGGGCTACGTCAACGGCTCCTATTTGGTCCAGGTCAGCGTCGATCTGCGCGTGACCGATCTCGACAGCGGACGCACGATGGCGGCCTTCGCCGAGCGCCTCAAGACCGGCCGTCCACGGCGTGACAATGCGCTGCAAACGGCGGCCAACAAGCTCTGCTTCAAGGTGGCGCCGCTGCTCGCCGACAGGCTGCACCAGGCGCTCGGTCGCTGAGCGTAGCTGCTGCGCGGCTCGCAGCCGGGGAGGCCTCGTCAGCCTCGTCAGGCCCTCACGCCCGTGCGGCTCACGGGCCGGTGGTGGAGGCGCCGCCGACGCTCGCGCCTTCCTCGCTGCCAGCGGGGGTGCCAGCGGGCGCGCTCGGCGCCGCGCCCCAGACGCGCCGCCGAAGGCTCACGCGGACGGTTTGCGCCTCGGCCTGGCCGACCAGGTTGATGGTGTGGTCGAGCCAGCCGCCCTTGGCCAGCGTCAGCGTCGTGCGCTCAGCGGGACGTAGCTCGATCGTCAGCGGTGTGCGCTCGATCAGGCGGCGGCCGTCGCGCAGCACCGCCGCATCGTCGGGGACCGAGACAACCCGGACAGAGAACGCCGCGCGAGCCGTGGTGGAGGTGCGGGCCGAGGTCCTCGAGGCGGTGGGCGGCTTCGCGCTGGCACCGGTTTCGGTAGCGCCGTCATCGCCACCGGGGTGGGAGTCCCGCGCCGCCGCGCTGGCGGTCGCGTCCGGCATCTCGGTGGGCGCGTCGGCAAGAGCCTCATCCGGCGCCGCCATGGGCCCGTCGGTCGGCATTACGCCTCCGCCGGTCGTGGCCCAGACCGCGCGCGAGGGTAGTCGCGTCGTGCGCACGGCCGCGAGAGGACGACCCGAGAGCCCTTCTTTCGGTCGCCCGGGGCTCGCGCCTGGCGCGGCGGCCTGGGCCTCGGTCGCGCGCGCGGCTGGCTCGGGTGTGGGCGTTGGTGGGGGCGCGGTGGTGGAGGTCGGGTTGGCGCGCGTGGGCTCGGCGCGCTGGAGCGAGGTGGCGCGCACGGCCGTTGCGACCGGTCGCAACAGGTACCGCACACCCGTGATCGCGAGCGCCACCACCAAGCCAAGCGTGAGGACCGTGGCGAGCAGGCGTGGCCCCCTGCGCTCGGGTAGGGCCGTCGGCTCAATTGAAACTGCGGGTGCGGGCGCGGGCGCGGTCCCAGGGGCGGGCGCGGTCCCAGGCACGGCGGCCGGGGGTCGCGCGCGCACCGTCGGGGGCACCGCGGCTCGGGGGCTCTGGCTCGCGGTCGAAGGCACTGCTGGCGGCTGCGCAGGGGCGACGGGCGTGGCCGACGCGAGGCCAATTCTCGTGGACCGATCTTCGGGCGCCAGCAACGCCGCTCGTCGGGGGGCGAGCGCGCTGCGAAAGGGCTCGAGGGCCTGCGCCAGGGCTTCTATCGACTGGAAGCGGTCGGCCGGCTCCTTGGCCAGCGCCTGCAGGATGATCGCCTCGATCGGCCCGGGGACTGGGTGGCCCGGCGTGACGCTGCTCGGCACCGGTGGAAGCTTCGTGATGTGCTGGGAGAGCACGCCCATGAACGACTCGGCCTTGAAGGGCACGTCACCGGTGTAGAGCTCGAAGAGCATCACGCCGAGCGAGTAGACGTCCGCACGCGCGTCGACCCGGTGACCGAGGGCCTGCTCGGGCGACATGTAATTCGGCGTGCCGAAGACCGTGCCCGTCTTGGTCAGGCTGCTGCCGTCGCTGTTCAGCACCTTGGCGATGCCGAAGTCGAGGATCTTGACCTGATCGCCGCCATCGGGCCGCGTCGTCACGAAGACATTCTCCGGCTTCATGTCGCGATGGACGATCCCCTTGGCATGGGCCGCAGCCAGGCCGGCGCAGACCTGGCAGAGCACGTCGACGCCGCGCGCCGGGTCGAGCGGCGGTAGGCCATGAAAGAGCTGGTTGAGGCTCTGCCCCTCCAGGTACTCCATGCAAAGGCAGACCCGACCGTCGTCGAGCTCGAAGAAGTCGTCGATGCGGATGATCGCCTCGTGGCCGATGCTCGAGGCCGACTGGGCCTCCTGCTTGAAGCGCGAGAGAGCCTCGGGGCTATCGCGGATCTCCGGATGCAGCAGCTTGATCGCCACACGCTTGGTGATGTGGAGGTGCTCGGCGGCGTAGACCTCGCCCATGCCGCCGCTGCCGAGCAGTCGCGTCAGGCGATAGCGGCCGCCGATGATCGCGCCGAGCTGCGACGCGTCGGGCCGATCGGGCGGAAACATGGAGGCTGGATCTTGACGCACGCGATCGACCTTGCCAGCAAGCGTCCCATGCTATTAGTACGGTCGCGCCTTGGCAATCCGGCCCGGCAGCAGAGGCAGTAGAGGCAGTAGAGGCAGCAGGGCAGCGCTTCGTCGCCCCGC
>JADJTL010000003.1:600000-773985 GCA_016711215.1 Pseudomonadota bacterium | reverse complement strand
GAGTGTCAGCAAGCTCGGCGCGGCGGGCCGGTAGCCCCACCGCAGCACGAAGATGTCGTAGGCGCTGATGCGGCGCAGAGCCTGCGTGACGCTGAGCAGGTCGACCTCTCCCTGACCGCGGAAGAGCAGGCGCAGGTAGTCCTGGGTGGCGGGGTCGCTGGGGTCAGCGCCGCGTCCCATCAAGGGCAGGGAGATCAGCACGAAGATGGCGACGTTGATCGCGATCAGGCCATAGGTTACCCAGGGCGTGAAGCCGCGCGGGTTGGGCTGGTCGCCGATCGGGAGGATCACGCGAGGGTCATAGCAGATCGCTCGCCGACTGATCCAGCGCGGGGGCTGGCCGCGCGCGCACGCAATCTGGCGCTGGCTGGTGCTCGCAACCGGATACGCGCAAGCTGCTGCGCGCAGCTGATACAATGGGCGCTGGCGCCGCGCGCCGGCGACGAGGGGAGCTGGATGGATCGCGAAGCGACGTTGGTCGAGCCAGCCAAGCTGCTTGATGCGCTGGCCGATGGGGTCTACGCGACGGACAAGCACCGCCGCATCATCTATTGGAATCGCGCCGCCGAGCGCATCACCGGCTATCGCGCCGAAGAGGTGCTCGGCCGTTCGTGCTTCGGTGGCATATTGGCGCACGTCGACAAGGACGGACGTCGGCTCTGCGGCTGCGAGACCTGCCCACTGCAGCGCGCGATCAGCACCGGGAAGGCCAGCCGGCGACCGCTGATCATTTTCGCGCGTAAGAAGGGCGGCACGCGCCTGCCTACCGAGGTTTCGGTCGCGCCCTTGCGTGATCTCGAAGGGCGCGTGGTCGGTGGGGTCGAGGTCTTCCGCGACTCGACGGGGTTGCTCGACGATCTCGAGCGCGCGGCGGCGATTCAACGCCACGCCGTGCGTCTCGACCTGCCTGCCGATCAGCGCATCAGCTTCGCGGCGCGCGCGACGCCGCTCGACTTCGTCGGCGGCGACTTTCACCGCGTCGATCGCCTCGACGCCGACCGCTACGCCGTGTTGATCGCCGATGTCACGGGTCATGGCGTGGCGGCCGCGCTCTATACGATGCAGCTCCGTATGCTCTGGGAGGAGCTGCGCGCCCAATGGGGCGAGCCCGCGGCCCTGCTCGCGGCGATGAGTGAGCGTCTGCGCAGTGTCTTGCAGCGTGCGGAGGACTTCGCCACCGCCTTGGCGGGGGTCATCGATCTCGGCGCGCGCTCCTTCACCTTCGCCAGCGCCGGTCACCCGCCGCCGCTCTGGTTCTCCAGCGATGGGGGCGGCTCGGTGCTCGAGGCCGAGGGCGTGCCCCTTGGGCTCTTCGCGGGGACGCGCTACCAGGTGCATCGCCAGGCGTTGGCGCCCGGCGATCGCCTGCTGCTCTGCAGCGACGTCGCGATCGAGCAGAGCGCCGCGAGCGGCGAGCCGTTGGGCTCCGAAGGCCTGCTGGCGCTGCTGCAGACGCTGCGCTTCGACGGCTCGGCCGCGAGCCTCGCCACGCTCGAGCGCCGCTTGCTCGGCCACAGCGGCGCGATTCGTCTCGACGACGATCTGACGCTCGTGGCTGCGCGCCTGAGCTAGGCGTTGACAGTCGAGGCCGCGCTTGCGACCCCTTCGCTCGGGCGTATACTCCCGCCCGGCGGCGCCGGGCCTTGAGCACAGGAGCTGTTCCGGTCAGGTGATCCGCTAGAAACGATGTTGAAATGATCCGGTCGAAGACGCCGGTATTGGCGCTGTCGCGCTGGGCCGCCGCAGGCCGCGCGTCGCCGCGTGGTGGCGAGCGCCGGGGATGAGCAACTCGCTCCCGGTCGTGCTCACCATCGCCGGCTCCGACTCCTGCGCCGGCGCCGGGATTCAGGCCGACCTCAAGACCATCGCCGCGCTCGGTGGCTACGGCGTCAGCGCGATCAGCGCGTTGACGGCGCAGAACACCCGCGGCGTGCAGGCCGCGCAGGCGGTCGCTCCCGACTTCGTGCGCGCCCAGCTCCGCTCGCTCTTCGCCGACCTGCCGATCCGCGCGGTCAAGAGCGGCATGCTCGGTGGGCGCGAGGTCGTGCGTGTCGTCGCGGCGCTGATGCGCGAGCAGGCGCCTGCGCACTTCGTGCTCGATCCCGTCGGGCGCGCGACCAGCGGCGACAGCCTCCTCGATGCCGCCGGCCTGGCGGCGCTCGCGGATGAGCTGCTGCCCTTGGCCACCGTCGTCACCCCCAATGGGCATGAGGCGGCCGCGCTGACCGGCTTGCCCGTGACCACGGCCGCCGAGGCCGCCGTCGCGGCGCGCGCGTTGCTCAATCGCGGCGCGCGCGCCGTCGTCGTGACCGGCGGCGACCTGCGCTCCGACCGCGCGATCGACGTGCTGGTCACGGCCGCCGGTGAGCAACGCTTCGAGGGTGAGCGGCTCGCCTCGCGCCACACGCATGGGACGGGCTGCACCTTCTCGGCCGCGATCGCCACGCTGCTCGCGCAGGGCCATGCGTTGGCTCAGGCTGTGGCGCAGGCCAAACAGTACGTGACCCTGGCGATCGGCGCCGCGCCGGGCCTGGGCGCTGGCCACGGCCCCACCGATCACTTCTTCTTCCTGCGCCAGGCCGGTGCGGGCTGGGTGCCCACCGCCGCTCCCGCCCCGCGTCCGCTGCCCCGCTTGCACGTCATCACCGACGAGCAGCAGCAAGCGCGCTACACGCACGTGGAGCTGGCGCGCCTCGCCGCGGAGGGCGGCGCCGACGCGGTACAGCTGCGGGAGAAGCGCCCGCGGGCCACGCGTGAGCTGATCGCGCTGGCGCAGGCGATGCGGGCGGAGCTGGCGCCGCGGCAACTCCCGCTCGTGGTGGACGATCGGCTCGACGTGGCCCTAGCGGCGCAGGCGGAGGGTTTGCACGTCGGTCGCGACGACCCGGAGCCCGCGCTGGTGCGGCGCCTGCTCGGTGGGGCGGCCTGGGTGGGCGCGACCGCGAACAGCCTCGAGGAGGCGCGCGCGCTGGCGCAGGCCCCCGTTGACTACCTCGGCGTCGGCCCCGTCTTCGAGACGCACAGCAAGGCGCGGCCGGCCGCGACGCTGGGCCTCGACGGCCTGGCGGCGATCGTCGCCGCCGTCGACAAGCCCGTGATCGCCATCGGTGGGATCACCGCCGAGCGCGTGGCGGGGGTGCTCGAGGCCGGCGCCTGGGGCGTGGCGGCGACGGCTGCGGTCGTCTGCCAGCCGGACCCCGCGGCGGCGACGCGGCGCTTGCGTGAGGCGATCGAGGCCTTCGATCTCAGGAGCAGCGGATGAGCCCGAGGCTAGCGAAAGAGCCCGCTGACGTGGTGGTGATCGGCGGCGGGATCATCGGCCTCTCGGTAGCCTACGAGCTGCTGCGCGGCGGCGAACCGGCCCGCTTTCGGCGCACGGTCGTGCTCGAGCGCGGCCTCGCCGGCAGCGGCGCGACGCAGGCCGCCGGCGGGATGATCGCGCCGATCTCCGAGGCCGAGGTGCAGTCGCGCGCGGTGGTCGAGCTCGGGCTCGACAGCCTTCAGCGCTGGGGCGACTTCGCCGCGGGGATCGAGCAGCTCACGCCGCTGCGCTGCGGCTATCAGCGCGAGGGCACGCTCTGGGTCGCTGCCGACGGCGACGAGCTGCGCGAGCTCGAGCATGTCCAGGCGCTGCAGCGCGACAAGGGCGTCGCCTCGACCCTCTTGACCGCGCGCGAGGTGCTCGAGCGCGAGCCGCACCTCTCGTCGCGCCTCAGCGGCGGCCTGCGCATCGCGCTCGATCATCGCGCCGATCCGCGCCGGGTCACCGCCGCGTTGGTCGCGGCCCTCGACCAGCTCGGGGGCAGCCTGCGCGAGGGCTTCACGGTCGAGCAACTCGAGCGCGAGGGCGAGCGCTGGGCTGTGCGCGGCAGGGATCCCACGGGGCAGCCCTTCTGCTTGCAGGCGCGAAGCGTGGTGCTTGCCGCCGGGGCCTTTAGCGAGCAGGGCCTCTCGAGCCCGCTGCCGAGCCTCGGCCTGCGCCCAGTCAAGGGGCAGGCGCTGCGGCTGGAGCAGGGGCGGGGCCGCCTCTTGCGCCATGCGCTGCGCAATCCACGCGTCTACCTGGTGCCGCGCGACGACGGCGCGCTCTTTGTCGGGGCCACCTCCGAGGAGCAAGGCTTCGAGGGCAGCTCGACCGCTGGCGCCACGCTCGACCTCTTGCGCTATGCTTGGCGCCTCTTGCCCGGCATCTACGACCTTCCGCTGACCGAGCTGATCGTCGGCTTTCGGCCCGCGCTGCGTGACCACCAGCCGGCGATCGGTCCGCTGGCCGCGCCCGAGTGCCGCGGCCTCTACCTGGCGATCGGCCACTACCGCGACGGCATCCTGCTCGCGCCAGCGACCGCGCACTACCTGGCCCAGGCGATCCGCGAGGAGCAGGTTCCCGCGGCGCTCGCGCCCTTCCTGCCCGAGCGCCTGCTGGCCCCGCCCGCTGCTTCCGCTGCCGCCCTCGCCCCCTCGCTCGCCGAGGTCGCGCGATGAGCGGGGGCGCGGCGCTTCCGCCGCCCGCGGGCGGCGCCGGCGGCGGCTCGGACACGTCCGCGCAGATCACCCTCAACGGCGCGCCCCAGGCACTGATAGAGCCCAATCTGCAGGCGCTGCTGGCGCGACTCGGCCATGCCGAGCGGCGAGGCATCGCCGTGGCGCTCAACGATAGCGTCGTACCGCGTGAGCGCTGGGCGGCGACCGCGCTCCGCTCGGGCGATCGCCTGGAGCTGCTGGTCGCCGTGCAAGGAGGATGAGGAAGATGAGTGATCCAGCCGAAGCTGGGGCGCTGACCGCGCCTGCACCCTCCGCGCCGCCGACCGACGATGGCTTCGAGCTCGCGGGGCTGCGCCTGCGCTCGCGGCTGCTGCTCGGGACGGCGCGCTATCCGAGCCGTCAGACCCTCCTCGACGCGCTCGCTGCCGCGCAGACCGAGCTGGTGACGGTCGCGCTGCGGCGGGTCGGCGTCGGCGGCGATGGTGAGAACCTCTACGTGCAGCTACGCGAGCGCGGCTACCACCTGCTGCCCAATACCGCCGGCTGCTTCACCGCGCGCGATGCCGTGCTCACGGCGGAGCTGGCGCGCGAGGCGTTGGGCACACCGCTGATCAAGCTCGAGGTGATCGCCGACGAGGAGACGCTCTTGCCCGAGGTGCAGGCGCTCGTCGAGGCCGCAGGCGAGCTCGTGCGCAAGGGCTTCAAGGTGCTGCCCTACACCAACGACGATCCGATCGTCGCGCGACGGCTGCAGGAGCTCGGCTGCGTGGCGGTGATGCCCCTGGCCGCGCCGATCGGCTCGGGCCTCGGCATCCGCAACCCGCACAACCTGGAGCTGATCCGCCAGCTCGTCAGCATCCCCGTGATCGTCGACGCCGGCGTCGGCACGGCGTCGGACGTGGCCCTCGCCTTCGAGCTTGGCTGTGACGGCGTGCTGCTCAACAGCGCGATCGCGCGGGCCCGGGATCCCGTACGGATGGCGCGGGCGATGTACCACGCGGCCGCCGCCGGTCGTGACGCGCTCCTCGCCGGCCGCATGCCCCGCCGCTTCTATGCCGAGGCCAGCACCGCGCGCGAGGGTCGGCTCGGCGGGAAGGCGGAGTAGACGATGGTTGCAAGCAACGCTGATAGCGCCGCCTCGCCCCTCCCGGGGCGCGCCTTGCCGCGGCTGATGCTGGTCTGGAGCCCCGTCGCCGCGCCCCCCCTGCACGCCGATTGGGGGGGCCCGACGCGACCCTTTGCCGTGATCGGCGCCGCCGTCGACGCCGGCCTGCGCCTCCTGCAGCTCCGGGGCCGGGAGCTGCCGGGCGACGAGCGACGACGGGCGGCGCAGACGCTGCGCGAGCGCTTTCCCGCGCTCGAGCTCTTGATCAACGACGATCCGGCGCTCGCGCGGGAGCTGGGCAGCGGGCTGCACCTGCCCGAGCGCGCTGCCCTGCCGGTGGACTGGCCGCCAGCCGCGCGGTGGGGCCGGGCCGTGCATGGCGTGGAGGCGGCGCAGGAGGCCGCCTGCGCGGGTGCGCACTTCGTCGTGCTCGGGACGATCTTTCCCACGCCGAGCAAGCCCGGCCACCCCGGCGCCGGCCTGAAACTCGTCGCGGCCGTGCATGCGGCCGTGGCCACGCCGATCTACGCCATCGGTGGCATCGACGCGGCGACGGCGCCGACCTTGCGCGCCGCTGGCGCCCATGGCGTGGCCGTCCAGCGCGCGATCCTCGACGCCCCGGATCCCGCCGCCGCCACCGCGGCCCTGCTCTCCGCCCTGGCCTAGCGCCCGAGCGCATCCTTCGCCCGGTCGCGGCTGCTGGATCCGCCAGCCAGCCCTTCGCCGATCCTTCAGTAGCCGCAGGCAGGGGTCAATCGACACCAGCGCGGCGTCTTGTCTGGACACGCAACCTCTCGCAATGGCTAAGACAACATCATGGCACGGTTGATGCTTTTGTTCGCGGCAGAGAGCGTTTCCACGAGTCCCGAAGACGAGTCCCGAAGACGAGTCTCCAAGACGAGTCTCCAAGACGAGTCTCCAAGACGAGTCTCCAAGAGGTGTCCGATGAAGTCGCAGCGAATCAACCCCCGTCCTGGAAAGTCCCAGCGCTCCTCCGCGCAGGTCTCTCGGTCCTTCCGCGCGCTACGCGCCGCCACGCTGCTGGTCGGCCTCCTCTCCAGCGCTTGCACCAAGGGGCCGAGTGGCAGCGGGGCGCGCGAGCAGACCGGTTGGTTTGGTGACCAGAATGGCGAGTCGCGGGTGCTCCATCCCGGCACCTCTGGGGCCAGCGAGGTCTTCTCGCTGGCGGGTGGCACGCTGAACTGCATTCTGACGATCGCGCCGGTCACCAACGACAACAGCGCATCCTACGAGCCCGGCGCGGGCCAACTCATGGGCACCGTGTCGGGCTCACTCGTGTGCAACGGTCTCGAAGAGGTGCCTTTTTACGATTCCTCGGTGCCCAATCGGAACCGCTTCGACCGCTTCGGCGTCATTGTCGACCTCAACCGCATCGTCCATCAGTACGGCCAGGCGGGGGCCTCGGTCGATGTGACCCTCTACCCTGATTGTCCCTCGACGGGTTGTCCCGGGCCCGGTGCGGGCTCGGGCTCCGTCCTCGGCAGCGGCTCAGTCGCCACCGGCGCCGAGCAGCCGGGCTTCTTCTCAGGCGTTCGCTCGGATCTGAGTGCGCAGTGGATCGCGAGCCCCGGGGCGGCAGAGTTCAGCGTGGCGCTCCCCGGACTCGGCACCAAGAGCTGTTGGGTCTACGTCACCGCCGTCTCGCACGTCGACCTTGGCCCGCAATACGACTCGGAATCTCCCGTCGCCGGCGAGGTCTACTGCGAACCCTGGGCGCCCGTGCCCTTCAGCCTGCCGGTGCCCTCCAGCGGCAGCAGCACCTTCAGCGCCGCTGCCGCCGGCGGACCGCCCGTGCGGCTGACCTTCTGGGGCACCTCCGGCGCGCCGCCCCAGGTCAACGTCAGCGTCGCCGCCGAATGCCCAGCCAACGGCTGCTCCGCCGCACCCGCCCTCGTCGACTACGGCAACGCGGTCACGGTCGTGCCCGTGACCGCGTCCACGGTGACCCAGAGCGCGGGGAATACGGTCTTCGATCCCGCGCGGCATTGGTATCTCTGCCAGGACGAAAGCCTCGCCTTCGGCAACTTCTGCACCCGCCAGGGCAAGAGCTGTATTCGAGATGCCTCAGATGGCAGCGGCATCAACTTCCGCTGTCTCGACGACAGCCAGCTTTCGAGCCTGGCACCGAATCAGCACACCTTCCGCGAATGCGCCCTCGGCGGCGGCGCCTTCGGTTGGCAGTATCGCGACAGCGCCACCGGCCGTTGGTTCCCCTGCCAGGCCCCCGGAAACACGACCGGCGAGTGCCGCTGGGTCTTCGACCAGCTCGCTGACATTTTGGGTTCCCGGGGCGTAAGCGTGGCCTTGCTGCCAGCCGCTGCGCAGCAGCAGATCGCGGCCTGCAACCCGTCGGCAAGTACCGCAAGCCCCACGCCGTGGGCCATCGGCGGTGCCAACCCGCGCGCCACGAACTCTGCAGCCAGCCCTGTCGCAACCCCGCCGACCTATGCCGCGAGCAATCTCGCGACCAGCACGGCGCCGCCGGCGGAGCAGAGCCTTTGCCAGAGGGCCTGCGCGGTGGGGTCGAGCTGCGTCTTCGCCGTAGACTTCCCAGCGCTGGGCGTGGCCTCAGTGCAGGCGCAGCAGAGCGCCCAGTCGATCGCGCCCCAATGCCTGACGGACCGTGACCTTGCCGAGCGCTTTCAAACCCTAGGAGGGCGTTCGAGCCTTTCCCTCGCCTATCGGCAATGTCGCCCGGCGGGGGCGACGGGGTGGTGTGGTGTCAGCGGAGTGCTTCGCGCAGGAACGCCGTCGACCGGGCAAGCCTGCACGCGCGTGCGACCCGGAACGCCGACCTACTTTGGGCTGCGGCGCGCCGGCATTGCCCTTCCGGACTGCTAGGCGCTGGGCCCTTCCGGAATGCTAGGCGCTGGCCGTGCAGCGACTTCACGACGTGGGCGGAGGAAGACCGATGGAAACGCTAGGCGGACGAGTGAGACGGGACCCGGGACTGTGGTGTTCAGTACTGCTGACGACGACGCTCCTCGCCGGTTGTGGAGTTCTGGGCAGCGACGCGTCGGATGGAAAGAGCATCGAGCTGGCAGCCGTACTCACGGGTCCAGGTGGGAAGCCGCTCTTCCAGGTCTTCCAGGCGCTGAAGGCGTCCCGCTGCGGTGGGAGCGACTGTCTGATCGTCGTCAGGCCTCCGGTGGATATGGCCGCGCTTCCTCAAGTCATGGTGTCGCCAGCGGCTGGTCCGGTTCCTGGGGTGCCATGCGTTAGCCTCTCGAACGATAGCTTCACTGCCGCGACCTGCTCGGATGGCGCGGGGAGCGTGGGTTTCGCCCTCTGTTTGCCCGGCCCCGGAGACACCGCCTTCGCCTGGACCCCCTGCGCCGCGACGGAAGCGCTTTGGATGGGCCCCGACTACCTCGAAGCGATCCTGATGATGGGGCCGGCGCTCTCGGCCCTCGCCGGTGAGGCACCCGCCACCGCGGACGCCCCCGAGCCGGTGGTGGCCGGAAGCTGGCCCGCGGGACCCGCCAAGGTCTGCGTGGCGATGACGCCAGAGAGTGGCGTGGATCTCTTCTCCTTCGCAGTGACGATCAACGGCGGTATCGCCCCAGTTCGGGTTCAGGGACCGTCGGGCATCACCAACCAGCCGTCGAGCAACCCGGCCTGCGTCCTCGTCGAGGTCCCGCAGAGCGGCGGGGCCTCCATCGTGATCCGCGTCAACGCCAACGTGATGAAGAGCGCCAGCGACTGGGATAGCGTCAGCTGCACCTACACCTACGTGAATCCGGCGCAGAAGCCGGTTGTACGGTGTGCGGGTGGTGCTGCGCTGCCGAGCACTTTGATCGTCGGGCCGCCCGGCGAGATCGACCAGCAGATTTCGCAGATAGCGGCGACGCTTGCCGTGATCGGCGGGGTGCCGTCCGCGTGATTCGGCTGCTTCGATGCTGCTTGCTGCCGCTGGGTGGGGAACGCCCACCTGGAGTTCCCGAGCAGGCCAGGTTACCAGGCAGGCCCTCTGCGCCAGGATGAACAGTAAAGAGAGGGGAGAGAAGACATGATCCAGCAACCAAGCGTCCCCGATCGATGCGAGAAGCGCCCGCGGCCAGCCAAGTGCCGGCGCATGGGTCGGCCAGGCCGCGCGCGGCATCGAGCCGCAGACCGGCGGTCGAGGGGCGGCGGCGTTGCGGCTCTTCCGGGACTCATTGCATTCGCGGTCCTTGCCACGCTTCACGTCGGCTGCGGTCTGGATTTAGGGCCGACCGAGCAGGCCAAGGCCGGATGGACTTCGGAGACGCAAACACCGACGCAACTGGACTCGAGTCTCGCGAGTCTTGCGAATGGCGCAGGGCGAATCGAGATTGCGAGCTTTGGCCTCGACGGTCAACCGAGCGTGTTGGCGCTCGACGTAGCCTCGGTCAGCAGCGCCTCGGTCAGCAGCGCCTCGGTCAACAACGAGGTGGGCGGAGGTTTGGCCTCGCCGGATTGGATCGCGTCCCTTCGAGTGCAGGCCGCGGTCGACGGGTACGGGGTTGCCGCGCAGGTGCTTCCCGGCACGAGTGCCGAGGTGCAGGAGCTGCTCGCGAGCACCCCCTTCGCCCAGCTCCCAGGCGAGGACTTCGCCGTCATCACCGTCGACCTCGGTTCGGCGGCCGCGTTCACGGCCGCGCTCGTTGACGCGCCAGCGCGTTTCGCTAGCGCGCGCTGCGATGGGCCCCTCTGCGCTTCAGGTACCATGGCAGACGCTCCGGCGCCGCATGCTGTGGCGCGGCCTGCTCAAGTGCGGGTTACGCCTCCGGCCGCGATTCAGGCGACGACGGGGGCAGGCTCCTCCGCTTCGCCAGCAACGACGCCCAGGATCTCGGCGCAGGCAGGAGCGGCCGCGGGCACGGCGATAGCGTACACGGCTGGCCTGTGGAGTTCCGCGCACCCCTGCATAAGGACCGCGATGAGGCTCGGTGCCCTGCTGATGACTGGCGGTGTGGCATTCCTCGTTGTGCGAACGGCTCTCCCGTTCGCGATAGCGGGTGCGGCTAGCACGGCTCGTGTGGTGGGCACAAACGCCGCTGTCGCGGGTACGGGCGCGGCACTGACTGTGGCCGGCGCCGTGGCGATGGTGGCCTGGAACGCTGTCGCGGAGGGAGTTCAGGACGCGACGAAGTGCTACTCAGACCTCGACGAACTTGATCGTGCCGCGGGGCAGCAGGTCGAGGCCATAGGGGCAGCAGTCGATCAAATTCGCTAGCTAGCACACACAACATCTCCCACCCGACACGAAATCCCCAACCCACTAAACATCCCAAACATCCCCCACCTAAAACATCCCCCACCCCCCAGCAAACATCCCCCACCCGGGTTAATATGACGCGCTAGAGAAATGCAACTCATCTTGCTTTGCCAGCTTAGAACCTTAAACATCCCCCACCCGGGTTAATATGACGCGCTAGTAAAACATCCCCACAAAACATCCCCCACCCGGAAAACATCCCCCACCCTCACAAAACATCCCCCCAACCCACAACACATCCCCACCTACCAACATCCCCCACCCGGGTTAATATAACGCTCTTGAGAAATGCAACTCATCTTGCTTTGCCAGCGTAGCCACATTCGCGAAAACCTCGAAGCTCTGAGAGAAAGCAGCCCAAACAAAACATCCGACAAACATCCCCCACCCGGGTTAATATGACGCGCTAGAGAAATGCGCAACATCCCCCACCCGGGTCAATATCCCCAACCTCCCCACCCGGGTTAATATGACGCGCTAGAGAAATGCAACTCATCTTGCTTTGCCTCCAACATCCCCCACCCGGGTTAATATAACGCGCTAGAGAAATGCAACTCATCTTGCTTTGCCAGCTTAGCCACCTTCGCTAAAACCTCGAAGCTCTGAGAGAAAGCAGAGTCACAGTCCGTACCTGTCGCGCGCTGGGGCTTGCGAGGCAGGTGCCGCGCCGAACGCCGTGCCGCTGGTGAGCCGGCCGAGGCCGACGGCGGTGATGCGCTCGGCGAGCGGGTAGGAATGATCGCCGGGTAGACGACCCAGCGCTGGTCCAGCGCGAGGTCCGGCAAGGCGACGGTCATCGAATGCGTCAGCCGACAACAACAACAACAACAACATCCCCACCCGGGTTAATATGACGCGCTAGAGAAATGCAACTCATCTTGCTTTGCCAGCTTAGCCACATTCGCGAAAACCTCGAAGCTCTGAGAGAAAGCAGAGTCACAGTCCGTACCTGTCGCGCGCTGGGGCTTGCGAGGCAGGTGCCGCGCCGAACGCCGTGCCGCTGGTGAGCCGGCCGAGGCCGACGGCGGTGATGCGCTCGGCGAGCGGGTAGGAATGATCGCCGGGGTAGACGACCCAGCGCTGGTCCAGCGCGAGGTCCGGCAAGGCGACGGTCATCGAATGCGTCAGCCGCGGGGCGTCGGCGACCTTGACCTCGTGGCCCCAGCGTTGAGCGCGACGCATCGGCGCTGCGGCCGGGGGGAGCTCGGTGGCCGCGGCGTCCTCCCAGCGGCTGCCAGTCTACGACCTAGGGCACGCGCCAACGCAGGCCCGTGAAGCGTGCGTAGTCGCGATCGAGCGTGATCCATTCGCAGCCCGACTCGATCGCCAGGGCGGCGAACCAGGCGTCGGGCACAAGGTTACCGCGCGCGTCGGCCTCGCGACACAGACGCGAGAAGATCGACCAGTGCCCTTCGCCCGGCTGGACCGTCACGCAGTGTGCGGGCGCCAGCAGCACTTCACAGAAGCCAAGGGCCTCGGTCAAGGGGCTGGGCCTGACGAAGACCTTGGGGTGGGTGACGACACGCAGCACGCCGCTCAAGACCTGCGGGGCCAGGCCGTAGCGCGCCTCGCCATTGACCACGCCATCGAGCCACGTCCGACAGGCGCGGTGAGACGGCGAGTCGCTGCGGAAGGCATGCACCAACACGTTGACGTCTGGAAGGATCACGCCCCGCTCATCACGTCCTCGAGCTCGCTCGCCCGACTGAGGTCGACACCGGGCAACACGCCGCCCGTGCTCCGGGAGACCGGCAGCTCCACGCGCTCGACGGGCGCCACCCGCTTGCGGGCTAGCACCAGCGCCAACCCTTCCTCGACCATGGCCGTCAGGGTGCGTCCCTCGCTGTGCGCACGACGCTTGGCCCGTTGCAGCAGCTCATCACGGATCCGGACGGTCGTTCTCATATGTCAGAGCATATGGCCTTGACATCGATATGTCCACGGGCGAGCGGCGCCCGCACGGGGCAATCGGGGCCGAGTTCCCCATAATTCGAGAAGACGGCGAATCGCTGCAAAAGGACCGAGTCACGAGCCGTGCCGGTCGCGCGCTGGGGCTGGCGAGGAAGGTGGCGAGGCAGGTGCCGCGCCGAACAACGCCGCGCCGATCGTGAGCTGGCCGCTCGAGGTTAAGCGCCGACGCGCCCTGATGACGCGCCGTGGCAGTCCTAGGCCCCGCTAGTGGGCGCCTGCTGCTGGCTCCGGATTGCGAGGTTCCGGGCGCCGCGTCGCAGTGCCATGCACGCTCTTGGCACTCTTGTCTCGCGCGGGCCGCTGGCCTCCGCGTCCTAAGGCGAGCCAAGCTGCGGAGGTCAGCGTGACGCCCGCAAGTGCGGCAAAGCCGATCGCGCCGCCCTTGTACCGCGCGCGCCATTCACCGGCCTCTTGGGCCCGGAGCCTCAGGTGCCGGCCGACCGAGTCGGCGTTTCCGAGCAAGGGCGGCGACATCATTGGTTTGGCTATTTGCTCAAGGGCGTAACGATGGGCGTTGTTGGCCGGCGGCAGGTACACGGGCCACAGGGGTGATTGCACGGCGCGCTCCCGCCGGTCGCCCAAAGCTGCCAAGAAGGGTCCGATTCGCCGATAGAAGGGGTCCCTTCCGGCAAGTGACGCCGGCTCGGCGACGTTCTCGGTCTGGTGCCACGCCTGCTGGGCGTCCTCGTAGGCCTGTTGCGTCCCAACCTCTTCCAGCCCGAAGACGCTGCACACTGCGGAAAGGCAGAGCGCCGCGGCCGCTAGGGCGGTCTGCGCCCCCAGGCCAAGACCCGCCGTGGGCTGCTTGCCACCCACGGGCCGCCCCGTGGCCCGCGCCTCCGCGGCAGGCCCAAGGGTCGCCGTGAGGAGGGTAACCACGGCGATCTCCGCCGCGAGCGTCGACCAGCGCCTGCGTCTCGCTGGCCCTCGCGCCTGCCTATCGCTCATCGCTCCGACCTCCCCGCTCCCCGGCCTTTTCACCTACGCGCATGGCGCCAGTCAACCAGTGTCAAACAACGGGCACAAATCAATAGGCGCCAATCAACAGGCGCCAAGCGCCCACGACGAGCGCGATTCCCACCGACGACACGGCGACCCTCGGCCAAGCAGCCTTCGTGCCAGCTCCGTGGTCGCCTGGGGAGCTTGTAACGGACGGGAATCACCACCGCTCGGCCCGCGAAGGCGCTGGGCCTCCTCGCCGGGCATCCTCCGTCGTGGAAGCTGGACCTGGCAGCCGTCTCTGGCTTTCGGAGCGTGCGGCATGGCATCAGCGGCCACCTGCGGCCTGGTCGCCTCGGAGCAGCGTTGCCCCTCGGCCCCTCCGCCCCTCCGGCCCCCCAACACTCCGCCTCTCCCCTCGTTCCCTGCGCCGCCTGCCTCGGTTAGACTGCCGCGTATCGTCAGGCGAAGAACAGGGACAACGCGTCGCGGGCCACGTGGCCGGGCTGCTAGTTGTACGTAGGAGGCCGCGCACGCGCGCCCGCGTGGGAGAGGGTGGGGTAGCCGCATGATCGAAGACCTGAACACCGCCTTCGCGCAGCTCGTGCGTTGCTCGCCGATGGGGATCCACTTCTATGAGCTCGAGCCGAGCGGACGGCTCGTCTTCGTGGGCGCCAATCCGGCGGCCGATCGCCTGCTGGGTGTCGACAACAGCCAGTTCATCGGCAAGGCGATCGAGGAGGCCTTTCCGCCGCTCGCGGCTACCGAAATCCCGGCGCGTTACCGTACGGCCGCGGCGGAGGGCGTCGCCTGGAGCACGGAGCAGATCGACTACGACGATGAGACGATCCGTGGGGCGTTCGAGGTGCATGCCTTCCAGACCGGCTCAGGCCGGATGGCGGTGCTCTTCGCCGATATCACGCAGCGCCTTTGCGACCGCCGCGCGCTCGAAGAGAGCGAGCGCAGGTATCGCGATCTCTTCGAGAACGCGAGCGATATGATTCAGATCGACGATCGGCACGGCCGAGTCGTTTACGTCAACGCGGCCTGGCGGCGCCGGCTGGGCTATGCCGAGGCGGAGGTCGCGCCGCTGACGCTCGCCGAGCTGGTCCATCCCAATTCGATCGCCGCCTGGGAGTCGGTGCGTCGGCGCGCGCTGACGGGGGAGAACGTCGAGCGCTTCGAGGCCGTGCTGCAGACCAAGGAAGCCGAGGGCGTCTTCGTCGAGGGCAGCGTCAACGCGCGCATCGAGAGCGGCGCGCCGCTCTGGGTGCGTTACATCCTTCGGGACGTGACGGAGCGGCGGGAGGTCGACCGCGTCAAGGACGAGTTCATCTCGCTGGTCAGTCATGAGCTCCGCACGCCGTTGACGTCGATTCGCGGGGCCCTCGGGCTGATGGCGGGGGGCGTCGTCGGGGCGCTGCCCGAAAAGACGCTGACCATGGTCGAGATCGCCTGCCGCAACGCCGACCGGCTGATTCGGCTGATCAACACGATTCTCGACCTCGAGAAGCTCGAGGCCGGGAAGATCGTGCTGTACACAGAGCGCCTGCGGCCGCCGGAGCTCCTCCAGCCGGTGGTGGACATGCTGGCGGTCGTGGCGGCCGACGCCGGGGTGGCGCTGGTGGTCGAGGAGGTCGAGCCGACGCCCTGCATCGAGGGCGATCGCGACCGCCTGATCCAGGTGCTCACGAATCTGGTCGGGAACGCGATCAAGTTCTCGAGCACGGGCGAGACGGTGCGCCTCCGTTGCCGCGCAGCGGAGGACGCTGTGGTCTTCGAGGTCGAGGACCATGGCCCGGGAATTCCAGCGGGGGCGGAGCCGAAGCTCTTCCGTCGCTTCCAACAGCTCGACGGCTCGGCCACGCGTGCGCGAGGCGGCACTGGCCTGGGGCTCGCCATCTCGCGCGCCATCGTCGAGCAGCACGGCGGCTCGATTGGCGTCCAAAACGCGCCGCAGCAGGGTGCACGCTTCTTCTTTCGTCTGCCGCGCGCGCGCAGCTAGAAGGCATGCTGCGGCGGCCACGGGTGACCGGCCTTCTATCGTCTATCGAGCCTGACCCGTATCGAGCCCGACCCCGTATCGAGCCCGTATCGAGCCTGACCCCGTATCGAGCCTGACCCCGTATCGAGCCATCGAGCCTGACCCGGGTTCATGATCATCGACCCATCCATCGAGCTGGACCCGGTTGATGATCGGGGGCTATCGAGCCCGACCCGGCTATCGAGCCCGACCCGCTATCGCTATCGACCCGCTATCGCGCTATCGAGCCCGCTATCGAGCCCGACCCGCTATCGAGCCCGACCCTATCGAGCCCGACCCGCGCTATCGAGCCCGACCCGGGTTCACGTATCGAGCCCGACCCGGGTTGATGACCGGGGACAGGCCTCGACTCCCGCTTTCCCCACTGCTGCGGGCCGAGGAATGGGTTGGGCGTCTGGGTTGGGCCGTCACAGGACCGGATGTCGGACGCGCTGCCCGACCGGATGTCGGACGCGAGCGGCGACGTCATGCGCCAAGTAAGCAGGAAGATGCCGAAGAGCGATGGGCACGCGGTCTGCAGATGCCGACACGCTGCATGAGCATCCCTCGGCCGGTCATCGCTGGTGAGACCATAATGATCACCCGACGGTGCACGCAGCGGCAGTTCCTGCTGCGGCCCTCTTCGGCGGTGGTGGCGATCGTTGGGTACTGCCTCGCGGTGGCGGCGGCGCGGTACGGGGTGCGGATACACGCCTTCTGCGTGCTCTCCAATCACCTTCACCTCGTGGTCACGGACCTCAGGGGCACGCGGCCGGAGTTCTGCCGCTGGTTGTTCGAGTTCACCGCCGCGCCTCAACGCGCACTGGGGGCGCTGGGAGAACCTCTGGGCTACCGAGCCCCCGTCGGTCGTGCGCCTCGTCGACGCAGACGCGCAGCTCGCGAAGGCCGTCTACACGATCACCAACCCGGTGGCGGCGCTCCTGGTGACCGAGCACCACTACTGGCCGGGACTGATCAGCCTGCCGGCGCGAATGGGGCGGCCCCAGGCCTTTAAGCGACCAAGGGGCTTCTTCCGCGACAAGGGCCCACTTCCCGCGCACGCCGTACTGTCCGTCGATCCGCTCCCCGCCTTCGCGCACCTCGCGTGATCGAGCCCGACCCGGGTTGATGACCGGGGACAGGCCTCGACTCCCGCTTTCCCCACTGCTGCGGGCCGAGAAATGGGTTGGGCGTCTGGGTTGGGCCGTCACAGGACCGGATGTCGGACGCGCTGCCCGACCGGATGTCGGACGCGAGCGGCGACGTCATGCGCCAAGTAAGCAGGAAGATGCCGAAGAGCGATGGGCACGCGGTCTGCAGATGCCGACACGCTGCATGAGCATCCTCGGCCGGTCATCGCTGGTGAGACCATAATGATCACCCGACGGTGCACGCAGCGGCAGTTCCTGCTGCGGCCCTCTTCGGCGGTGGTGGCGATCGTTGGGTACTGCCTCGCGGTGGCGGCGGCGCGGTACGGGGTGCGGATACACGCCTTCTGCGTGCTCTCCAATCACCTTCACCTCGTGGTCACGGACGTCAGGGCACCCGGCCTGAGTTCTGCCGCTGGTTGTTCGAGTTCACCGCCAAGTGCCTCAACGCGCACTGGGGGCGCTGGGAGAACCTCTGGGCTACCCAGCCCCCGTCGGTCGTGCGCCCCGTCGACGCAGACGCGCAGCTCGCGAAGGCCGTCTACACGATCACCAACCCGGTGGCGGCGCTCCTGGTGACCGAGCACCACTACTGGCCGGGACTGATCAGCCTGCCGGCGCGAATGGGGCGGCCCCAGGCCTTTAAGCGACCAAGGGCTTCTTCCGCGACAAGGGCCCACTTCCCGCGCACGCCGTACTGTCCGTCGATCCGCTCCCCGCCTTCGCGCACCTCGCGCAGGACGAGTATGCCGCGTTGCTCACCGACGCCGTGGCCGCGCGCGAAGGCGAGTTCGCGGCGCTGCGGCGCGCCCAGGGCAAGGCCGTCCTCGGCCGACGCCAGGTGCTTCGGCAATCCGCTTTCGAGACGCCGCGCCGGGCCGAGCCACGCCGTCAACTGAGTCCACGCGTCGCCGGCGGCAACAAGTGGGCTCGGATTGAAGCGCTGCAGCGACTGCGCGAGTTTGTCAGCGGCTATCGCAGCGCCTGGCGCCGCTGGCGCGCTGGCGACCGGAGCGCAGTCTTCCCTTACGGCACCTGGGCGCTTCGCCTGCACGCCGGCGTTTGTTGCGCCCAGGCCCCCTGACGCCCGTCCCGCCCGGCCCCCTGGACCTGCCTGCTGCGCCCGCTCAGCCTGCTTCGCCACGCTGAGGTCCCACCGCTGCGCCCTGCGCAAGAAATAGCGCCCGCCCCAGGTCCCGTCGCTCCCTCCGATCCGGCCGATCAAGCCGAGAATTACCGCCTGGCCGTTCTACCACCACGGTTGCGGTCCGGTCCGGTTCGCGGTCCGGTTCGTCATCCCCGGTCTGGTCCGGTGGTCCCGCGTCGGCGCTCGCTGACGATCATTTTACAAAGGGCTGAGGTGCAGCTCACCACCGCTCGGCTCGCGCGCGCCATGCTGCCCAAGAGGTCACGGCCACGCGGCGGAGTCGATGCCGCGCACCGGCTGAGCTGACCACTGGCGTCGCCCGCTCAGGGGCAAGAAGAAGGTGAGGTGCGTGATGGCCCGTTGTTACTCGTCAGCGTGGAAGGTCGCCGTCGTCGGCGTGGTGCTCGTGGTGGCCGCGCTGCCAGCGCCGGCCCGGGCGAAGGCGACCGCCTACGTCGCCCTGCCGCAGGAGGGCGATCGGCCCACCAAGCTCAAGATTCGCCTGCTTCGCTACGAAGGGGGCACCAACGGCAAGGCGCTGGTCGAGCTCAAGAACACTGGCCAGGCTGCCGAGGTCTTCGTCGCCACGGGGCTCTATCTCGTCCCCGCAGGGGCCCCCGGCAGCGCGCCGCAGCGGCTCGGCGCCGCCGGCCCCTTCGAGGTCGAGCGAGCGGGCGGCTGGCAGGCCGAGGAGCAGCTCAAGGTCGCCCCCGGGGCCAGCGAGCGCCTGCGCCTCCAGGTGTTCTGCATCGATTCCCATCGCGCCTCGCCCGGGCAGGGCCAGGGCTTCAAGGTCGGCAAGACGCGCCTGCCCGCGGACCTCAGCAGCAAGATCACGGCGCGCACGAAGGCGGCGATTGCCAAGAACGGTGGGCGAGTCGAGGCCGCCATCAACGAGATTCAGGGGGAGGTCTGGAAGGCGCGCAACGAGGCCTGGGTACCGCTGGACGGCGAGCGGCCGCACGAGAAGGGGTCGCCGCCGCCGTCGAGCGCGACGCCCAGCCAGGGAACGAACGCGCCCTACTCGCTGGGGACGTTGCGGCAGCGCGCGCGTTCGAGCGAGCAGTCCGATCGGCGCTAGGGCGTTGGGCTAGGCGCTCCGCCCACGACCGGCGCGCTCGCGGCAGGTCGTCGAGCTGAGCTAGTTTCAGCCGCGTTGAATGCGGCCACGGAGGAGGAGTCGATGAAACCAAGAACCACGGTAAGCGTTCGCGGCCCCGCGCCGGTGCTGGCGCTGGTGCTGACCCTAGTCCCCTCGCTCCCCGCCGCCGGCTACGGCGTCAAGATGAGCGTCGAACTCAGTCACGGCGTGCTCGAGGCCAATCGGCGACAGCACGCCTTCCTCAAGGTTGGCCTGATCGGTGACGAAGTGCGGGATCTGTCGAAGCGGGCCGCGGTCAACGTCGCGTTGGTGCTCGATCGCTCGGGGTCGATGACGGGCCGCAAGCTCGAGCACGCCAAGCGCGCGGCGATTCAGGCGCTCGACGGTCTGGGACCGCAGGACATCGTGTCCGTGGTGGCCTACGACACCACGGTCGAGGTGCTGGTGCCGGCGACCAAGCTCCGCGATCGCGCTGCCGTCTATCGGCGAATCGCGCAGCTACGGGCCCGCGGGACGACGGCGCTCTTCGCCGGTGTGAGCAAGGGGGCGCACGAGGTGCTGAAGTTCCTCGACGGCCGTGGCGTCAATCGCGTGATCCTCCTCTCGGACGGACTGGCCAACGTCGGTCCGAGCTCGCCCGGAGCGCTGGCCGGGCTGGGTAGCTCGCTGGCCAAGAACGGCATCACCGTCAGCACGATCGGTCTCGGCCTCGGATACAATGAGGACCTGATGTATCGGCTCGCCGGCGCCAGCGATGGCAACCATGTGTTCGTGGAGCGTGAGGATCAGCTCCCCGCGGTCTTCGCGCGCGAGTTCGGTGACATGTTCGCAGTCGTCGCCGGCGAGGTGGAGGTCCGCATTCGTTGTGGTGTGGGTATCCGCCCGCTGCGGGTGCTCGGCCGGAGCGCGCGCATCGTTGGCGACGAGGTGAGCGTGCGCCTCAGCCAGCTACAGGCCGCCGTGCAGAAATACGTACTGCTGGAGGTCGAGGTCGATCCCCAGCCCGCGGGGAAGGCGATGACGCTGGCCGCCATCGCGCTGCGCTATCGCAGGCTCGACAACGAACGAACCGAGCAGCAGTCCGGTCAAGCCCAGATCACCTTCTCCGCGGCCGGCGAGGCGATCGCGGCCAGCGCCAACCGCGCGGTGGCCGTGGCGGCGCTTGAACAGCTCGCCAACGATGCGACCAAGCAGGCGGTCGAGCTGCGGGACGCGGGGCGCATCGCAGAGGCCCGCGTCCTGCTGAAGAAGAACGTGGGCGAGCTGAAGGCGTCGAACAAGGTGCTGAAGTCGAAGCAGCTCGACGCCCTCGAGAAGGACATCGCGGCGGCCGCCGAACGGGTCGATCAGCCCGCGGAGGTCTGGCAGCGGACGCGCAAGGCGATGCGTGGGCAGCAGCGGCGGGTCGAGAGCCAGCAGGCCTTCTAGCACGGCCGCGCGCCGGCCAGCCGGCGCAGTGGCCCGGTCATGGTCTCGTCGCGGAGGCGGCGGATTGGGAAGCGAGCACGGCGTGTGAGTCCACCGATCCGGAGGCACCTGCGAGCCAGCAGGCGACTCGTCGCAGCGCTGGCGCTGATGGTGCTGATCCCCGCCGCGCTGCTCGGCGGGCTGGCCCACGAGGTCGTCGTCGCCGACCGGCACCGGGCGCAGCGCGCCGTCGGTAGCCTGGTCGCCGGCGAGCTGCACCAGGTCGAGGCCCGGCTGCTGGGCGTGCTGGAGCGGCGCCGCGCCGCGCTGCTCGATCGCGGTCCGGCGCCGAGCGACACAGCGGCGCTGCGGGCGCTGGTCGCCGAGCATCCGGCGGTGCAGCAGGTCTTCCTGCTGGGGCCCGATGGTCAGCGCTTGCATCCCCCCGCGCTCGGCCCCCTCAGCGCCGAGGAAGAGGCCTTCCTGCAACGGGTGCGCGGCTTGCTCGCCGACCCCTCGCGGCTGGTGATCGCCGAGGAGGAGGGCGCGTCGTGGCTGCCACGGCGGTCGTCGTCGAGCGCGCGCGCGACCCTGCCGGTCAGAGCGCGGACGCCGGGCGCACGCGGGCCGCGCTCCTCGACGTCCAACAAGGCGGTCGCGGTGCCAGCCGCGGCGCAGGGGTGGTACGCCTGGTTCTGGGAGGACGGGCTGCAGCTGCTGCTTTGGCAACGCAGCCGTGCAGGCTACCTGCTCGGCCTGGAGCTCGACCGCTACCGACTGCTCGCCGACCTCGCAGCCGCGTTGCCCGATACGCCGCGAGGCCACCTCGCCGACCCACGGCGTCGTACCGTGCTCGTCGACGAGCGCGGTGGGGCGCTCTATCAATGGGGCGGCTATGACCCGGCGCCTGGAGCAAGCCCGGCGGCGAGTGTCGCGCTCGCGGCGCCGCTGCAGGCCTGGCAACTGCAGGGCTTCATCGACCCGCGGGTCACGGCCGCCTCGACCGGCCGGAGCCTGGCGCTCGCTGCGGGTGCGGGGGTGCTGGCGGTGACGCTGGCGCTCTGCGGTCTGGCGCTCTTTCTGTGGCGTGAGAGCACCCGGGCCGCGCGCGAGGCGGCGCAGCGCGTCTCCTTCGTCAGCCGCGTCTCGCACGAGCTGAAGACGCCCTTGACCAATATCCGAATGTACTCAGAGCTGCTCGAGGCGGAGTTCGGCGCGGGGGAGCCGCGCGCCGCGGGCTACCTGCAGATCGTCAACAGCGAGTGCCGGCGCCTCAGCCGCCTGATCGAGAACGTGCTCTCGTTTGCCCGGCAGCAGCGAACCGCGCCGATGCTGCGGCCCAGCGTGGGCCGGGTCGACGCGCTCGTGCGCGAGCTGATCACCGCCTTCGAGCCCGCCTTCGCGGCCAGGAGCGTGCAGCTCGTCTTCGACGCTCAGGCCGCGCGCCCGGTTTGGATCGACGCCGACGCGCTGCGGCAGATCCTCAATAACCTGCTCAGCAACGCCGAGAAGTACGCGGGCGGGGGCAAGCTGGTGCAGGTGTCGACCCGAGCGCGCGAGGGTGTGACGGAGATCCGGGTGCGCGACCAGGGTCCGGGGATCAGCGCGGCGCAGGCCGAGCGGGTGTTCGAGCCCTTCGTGCGCCTGAGCAGCGCCCTCGACGAGGGTGCGAGTGGCACCGGCATTGGCCTGGGTATCGCACGCGAGCTGGCCCGCGCGCACGGCGGGGATCTGCTGCTCGAAGAGGACGAGGCCGAGGGTGGTGCACCAGGGCCGCGCGGCGCGACCTTCGTTTTGACGTTGAGGACGGCGTCCGCGTCCGAGCCCGCGGTGGAGGCGAAGCCGGCGAGCGCGGCGACAGCGGGTTCGGGGGAGCGCGCATGAAAGTTTTGATCGCCGAGGATGATCTGCACACGCGCAACGGCCTAGCCGCGATCCTCGCCGCCGAGGGCTACGAGCCGATCCTCGCCGCCGATGGCCAGGCGGCGCTTTGGCTCTTCGAGCAGCAGCGGCCGGACTTCGTCTGCCTCGACATCATGATGCCGGGCCGCTCGGGCTACGAGGTGTGCCGGCAGCTTCGGCGCGCCAACGAGTCGGTGCCGATCATCTTCATCAGCGCCAAGTCCGAGGAGATCGACAAGGTGCTCGGCCTCGAGCTCGGAGCCGACGACTTCATCGTCAAGCCCTTCGGCGTCAACGAGGTCGTCGCCCGCATTCGGGCGGTCACGCGGCGCTGTCTGCAGCAGCGCGGGGGAGCGACGACGGGGACGTCCTTCCGGATGGACGACCTACAGGTGCTGCCGGCCGAGCTGCGCGCGCGGCGCGAGGAGCAGGCGATCGAGCTCAGCCTGCGGGAGGTCAAGCTGCTCGAGCTGTTGTGGCGGCACAAAGGGCAGGTGGTGGACCGCGGCCGAATCTTCGATCACTGCTGGGGGCTGCAACACGTGCCCAACAGCCGCACGCTCGACCAGACGGTCTCGCAGCTCCGCAAGCGGATCGAGCGCGACCCCAAGGCACCCCGCATCGTGCAGACGGTCCATGGCGTGGGCTACCGCTACGAGGAGCCGCGCTGAGGCGCGTCCGCGTCGTGCTGCGTCCGCGTCGTGCCGGGGTGCTGTGAAGAAAATGGCAAGGACACGCCGAGTCGCACAGCCCAATTCCGAACCGGCGAAGGCACCGTCGAACTTCGGCCGCGCGCGCATGACAGGGCCGGGACCATTCGGGTCAGTGCCGTTGACAGACCACGAGCAGAGCCTATTCTGCGGCGTGCACTGAAGCGGCTTCCGTCACACGTAGAACTGGAGGACCCGATGGCGACAAGGAATGGAAAGGTGGTGCTGATCACCGGCGCCAACAAGGGCCTTGGCAAGGAAATCGCCAGGCAACTCGGCGGCCGGGGGTACACCGTCGTGGTGGCCTCGCGGGACGAGAAGGCAGGTAAGTCGGTAGCTGACGAGCTCGTTGCCGAGGGCTGTGACGCCTATGCTGTTCGTCTCGAGGTGACCAACCCAGACCACATCGGCGCCGTCGTGAGCTACCTCGACAAGACCTTTGGCAAGCTCGACGTGCTCGTGAACAACGCCGGTATTGCCATCGAGTGGGACGGCAAGCCGACCAGCTCTGACAAGATCCGAAAGACCCTCGAGGTCAATGTCGTGGCCCCCTTCGCGATCACGGAGGCCTTGGTCCCTCTGCTCGCCAAGAGCGGCGACGCCCGGGTGATCAATCATTCGTCCATGCTCGGATCCATGGGGATGGCCGAGAGCCTGTGGGACCAGGTCAAGGGCTTCATGACGGTGGGGTACTGCACCTCGAAGGCTGCGCTCAACATGCTCACGCTGATCCAATCCAGGACGCTGGCCGCGAAAGCCATCGCCGTCGCCGCTGCGCACCCGGGCTGGGTCAAGACGGACATGGGCAGCCAGGCTGCACCCATGGAGGTGGCGGACGGCGCCAAGACCGTCGTTGGGCTAGTGACCATGTCGCGCGAAGATTTCCCCCACGGGCAAATGCAGCACCTCGGTGAACGGCTGCCCTGGTAGCCTCGACTCGGCTGGGTCCGCCGCCGGTTCGCCGGACGCGCTACACTCGCGCGATGCAGGCGCTCTCCCGACTACCACCGGTGGTCCTCGCTCTCTGGAGCCTGCTGCTCGTCGTCGCCGCAACGTACATTTGGCGCTGGTGGAGCGTGGAGCGAACGCGCGGCACGGCAGGCCACGCGTGGCCCACGCCAACCTTGCTCGGCATCGGCTTCGGCGTGAACTTCCTCGACACGCTCGGCGTCAGCTCGTTCGCCACCACCACGGCGGTGTTCCGCCTGGGTCGGCTGGTGCGCGACGAGCATCTGCCCGGAACGCTGAACGCGGGCCACGCGCTGCCGACGGTCATCCAGGCGCTCGTGTTCATCGTCGCCGTGCAGATGGACACGCTGACGCTGATCGCGATGATCCTTGCGGCCGTGCTCGGCGCGTTCTTCGGCGCGCAGATCGTCACGGGACTGCCGCGCCGCGCGATCCAGCTCGGGATGGGCACCGCGCTGCTCGTCGCCGCCGGCCTCTTCCTCGCCCGCAGCTTCGAGTTGGTGCCGGGCGGCGGCGCCGCGCTCGGCCTGTCCCAGCCGCTGCTCGCCGTCGGCGTCGCCGGCAACTTCGTGCTCGGCGCACTGATGACCCTGGGCATCGGCCTGTTCGCACCGTGCCTGATCCTCGTCAGCCTGCTCGGTCTGAATCCGCTCGCGGCGTTCCCGATCATGATGGGCTCGTGCGCGTTCCTGATGCCCGTCGCCGGCATGCCCTTCGTTCGCAGTGGTCGCTACGACGGGCGTGCCGCGGTCGGCCTCGCGCTCGGCGGCATCCCCGGCGTGCTGATCGCGGCGTTCATCGTCAGGTCGCTGCCGCTGAAGGTTCTGAACTGGCTCGTGTTCGTCGTCGTGCTCTACACCGCGATAACGCTGCTGTGGTCGGCGCTGCACGAAGCGCGGCGCGGCTCGTCCCCCGCCTGACGGCCCACGGCCTGAGGCCTGACGGCCCGTCCCGCTCGGCCGCCTGGTCTGGGTTCCGGTGGGTCTGGGCTCCGGGTGACCCTTGCGTGGGCTACCGAACCACGACGACCATCTTCCCCGTCGCTCGATTCTCATCCATGGCTTGATGAGCCGCGGGAAGCTGATCGAAAGACCACACGGGTCCCCGCCGGAACTCGAGCTGCCCGCCTTCAACCATCGAGACGTATTGCTGCAGCTGCTCGCGGGAGATGTCGCCGGCGCCGCCTGAGTACGACGTCAGCCGCACGGCCGTCGGGATGTGGCCCATCGGGCGGAAGGAGGGCAGTTCCCACTGCCCTCCGAGGATGCCCGTCATGCAGACGACCCCGCCCGGACGCGCACACTGGAGTGAGTCGAGCAAAGTGGAAGTCCCGATCAACTCGAGGACGCGGTCCACCCCTTCGGGATGCAACGCACGGACGCGCTCTGCGACGGTGCCAGCGTCGATGATGACTTCGTCGGCGCCGGCGCCTTTGAGTACATCCGCCTTCGCTTCGCTTCGGGAGGTCGAGATGACCTTCAACCCGGCGTGTTTCGCCATCGCCAGTGCAGCGAGGCCGATCGAAGACGTGCCGCCGCGAATCAAGAGTGTCTCGCCGGTCTGCACCTCGAGGCCGGTGCGAAGCGAGCCGTGGCACGTCTGCAGCAGCTCGGGCAGCGCGCCGAGCAGTTCCCAGGGAAGCTCCGTCTCGAGCGGGAACACGCTCGACCAGGGCACGCTGGTGTATTCAGCGTACGAGCCGTCGAACTGCCGGCCCATGCCGCCCATCATCGCTGCGACGCGCTGTCCGGCTGCGAGCTCGCCGCTTGGATCGCCGACGACGGTTCCCACGCACTCGATGCCCAGGACTCGCGGTAGCTTCACGGTGGGCGACTCGCCGATACGCGTGAACCACTCGGAGCGGTTCAGACCGAAGGCGCGGACCGCGATGAGCACTTCGCCTGCTGCGGGTTCAGGCCTCGGAATATCCTCGAGCACGAACGCCTCGGGGCCGCCGGGCTGATGGAGTCTCCAAGCTTTCATTTCTCATCCTTCCGGCTGGGTCGTGCGTGGTTGGGAGCCCAACCCGGTTGGGAGCCCGACCCTGGTTGAGAGTTCGCCCGCCGATCACGAGCGCGCGATTCGTGTCCCCATCGCAGAGAGCACGCGCTTCCTGTTGCGGGGCACGGACTTCAGCGTTCGTGCTCTCTGTCGCGACCATTCGGGGAGAGAGCACGGAGGCTGGTTTACAGGCGGCCGCGTTCCACACCCGCGACCGTCGAAGACGGGTTTACTGTCCAGCGGGGACATCCTCCGCGGGCAATTCTCTGCGCGCTCTCTGGTTTACAACTTCACGTCATCCAGGCTTGTTTGCGCCACACTGGTGGCGTAAAAGGAGGCCCGACGGAGAGCACGGGAGAGCCACCATGACGATCACAGATCCGAAGCCGCGACCGGCGGCCGGCAAGCGAGCCTTACCGGCACGGCGAGTAGTTGCAGATTCTGCAACAACTGGATCCGGAGCCTGGACCCATCCCATCTTAACGCGGTGCTCGTGGAGACATCGATGACCGACCTGACGCGCGAAGAGGAGGACCTCTACCGCCGAGTCGCGGAGATCATCGAGGCTGCGCGGAGCCACGTCGCCCGGTCCGTCAACACGGCGATGGTCAACGCCTACTGGCATGTGGGCCGCGAGCTGGTCGAGGTCGAGCAGCACGGAAAGGTCCGCGCGGACTACGGAGAGCGGCTCGTCGCCAAGCTCGCCAAGCGGCTGAGTGAGCGATTCGGCGGCGGGATGGGCGTCGCTACGCTGCGGCGGATTCGACGGTTCTACCTCACCTATCCCAGTGGCACCGCATTGCCCAGTGATGTCAGCGGCTTGGAGATTCGATCAACAGCGTTGATCGAATCTCCGGTGCCCGAGAAACGGTCAGCAGCGTTGATCGAATCTGCCACCGACCGCGCGCTTTTCCCGCCCGCTCTCGGCTGGAGCCACTACCTCGTGCTGATCCGGGTCCAGGACAACCATGCCCGCGCCTTCTACGAGATCGAGGCCGCCAAGGAGAGCTGGTCGGTTCGGGAGCTGGAGCGGCAGGTCGCATCCCTCCTGTTCGAACGCCTGGCGAAGAGCCGCAACAAGGACGAGGTCCTGGCGCTGGCCAAACAGGGGCAGACCATCACCGCCCCGAAGGATGTCGTGAAGGACCCGTTCGTCCTCGAGTTTCTCGACCTGCAGGAACGGTCCGCGTGGCTCGAGCGCGACCTCGAACAAGCGATCATCGATCGCCTCGAGTCATTCCTTCTCGAGCTCGGCAAGGGCTTCTGCTTCGTCGCACGACAAAGACGGCTCACCCTCGCGGGCGATCACTTCTACGTCGACCTGGTCTTCTACAACCGGCTGCTGCGTTGCTTTGTCCTCATCGACCTCAAGCTCGGCAAGCTGACCCACCAGGACCTGGGCCAGATGCAAATGTACGTGAACTATTTCGACCGGCACCAGCGCGAGGAACACGAGGCGCCCACGGTCGGCATCGTGCTCTGTTCCGACAAGAACGACGCGATGGTGAAGATCACGCTGCCCGAGCACAACCACCAGGTTCACGCTAGCCGCTACCAGCTCTACCTCCCGACCGAAGAGGAGCTACGCGAAGAGCTCGAGCGCGAGCGTGAAGAGGCCGAGCGAACGCTTCGGCTGGCTGCGTCGGAGACCGACGATGGCGAAGGTTAGCCCGCACAAGTGGGAGTTCCGTGCGCGCTTTCGCCGGCACGCCTTCGGCTGGAAGTCGCAGCCGGCCATCAAGCGCATCAAAGAGGCCGTCTCCGAGATCAACAAGGTCGCCCGTAAGGACAAGGTGCTGGCGGCCGAAGGGGCCGTGCTCTTCCTCGAGAAGGTGTCGCCTGCCTTGGAGCACGTCGACAGCTCCTCGGGGTCCATCGGTACCGCGGTCAACAATGCCATCGCGGCGCTCGTGGACATCATCGCCACGGCGCCGGCCGACGACAAGACGCGCGAGAAGTGGCTCCAGCGCCTGTTCGACGCGCATGCGGCCGACCAGATCCCGTACATCGAGAGCCTCGCGGAGTACTGGGCAGAGCTCTGCGCGTCACCGGAACTTGCAGCACGCTGGGCCGATGAACTCATCGGCATCACCCGGATGGCGCTAAGCCCCGACAAGAACCTGCGGGGACACTTCCACGGGACCTCAGCCTGCCTCACTTCGCTCTACGCTGCGGGTCGCTACGACGACCTACTCGACCTGCTCAAGGACGAGGGTTTCTGGCCCTACAAACGTTGGGCCGTGAAGGCATTGGCTGCGCAGGGCAAGAAGGCTGAGGCCATCGGTCTTGCGGAAAGCAGCCGAAGTCCGTGGGCGAGCGACCTGGACATCGATCAGCTTTGCGAAGAGATGCTGCTGTCCTCCGGTTTCGTCGACGAGGCCTACGAGCGCTATGGCCTACGAGCGAATCAAGCCGGCACCTACGTCGCGTGGTACCGCGCCGTCGCCAAGAAGTACCCGCACAAGAAGCCGGCCGAGATCCTCGACGACCTCGCTGGCGAGACGCCAGGTGAAGAAGGCAAGTGGTTTGCCGCAGCCAAGGACGCGAAGCTCTTCGACGAGGCGATCGCCCTGGCCAACAGCACACCCTGCTCGCCGCAGACCCTGACCCGCGCTGCGCGTGACTTCGAGGAGAAGAATCCAACCTTCGCCATCGAAGCAGGCATGGCAGCGCTGCGCTGGCTGGTGGAGGGGTACGGCTACGAGGTCACCGGCCTGGACGTCTTGAATGCCTACTCGCACACCATGAAGGCCGCCGAGCACGCCGGCTGCGCGGAGCAGATCCGCGGGCGCATCCACGACCTCGTTTCGCGGGAATCCTCCGGGGAGCGCTTTGTCACCAAGGTGCTCGGTCGTCGCTTGGGGCTGTCATGATGGCTCGCCGTCACGCCGCTAAGCCTACGCCGGACGCATCGGTGACCGAGGCCGCGCTCGAGGCGATGGACGCTGGCGAGCTGCGCGCGCTCATCCGCGACATCATCCCGTGGCTCGACGAGGCAGTCCACGCCCGCCTCGTCAACGCCCTGGTCGACCGCGCCGCGCGCAATCCGTCGGGATGGGCTCCCGCGGGACCCACGGATGCAAGGGTCGCCGACATCGTCGCGTTCGCCGAAGCGGCAACCCGCGTAGGCCGTGCCGACCCGTCGGACGTCGACGACTACCTGCGCCAGGGTTCGAACGCCTTTCTGGGCAAGAACTACCCGGCCGCCTTTCGCATCTTCCGCGCGCTGCTGCTTCCCATCGGCAACGTCGAGAGCGATCTCGGTCAGCACGAAATGCTCGACGAAGTGCTTGGCGTCGACGTGGCTGCCTGCGCCTCCCAATACGTGGTCTGCATGTACATGACAGCCACGCCCCAAAACCGAGGCAAGGCGGTGCTCTCGGCCATCGACGAGATGCGCGGCATCGGGCATTTCTGGGAGCCCCTACGGGAGCTGGAACGCGTCGCCGTCGAGCCTCTTCCCGAGCTCGATGACTTCCTCTCGCGGTGGAAGCCTCTCGTTGAGTCGCGCGTCCAGAAGGACCGCCAGAACGATTGGGACTCCGACGAAGACCGTTGGCTGCGTGAGGTCGTGCAACGAACACAGGGCGCTGACGGCCTGGCCGAGGTCGCGCGTGCCTCGAAGCGCGCCGACGACCTCCGGGCCTGGTGCCGAGCCCTGGTCGAGGCCGGCGACTGGAAAGGCGCGCTGGCTGCCTACGACGAGGCGGCCAAGCTCGTCTCCGACAAGGAGTACGCCCGTGGAGACTTCCTCGACGGCGCCGCGTTGGCGACGCAGGAACTCGAGCGCAAAGACCTGCCCGCGCGACTCGAACGCGCCTGGAGGGAGGCGCCGAGCATGGTGCGTTTGCGCCGGTGGCTGGGCTCGTCGAACACCAGGAAGGTACTCCTTGGACGCGTGAGCGAGACACTCGCCGCTGTCCCCAAGCACGCGCATTGGCAACGCGCCTTGCTCCACGTCCTGGGCGGGAACTTCACGGAGGCGGCCAAGCTCCTCGGTTCCGCGAAGGGGCTCGGTTGGTCGAGTGGAGATCATCCAGGTCACCTGCTGTTCCCGCTGTTCAACTCCTTGCTGGGTGGCATCGAGCTGCCCGATGAGGGCATGCGGGACTACGACGAGCTGAGCCTGCTCTCAGACCGTGACGAAGCTCGGCTCGTGACGCCGGAGGTGGCCGACCTCATCCGCCTTGCAGGGATTCAGGCACCCGACTCGGCAACACGAGCAGCCGTCATCAATTCGATGCGCACCGCTGCCGAGAAGCGCATTGCCGGTGTCACCGAGAACAAGCGTCGGCGCCACTATGGTCACGCGGCGTCTCTCGCTCTTGCGTGCGCACAGGTCGACAGCTCAACCACGGGCACGAAGTGGCTCGAAGGCATCCGCGACGAGTACCGGCGCTACCCCGCGCTCCAACGCGAACTCGGCGGACGCAAGGGGCGAGCATGAGCCGACGGGCGAAAGCTGCCGAGCAAGGCAGCGCTGAAGACGTCGAGCTTCACTACACGATCACGCCCAGACTGGTGTCATCCCTGGGCCACGCCCGATGGGTTGCTGGGAAGGCCTCGGTGCTGGGGCTTTCGCTCTACGGACTCCGTGCCCTGCAAACCGAGATGATGCACCTACGCATCGCGGAGATGACGGTCGCGTGTACCTTCAACGTGACGATGAAGGAGGTCGAGCGCGTGGTCGCCGGTGACCTCTTGCCGCCACGTCGGCAGGCCGCGATGGACACCATCCGTATGGCCACTGCGCTGTGCGAGGCTGTTCGGCTGGCGACTAGCCGCTCCAAGGCAACGGACGCCGAGACCTGCTGGTCCTACTTCGAGTTCGCGAAAGCCCAGCCCATGGGCTGGGCGCACTTTGTTGGTCTTCCGCGGGGCAGCCTGATCGACCACCGCCGCAAGAAGACCAAACCGCCGCCCGACATCGTGCGGCTCTACGAGTGGATCGACGGAGACGAGCTGGTCTCCGATGACCCGATCCTGCGGGCGGCGACCCTCTACTTTGGCCTTCGAGAACTCGACGAGGGACGGCCCGGACGGATCGCGCGGATGGCCGTCGTGGACCACGAGCTGCAAGCCCACCTCGACCCGCGAGGACTCCTCGTGCTGCGCAACCGCAAGCTCGGTGGCATGGCCCTTCGCCCGACCGCCCCTGGATTCGGGCAAGCGGAAACGACGAGCGACCTCACTCGCTACTTCGAGTTCTTCGCGAGTGCCGTGGGTGACGGCATGTCGGACATCGCCCGCGACCTCGAAGGCCGGCAGGAGACCGAGCAACGGCGTCCTTGGATGACCGTTCGCCCCCCAGACCAACTCGACCGCCAGATCTTCGACGCCGTGCGGCGACTTGGCAGCGCCACGATCCAGCAGCTCGTCGGCGCCCTCCATGCCCCGCCACCGCTGCGCACCGTTCAGCGCCGACTCAAGAAGCTCTGCGACAAGGGCCTCCTCGCCAAGCACGGCAGCCGCCGGGATGCGTTCTACAGACTGCCAGAGCGCACGCCGTAGGTCGCGTTTCGTCCGCCACTTTTGCGCCACCAACTGGCGCAAGAAACTGACCGCGGTCATTTCTCTTCGATGCGGAAATCATTTGGGTTTTGCGACGCGGCTGTTAACCAACGGGTCGTAAGTATACATCCTTGCCTTCGAGCCATTTTTGCCCCCACGCCAAACAGCGTGGGGGCGCCAGTTTACAAGAGCCCCGGTCGAAAGCGCCCGGGGCTCTTTCTTCTAACGCCCAGTCTTCGCGGGGTTCTGCGCGATCGGTGATCGCCGCGGTGGTCTCGGGCGCACGCTCGTAGAGATCACGGACGGCGACGTCGCGGGCGGCTTCGGGTCAGGTTTGGCTCTCTGTCTCTGAGATCGGGGAGAGAGCGCGGGGCCTGGTTTACAGCTCGGCCGGTTTCGTCCGCGGGAGGCTCGAAGGCGGGTTTACTGCGGGATGGGGACATCGTCTTCGTCACGGCGAACGGGCACAGCGTTGGCATACGGCCCCGGCACGCACCGGACGCGGTGGCCAAACCTGGCGCGGCATGATGCACCGCTCGCCCCCTACCATGCGGCCATCTTGAAGAGTCGCCCATCGGGGCCTTCATCGTGAAGCCTGAGCACGATCTCCTCGTCGGCGAACATGGGCTCGTCGCCCTCAGCCCGCGCTGGAAGCTCGGAGTCGATGAGCGTGATGACGAACTGAAGCCCGAAGTTCACGTACTCGCCCATGACAGCGAGCAAGTTTACCTTCTTCCGGTCGTCCAGCGATTCGAATACCCCGTCGTGGTAGACGAACCTCGGCGCCTTCTTCTCAAGGTGCGCGCGCAGCACGGCCATGTCGAACGCGACGCAGAGCAGCTTCCTGTAGGTGTGGCCCAGGTCGGCGCTCGTGGCGTTCCCGGACTCATCGAGAATCTCCGCTCGGAATTCGAGGTGCCCATGCTGGTTCGGAGCGACGCTGAGGAGCGCCTTGCGATCGATAACGTCTTCCACGATCTCGCTGAAGAACAACCGGATCGACGAGAACAGACTCGTTCCGTCCGAATTCTGCTTCTCGACGTCATCCTCGATCTGAGTTTGGAGACGCCCCTTCTCGTCGGTGATGGTTCGGATCTCCGTTCGCATCTCCTGGAGCCGATGAAGAAAGCCGCGCTGCCGCTCGAGCGACGTGATGTCCGCCTTTAGGCCGACGAGTTCATCGGAGACCTGTCGATACTTCGTGAAGACATCGGTATCCGTCAGGAAAGCCAGCATCTCGGATCGCCGCTTGCCGAGTTCAGTGAGATCAGTCGTCAGCCGTTTCAACGCAGCCTCGATCTCAGCGCGTTCTTCCTGCAGGTACTGCCGTCTCTCGTCGGTGATCGCTCGATTGAACGCGATCAACTGTTCGTAGTCCTTCTTGAGCTGCCCAGGGAAGGTCACGCCGACCTCGGCGAAGAGTCGCTGCGCGTCATCGGGATTGAAGAGAACCTGATCGTCCTCGAGTGAGGTGACAATCTTCTTCTTGGCGAGGCTCAAGGAGTAGCGCTCAGCGTTGAGCGCGGCGATTCGAGCATCGACGTCATCCACGACCAACTTAGTCTTCTCTTTGTCAGCAGTGCGGAAGTCGAAGGCGTTGAGCAGTTGCTGCTTTTTCTCGGCTTCCTTCTGCTTCAGAAGCAGCATGCCTTCGATCTTGCTGACGTCTTCGACTGACCCCCCCAGCTCCGCGCGGATGGTCTGGACCGTCGCCTGCTTGCCCGAGAGCTCCGCTTCTTTCTTGTACAGCCCTTCGACGAGCGCGGAGTCGAATCCAAGCACGTGCGCGAGAAACGGCTTCCACTCGACGTGCTTGTGGCCATTCCGAAGCTGGAAGACGTCGCGATAGTCGTCCTGCGACCGCAGCAAGTAGCCGAGCCCCTTCCGGTAGTCCCACGGCTTCATTGTTCGCAGGTCCAGAACGCCGTCGAGCAGGTCCTTCGCGCGATCGAACGGCACATCGACGTGGTCCCACTGTGGCGCCTGCAGTTCGGAATAGTCCTGCATGCGAGCCTGGTGGCGCTTGAAAGAAATCTTCGTGGGTTCATTCACTCCGCGTCGAACCGTCACGTACGATCCGTCGAGCAACTCAACCTCAAGCAAGAACACGAACCCGTCGAACAACTGCTGATGCTTGAAGAGGAAAAACTTCGAATCGCGACCAGAGAGCAGGCAGAAATCCACGAGTCTGCCCAGAGTGGTTTTTCCAAGGTTGTGTGTCCTTCTTCCGGTTCTGCGGCAGCCGGATCTCCGCCAACACGACGTTCAGCCCCGGCGTGAAGTCGACTGCGCTGAATACGGCAGGGCGATTCGTGTAGAGCCTAGAGAGCTTCATTGGGCCCCAGGTACTCGAGCGAGTCGGTTTTCGGGCGGTGCTCGACAAGACCGAGCAGGAAGAGGAAGTTGAGGGCTGGCAGGAAAAGCACGTCCCCTCCTGCGATGGCCTTGCGCGCGAACTTTCGCAGGGCATCGTACTCGTCGAGCCGCCGCGACTTCAGCCGCCCGAGAAGTACGAGTGCGACCCCGACTACCGTTCGATCCGGGTGGGAGTGTTTAGTCGGTCGAAGCATCATCTTCCGTCGCTCCGATGTCGCAGTGCCAGTACATGTAGAAGAGCATCGCTCGCGTGAGTCGCTTGTGCGCCCGCAGCACCGGATCGCGGCCAAACAGGAGGTCAGTGAGGTACTCGAGGACTTCGTCGAACGACTGGTGGGTCTTCTTCTTCGCCGTGATCTTGAGCTGGAACTCTGTCACCACGGTTTCGTAGAGCTGGCGCAGCCGCAGGTTCTCGGGTGCGGCGAGGAAGGCCTGGATTTGAGCGGTGTCCTTGAGGTAGTTCCGCCGCTGCAACTTGGCGTATTCCGCGGACATGTTGTTGAGCGCGTTCTTATCGGCGTAGGACACGCGTGGCGTCGGAGGGTTGTCGACGGCCGACTGGATGATCTCCTGATTGCGTGCGAACGCCTCAACCAATTCGGCAAGCTCGTCGGGGCTCACGATGAGCGGCGAATCGACGGGGTCAATGTTCGCGAGCGTTGCAACGCGCGGAAACGTCTTCAGCCACACTTCAAGCTGCTCGATGCCGCAAAGGTAGAGCGAACCGACAGGAAGGCCGCACTCCTTGGAGAGGTGCCCACGAAGCGTCTCATCGGCGTTCCCCGCCAAGCGCCGGTTCGAGAAGAGCATGTAGTGGTCGATCGCGCTCTTGGCCTTCAGGTTCTTGATGCGGGGGATCTCCTTGCCGATCACGGTGTCGCCCGCCGTCGAGCTGAAGAAATCGGCATCTGAGAAGGTCCGGTTGACACCGTTCGTGTGCTTCGCCTGCACGATAACCGTACCGACCCAAGGTGCCGACTTGCTGGGGTGCAGTTCCGCCGTGCCGACGAACTTTGCGTCTCGGCCACCGTCGGGCCCCTTCGAGAAGCCCTGCACCGAGATCCCGAGAAGCTGCTGGCACAGAAACACCACCAGGGCCTCAAACTGCTCGGGGCTCAGGTCTTCGTACGCGTACTTCACGTTGATGCCCCCCCGTGCGCGGTCCAGAAATCGGAAAGCAACTCAGCCTGCTGAAGCACCGTATTCGTGGCGGCTTCCTGTTTGTCGGGCGGATAGCCGTACTTGCGGAGGATGCGTTTGACGATGACGCGGAGCTTGGCGCGGACGGACTCTTTGACGGTCCAGTCGATGGTGACGTTGCGGCGGACGGTCTCGACGAGCTCGCGGGCGATGGTCTTGAGGGTGTCGTCGCCGAGGACCTTGACGGCGCTGTCGTTGACTTCGAGGGCGTCGTAGAAGGCCAGCTCGTCGGAGGTGAGGTGCAGCTTCTCACCGCGGCGGCCGGCCTCGCGCATCTCCTTGGCCAGCTCGATCAGTTCCTCGATGATCTGCGCGGCCTCGATGGCGCGGTTCTGGTAGCGACGGATCGACTTCTCCAGGAGATCGGCGAAGGACCGAGACTGCACCAGGTTGTGGCGCGAGCGGGCCTTGACCTCGTCGTTGAGCAGCTTGCGCAGCAGCTCGACGGCGAGGTTCTTGTGCTGCATGCCGCGCACCTCGGAGAGGAACTGGTCCGACAGGATCGAGATGTCCGGGTTCTTGAGGCCCGCGGCGGCGAAGATGTCGATCACCTGGTCCGAGGCCACGGCCTTCGAAACGATCTGGCGGATGGCTAGGTCGAGGTCACCCGAGGCCTTGCGATCACCCGCGGTGCTCTTGGCAATGGCAGTGCGGACGGCCTGGAAGAAGCCGACGTCGTCGCGGATGAGGATCGCCTCATCGTGGGGCACGGCCAGGGCGAAGGCCTTGGACAGCTCGGTGACGATTTGAAGGATGCGGTCCTTGCCGCCATCCTGGGCGAGCACGTGCTCCTGCGCGGCCGGCAACAGCGATAGGCGCTGGGCCGCTGTACCAGTAGTCCAGGCGCTCCAGTCGAAGCCGTGGAACAGACCACAGCAGACCTCGTGCTTCTCCAGCATCAGCGCGACCGCTTCTTCCTGGTCGATGGCCGTGTCGCCGTGACCGCCGCTCTCGGTGTAGGTGTGCAGCGCCCGCTTGAGTTGGTCGGCGAGGCCCAGGTAGTCGACCACCAGGCCGCCGGGCTTGTCGCGGAAGACGCGGTTGACCCGGGCGATGGCCTGCATGAGCCCGTGGCCCTGCATCGGCTTGTCCAAGTACATCGTGTGCATGCACGGCGCGTCAAAGCCGGTCAGCCACATGTCACGGACGATGACGAGCTTGAGCGGATCGGCTGGATCCTTGAAGCGTTTGGCGAGGGCCTCGCGGCGCGGTTTGTTGCGGATGTGGCCCTGCCATTCGGTGGGGTCGGAGGCCGAGCCGGTCATCACGACCTTGATGGCGCCCTTGGCGTCGTCGTCATTGTGCCAGTCGGGGCGCAGCGCGACGATGGCCTTGTAGAGGTCGACGCAGATGCGCCGGCTCATGCAGACGGCCATGGCCTTGCCGTCCATGGCCTCGAGGCGGCGGTCGAAGTGATCGACGAGATCGTCGGCCACCAGCGACATGCGCCGCTCGGTTCCCACCAAGGCTTCGAGCGCCGACCACTTGCTCTTGAGCTTCTCCTTGCCCTCGAGCTCCTCGCCCTCGGTGGCCTCCTCGAACTCGGAGTCCAGCTCCGGCAGCGCTTCGTCTTTGAGCTCAAGCTTGGCGAGCCGGCTCTCGTAGTAGATGGGGACCGTCGCGCCATCTTGCACGGCACGCTGGATGTCGTAGACGCTGACGTAGTCACCGAAGACAGCCCTGGTGTTCTTGTCGGTCAGCTCAATGGGCGTTCCGGTGAAGCCGATGAACGAGGCATTGGGCAATGCGTCGCGCATGTGGCGGGCGAAGCCGTCGATGAAGTCGTACTGGCTGCGGTGCGCCTCGTCGGCGATGACGACGATATTCTGGCGGTCGGAAAGCAGCGGGAAGGTGTCGCCGCGCGTCTCGGGAAAAAACTTTTGGATGGTGGTAAACACCACGCCGCCGGCCGCCACCTTAAGCAGCTCGCGCAGGTGCGTCCGGTCCTGGCCTTCTCGGGCTCCTGGCGCAGTAGCTCCTGACAACGCGAGAAGGTGCCGAAGAGCTGTTCGTCCAGGTCGTTGCGGTCGGTGAGGATGACCAGCGTTGGGTTCTCCATCGCCGGGTGTAGCACCACGCGGCCGGCGTAGAAGGCCATGGTGAGGCTCTTGCCCGACCCCTGGGTGTGCCAGACGACCCCGACGCGACGACTTCCGTCCGGCTGCGAAGCTTCGAGCGTGGCTTCGAGCGCGCGCCCGACGGCATGGAACTGGTGGTAGCCGGCGAGCTTCTTGATCACCGTGTCGCCGTCGCTCTCGAAGACGATGAAGAAGCGCAAGAGGTTGAGTAGCCGCCGCGGCTCGAACACGCCGCGGATCAGCACCTCGAGCTGCGACATGGAGGCCGGCGCCAGCTCCTCGCCCTCGATGGTGCGCCAGGGGGCGAAGCGTTCCTTCTGCGCCGACAGCGTACCGATGCGTGCTTCGAGTCCGTCGGAGATCACGAGCAGCTCGTTGAAGGTGAACAGCCCTGGGATCTCGCGCTTGTAGGTCTGAAGCTGTTGGTAGGCGCTCCAGATGGTGGCGTTCTCACTGGCGGCGTTCTTCAACTCGATGACCGCCAGCGGCAAGCCGTTCACGTAGACCACGACATCGGGCCGGCGCGTGCGCCCGCTCTCGGTGACCGAGAGCTGGTTCACCACCAACCAGTCGTTGTTGAAAGGCTCGTCGAAGTCGACGATGCGCACCGGGTCGTAGCCGATGGTGCCGTCGCCCCGCAGGTACTCCACGGCGACGCCGTTGACGAGGTAGTAGTGAAGCTCGTGGTTGGCATCGACGAGCTGCGGCGACGAGATGCGCGTGAGCTTCCGGAACGCTTCGTCGAGCCCCTCCTGGGGTACACCGGGGTTGAGCGCAGCCAGGGCCTCTCGCAGCCGGCCTTCGAGGACGACCTGCTCGTAGGTCGCGCGCTCGGCCGCCGGCTCGCCGGGAGCAATCTCGGGCCCGTGGGTGACGCGATAGCCCAGCTCCCCGAACCACTCCAGGGCCGCGTCCTCGACGACCGATTCGGTGAACGCTGTCATGGCTTCTTCCGCTCCTTCTTCTTGCGGGGCTTGGGTGCGTCGGTCTTCGCCGCGAGGCGTTTGGTCTCGGCCACGATGCGGTCGAAGTCGCTCTCGAACAGTCGGTCCTGCACGATGCGGTACTTCTCGAACTCGCTCTCGGCGTGTGCCTTGGCGATCTCGGCCGTCACCTTGCCGGCGTCCGAGAGCACCTCGCGATCGGTCGCGGCGAGGAAGCGATTCAGCCGAACCTCCCAATCCTGCATGGTCATGGGGATCTTGCGGAGCGCCATGTCCTCGGCCACGTCGAGGTAGGCGTTCACCAGCCGCGAGAGCTGCGCTAGCTCGTGCTCGGTGAGGTAGTTCTTGGCCACCACCACGTCGAACTTCTGGATCTTGCCGTGGGGCGCGTCGGTCCAGGTGTGGAGGCCCATGTGGTCCTTGGTGGAGTCCGCGCGGTCGACGATGACCTCGGCGGCGGTCTGCCCGTGGATGGCCCAGTGCAGCTTGTTCTGCACCGTGGCGAAGAAGCGTTTGGTGGCCTGCGCCGTGACGTCGTAGTCGACGGACGTCGCGTAGATGTCGGTGATCTTCTGGTAGAACTTGCGCTCCGAGATTCGGATCTCGCGGACGCGCTGGAGTTGCTCCTCGAAGTAGCGATCGCTCAGGACCGAACCGCCGCGCTTGAGGCGCTCGTCGTCCATGGCGAAGCCCTTGATGGTGAACTCCTCGATGACGCGCGTGGCCCACTTGCGAAATTGGACGGCGCGCTCGGAGTTGACCTTGTAGCCCACAGCGATGATGGCCGAGAGGTTGTAATGCTTGGTGTCGTAGGTCTTGCCGTCGGCGGCAGTTATTCGAAAATTTCTAATAACTGCCCCCTCCTCGAGCTCGCTGTCCGAGAACACCTTTTTCAGGTGGTAATTGATGGTCGGGACCTCCACGTCGTAGAGCTGCGCCATCATCTTCTGGCTCAGCCACACGTTCTCGTCGGCGTAGACCGCCTCCACACCGCCCCCGCCGCTGGCCGCCACGAAGGTCAGGTACTCGGCCGCCGAAGAACGGACGAGGGAGGTGGTCGGTGGGGTCTTCTTGCGGGTCATCCGACCTCCAATCGACACCTGGTGCGCACTCGATCGCCCGCGGTCTGCTCGGGATCGGGCCAAGATGGCCCGAGTCGTGGCTCGATTCCGGTTCCGGCAACAGTTGCCGGATTCGTTGCCGGAATGGTCATGCGGAGCCCTCCTGTGCCGCCGCTGGCCCGGACAGCAAGCCTTTGTCGCGCTGGAAGAGGTAGGACTCGACCAGGAAGACCGCGACCGTCTTGGCGGCGTTGACGATCACGCGGGCATGGTGAGGTGCGGGCTTGCGCTGTCTCGGGTGCCCGTCGCTCATCTTGTTGCGGATGGGCGCGAGGCCGTTGACGACCTGCACCAAACCGCGAACGACCTGTTTGAAGTTGTCGTCGAGGTCCGTGCGCTGGTCGTCGATGCGAAGCTCCTTTGCGACGGCCTTGAAGAGTCGCTGCAGGTCGCCCTTGTGGTCGCCGTTCTGCCCGAGGAGCTGACGCTCAAGCTCATGGAGGACAGCCTCCAGCATAGTTCGCCCTGTTGTAATCGCGCCCTCTAGGTCGGAAGCAGCCATGCGCTGGTCCGTCTTTGCCTCCAACTCGTGCACGTAGGCCAAGCTGAGCACGTCGACGTGGACATCCACAGTCGGAATCGCCACCGACGTGCCACGAAGTCGTGCCATCAGGTTCTTGTACTTGGCGAGGTGCGAGGACGTCTCGTCCCCCTCCCGATCACCGCGCCGCTCCAGCATCGCTTCGAGGACTTTGGCTGCTAGGCTCGGTTCCGCAGCCCGAAGAAAAGCGCGCAGCCGATTGGCCTTCGAGCCCTGTGGCTGCCGCTCGTCGATGTCGATACCCAGGTCGGCAAAGAACATCGCGAAGGTGCGGTTGCTGAAGTCGAGTACGTACCCGCTCCCCATCTCGAGCACTTCCTCGATGGCCGGCAGATCGAGCGTGGTGATCGTGGGCGGTGACGTCACGGCAGCCCCCCGAGATGCGCCGTCAAGGCCTCGGCCCAAGCCCGCACTCCCGCCGCTGTCGCCTCGACCTCCGACGCGGAGATCGTCACACGACGTCCCTCGCGAGCCTCCTGGTCCGCCGTCTGGCGAAGGTAGTCTTCGTCGACGACGCCCATGCGATGGGCGAGCAAATGCCGCTTCTGAAACGCTCGATGAAGTGCAGCCATCGTCTCTGTGCCGAGGACAGCCTCCGCGTCGAAGTCGAAGTGGATTTTGAGCGCGTCGTGCGCGCGCCTGATGTTCTGAAGGAAACCTTGCCGGCTTTGACTGGATCAGCAGCCTTGGCGGCGAACGCTTCGGACACCTCCCGTCCCCAGCCGTCAAAGGCGGAGACGCAATCTTCGAGCGCGTTCTCGACGAGGTTCTTCGCCACGTCGGCGTCGGCCGTCGCCGCCAGGGTCACCATCTTCGCGACAAGGCGCAGGTTCGCGTCGAGGATGTTGAGGTTGTTGTGTGCGCCGCAGTCTGGGCAGAAGCCGAAGACGCCGTAGATCGCGTAGCGGAGAGTGCAGCCGTCGCAGACGGTCTCTGTCTCCAGGTCCTGCTCAGAGTAGCCGCGGACGGGCGGCAGGTTCGTGGTGGCTATGGTGGTGCCTGCGCACTTCCTGTCGTCATCGATCTCGAACTCGACCTCGCCCTCCGCGAGGTTGGTTCCCTTCTCGATATGGGCGAACAGCGACGACAACGTCGTCTTGCCGCAGCCGTTCCACCCGTAGATGAGGTTGAACTGGCCGAAGCAGTGGAGATCGCTCGGCCACGCGAAGTCCCTGAACACGCGGTGCCAGCGGATCTTGGTGACCCGAGTGATCCTCATGCCATGGCCTCCCCTTGCTCGGCTTGGGCGACCGATAGCTCGCCGGAGAGAAGGCGTGGCAAGAGCGCATCTCGCAGTTTTGCCAGCGTCACGTTCTCGTAGTGGAGGGAGCGGATGCGCGCCACAACCGGCGACACGTGGGTTTCAAAAAGCTTGAGCACTACCGGCCCCGGATCGACAGTTCGCGCTCGTTCAAACGTGCGGGTGGTGATGGTGTCGAAAACGCTTCCATGCGCCTGAGCTACGAGTCGCACGAGCAAATCGTCGGCCAGAAACCGGAGATACCAGCGAGCATGCTTTGCCTTGGGGGCCAGCGCGTAGCACGTCTGATTCATGGCCATGTCTTCCGCGAACACGGTGAATCGACCGCAAGTCGCGCCACGAGCCACGACAACCACAGATCCTGCAGGGACTATCTTTGTCGCACTACGTTCCAGCCCCTGCGCTGTGATGGTTCGCTCTGTGTCTACGAGGAAGAACGATCCGCACTGCGAGACATCTTTGGCAGATGCCCACTTGATGCCGCCGTTCCAATAGTCAGGGACTGACGTTTTCGGAGTTCCGCCGGATAGCAGGTCTGCAAACTCCAGGAAGGGCACCACACGCCACCCCTTCGGAATCTCGCCCAACTCGGAATCCTGGAACTCTTTGGGGAAGAGGGCGGCGGTGGCGGGGTCCATGCCGGGGGCGTTTGTCCTTGGGCTTTGGCGCGGACGGGGTCGAAGTCGACGAACCAGGACTTGAAGAGCGCGCGCGCCATCGCCTCCAGCGTCTCGTTCATACGGCGGTTCAGCTCGATCTTGTCGTCGAGCGTGCCGAGGATGTGGGCGATGGCGCGTTGGTCGTCGGGCGGCGCGTGTGGAGCACGTAGCACGCCCAAGCCGCTTTGGGTTACGAGAGGCTGCGCGCTGCCCGTGGCGGTGGAGCGGAGGTCGAGTGATGCCAGGCGGTAGTAGAGGTACCTGACATCCTCGCCAGCCTTTGGACGAGCGACAATCGCGTTATCAGTTACCCACGACGGTTCGAAGACGGGGTGGACCGAGCCGCAGTAGGCACCCACACGGCCTATGACAACGACGGAATCTTCGTTCAGGAGTTCGTCTGTTCGCGCTATCTGACCGTTCGAGCCGAATACGGGATACTTGCCAACCGCGGTGTACTTGTCCGGGGATAGGCCTTTCCCGTTGCGAAAATCCGCAATCTCGCCCAGCGGGAGTTCTTCGTAACGACTATCCCCCATACCCAAGCCCCCTCAGGTTCTGGCGGATGGCCTTCTCGAGCTTGGCGCCCTCCTTGAACTGCTCGTCGAGCTTGGCGACGAGGCGTGCCATCTTCTCCTCGAAGGGCTCGCTGTCGTCTTCGATCTCTTCGGCGCCGACGTAGCGTCCCGGCGTGAGCACGAAATGATGCACTTCGATCTCCTCGGTCGTGGCGCTCTTGCAGAAGCCGGGCACGTCTTCGTACTTGGCGTTCTTTCCGTCCGGGCCGTCGCCGCGCCAGCGGTGATAGGTGTCGGCGATGCGGTCGATGTCGGCGTCGGTGAGCTCGCGGTGGACGCGGTCGATCATGGTGCCGAGCTTGCGGGCGTCGATGAAGAGGGTCTCGCGCTTGCGGTTGCGCATCTTCTTGCCGCGACCGCCGAGGCCGTTCTTCTTGTCGCGGGACAGGAACCACAGACAGACCGGGATCTGGGTCGAGTAGAAGAGCTGGCCGGGTAGCGCGACCATGCAGTCGACGAGGTCGGCTTCGACGATGGACTTGCGGATCTCGCCTTCGCCCGATTGCTGCGACGACATGCTGCCGTTGGCGAGGACAAAGCCGGCGAGTCCCGCCGGCGCCAGGTGGTGCAGGAAGTGCTGGACCCAGGCAAAGTTGGCGTTGCCCGCGGGTGGCGCGCCGTACTTCCAGCGCACGTCGTCGCGCAGGCGCTCGCCGCCCCAGTCGCTGTCGTTGAAGGGCGGGTTGGCGAGCACGTAGTCGGCCTTGAGGTCCTTGTGCTGGTCCTTGTGGAACGAGTCGCCCCACTCGCCGCCGAGATTCGCGTCGATGCCGCGGATCGCCAGGTTCATCTTGGCCAGGCGCCAGGTGGTGGCGTTCGACTCCTGACCGTAGACGCTGATGTCGCCAATGCGGCCGCCGTGGGCCTCGACGAACTTCTCGCTGGAGACGAACATGCCGCCCGACCCGCAGCAGGGGTCGAAGACGCGCCCCTTGAACGGCGCGAGCATAGTGACGAGCAGCTTCACCACGCATTGGGGCGTGTAGAACTGGCCGCCCTTCTTGCCCTCGGCCGAGGCGAAGGAACTCAGGAAGTATTCGTAGACGCGGCCGAGCACATCGCGCGAACGGTTTTCCTTGTCGCCGAGACCGATGGTGCCGATGAGATCGATGATCTCGCCGAGACGCTGCTTGTCGAGGGCCGGGCGCGCGAAGTCCTTGGGCAGCACGCCCTTGAGCGTCGGGTTGTCGCGCTCAATGGCCAGCATGGCATCATCGATGAGCTTGCCGATGGTGGGCTGCTTGGCCTTGCCTTGCAGGTGGGGCCAGCGGGCTTCCTTGGGCACCCAGAAGATGTTGTCGGCGCGGTACTCGTCCGGATCTTCCGGGTCGGCGCCGGACTTCTTCTCCGCCTGGAGGGCAGCGTACTTCTCCTCGAAGGCGTCGGAGATGTACTTGAGAAAGATGAGCCCGAGGACGACGTGCTTGTACTCCGCCGCGTCCATGTTGTTGCGCATTTTGTCGGCGGCCTGCCAGAGCTTCTGCTCGAAGCCGAGGTTCGCGGCCGAGCCGTTGCCGTTCGTCTCCGCCTTCACCTTGCGCGCGGTCTTCTTTGCTTTCGCCATCAGCGATCCCCCTGACTGCCATCGCGGTCACGGTCGCGGCGGGGCGCTGCAGCCTGCTCGGCCATCCACTTTTCAAAGTCGAGTTTGCGTATCCGCCACTGGCCCCGGACCTTGAACGCCGGCAGCTCACCGTCTTGGGCCATCGAGTACACGGTCTTCTCAGCAAGCTTGAGAATCGCCGCGATGTCTTTGATGGTGAGGACTTGGTCTTCGCTCATGTGCGCACTGCCCCGCTTCACCCGCGGGCATCCCGCGGCATTGGACTCCAACGAACGGCATCATATTCCAAAGCCGTCAGACGGACAATGCCGAACTGCGGTCGAAGTGCTCGAAATCAGACCGATCGGACGCCGGGACGCACTTCGCCCTGCCAGGTTGCGATCTGCTCCTCCCACGCGAGGCTCCCGAGCACCCGCCGCAGATCCCGCTCGCTCATCGGCTCCCGGCCATCAACGGCCTCGAGAAAGAGCACCTGCTCCTGAATGTCGGGCGCCAGGTGGGTGAGGTTCATGAGCTGGGTGATCCGGGCTCGGGTCAGCTGGTAGTGACGGGCGGCGTCGGCCTGGTCGCGGAAGTCGCCGCGCTCGATGGCGGCGCCCAGGCCATGGGCGAAGGCCAGCATCTGGGCCACGCGGGCCGGGCGTCGCACGGGCTGGCCATCGAGCCCGACCCGGGTTGATAATCGCGGCCGACCCGTCCATCGACCATCGACTCTCGCTAGCCCGACTGCTGCGGGCCGATGAATGGGTTGGGCGGTGAAAGGACCGGATGTCGGACGTGGTGCCCGACCGGATGTCGGACGCGCTGCCCGACCGGATGTCGGACGCGAGCGGCGACGTCATGCGCCAAGTAAGCAGGAAGATGCCGAAGAGCGATGGGCACGCGGTCTGCAGATGCCGACACGCTGCATGAGCATCCCTCGGCCGGTCATCGCTGGTGAGACCATAATGATCACCCGACGGTGCACGCAGCGGCAGTTCCTGCTGCGGCCCTCTTCGGCGGTGGTGGCGATCGTTGGGTACTGCCTCGCGGTGGCGGCGGCGCGGTACGGGGTGCGGATACACGCCTTCTGCGTGCTCTCCAATCACCTTCACCTCGTGGTCACGGACGTCAGGGGCACGCGGCCGGAGTTCTGCCGCTGGTTGTTCGAGTTCACCGCCAAGTGCCTCAACGCGCACTGGGGGCGCTGGGAGAACCTCTGGGCTACCGAGCCCCCGTCGGTCGTGCGCCTCGTCGACGCAGACGCGCAGCTCGCGAAGGCCGTCTACACGATCACCAACCCGGTGGCGGCGCTCCTGGTGACCGAGCACCACTACTGGCCGGGACTGATCAGCCTGCCGGCGCGAATGGGGCGGCCCCAGGCCTTTAAGCGACCAAGGGGCTTCTTCCGCGACAAGGGCCCACTTCCCGCGCACGCCGTACTGTCCGTCGATCCGCTCCCCGCCTTCGCGCACCTCGCGCAGGACGAGTATGCCGCGTTGCTCACCGACGCCGTGGCCGCGCGCGAAGGCGAGTTCGCGGCGCTGCGGCGCGCCCAGGGCAAGGCCGTCCTCGGCCGACGCCAGGTGCTTCGGCAATCCGCTTTCGAGACGCCGCGCCGGGCCGAGCCACGCCGTCAACTGAGTCCACGCGTCGCCGGCGGCAACAAGTGGGCTCGGATTGAAGCGCTGCAGCGACTGCGCGAGTTTGTCAGCGGCTATCGCAGCGCCTGGCGCCGCTGGCGCGCTGGCGACCGGAGCGCAGTCTTCCCTTACGGCACCTGGGCGCTTCGCCTGCACGCCGGCGTTTGTTGCGCCCAGGCCCCCTGACGCCCGTCCCGCCCGGCCCCCTGGACCAGCCGCTGCGCTCTCTCAGCCTGCTTCGCCACGCTGAGGTGGCAAGGTTGCGCCCTGTGCAAGAAATGGCGCCCGCCCCAAGCCCCGTCGCTCCTTCCGATCCGGCCGATCAAGGCGAAGACTACCGCCTGGCCGTTCCCCCACCACCGTTGCGGCGGTGCCGCAACGGACTCGCCGCCGTGACCGTGAACCATCATCCCCGGTCTGGTCCGCCGAGCCGGGTCTGGTCCGCCGAGCCGTGACGTGAGGTGTAGACGGCAGCGAGGCCGGCCGAACGCCCGCGGGGGGCGGCGGCGGTTGGGGAGAGCTCGCTAGACACCTGCGGCAAGGCGCCGCGGTGAGGATAAACGCTAGCGATTGAGTGGAGCTGATGGGGATCGAACCCACGGCCTCCAGAGTGCGATTCTGGCGCTCTCCCAGCTGAGCTACAGCCCCGTGCAAACAAACCGCCCGCGTCAACGGACCGGCGCTGGATAGCATCGGGGTTCCTGGAAGTCAATCTGCGGGAAGTCAATCCGGCGACTCGGGCGTATCCGGCGTGGCCGCCGGCGCCGTGGGGCTGGGCGCCTCGCTCTGGTCGTCGTCGTTGAGCGTGGGATCGTCGCTGAAGACGTGCATCACCGGGTAGGGGTGGCGCTCGGCGAGGTCGAGCAGCCAGACATAACGCCGGTCGCTCGATTTGCAGCCGAGGGTCGACGATGGCGAGGAGACGACCATCGGGTGGCCGGGGAGCTGGACCATGTAGCCATGGTGGCGGTGGCCGTTGAGCATGATGTCGATGCCGGCGTCGCTGCAGGTCTGCATCACCTCCGGGGCATTGCGCAGCCGCATCCCGACCTCGATCGGCGCGCGCCGACCGAGCTCGAAGGGCATCCGCAGCAGGTGGTGGTGGACGAGGCAGAGGCGCAGCCGCTCCTGCTGGAAGGCCGGATCACGCCCGAGCTCATGCAGCCAGACGAGCTGCTCACGCGCGACCTCGCCGCTGGCCGAGAGCGGGCCGACCAGGGGATTGCAGGAGTTGAGGCCGACGATCGCGATGTCGCCGATGCGCCGCACGTAGGCCCCCGCCGCGTTCGGCGCGTTGCCGATGCGCTGGCTGAAGGCGCGGTATTGCTCCCCCTTGGCCTGGATGCGCGCCCGCCGTCCGCGCCGCGGCATGATCTCGTAGGTGTCGTGGTTGCCGGGCACGACGAAGAGGCGCTGGCGGTCGATCCAGGGCTGCAGGTAGTGCTCGAGCAGGCGGTAGCCGAAGCCGTTGTCGGTCGTGTCGCCGGTGACCGCGATCAGCTCGGGCCCGAGCGGCAGGAGCTGGTCGACGACCTGGAGGAAGCGCAGGTTGGTGTTGGTCGGGTCGAGGCGCAGCAGCGCCTGCAGGTCCTCGGGCGTCGGCCGATTGGTCACCAGCGCCTCGGCCGAGGTCAGGTGGCGCTCCATCGCCAGCGCCAGGAGGCGGCTGATGATCTTCTCGTCTTTGCGCGCCGGCCAGCCGCGCCCCTGGTGCACGACCCCCTCGGGGTCGAGCAGGCGCAGCTTATCGGGCCGGCCCTTGCGATCGCGGCGACCCTCGATGCGCCAGCGCTGCCATTGATGGACGAGCTCCCAGCCCTCCTCTTCGTCGGGCTGGCTCCAGTCGCCACGTTCGCCGTAGCGGGAGAGGTGAAGGTCGCTGAGGTGGAGCAGCAGCATGCGGCGTCGGCCATTGCAGCACGAGCCTGCGGGTCGGTCAAAGCCTGCGGATGGGTGCGCGCGCGCCGCGACACGGCCGCGCCCGAGGGCGCGCCTAGCTGCAGCCGCTGGTCGAGCCGCAGTTGAGGCATTTGTAGCAGGTGCCGTTGGGCACCATCTCGATGCTGCCGCACTCCGAACAGGGGGGCGCACTATGCGCCGCGTAGAGCATCGACATCTGCGTCGACGGGATGCGCAGCAGCCCGCCCTGATCCTGGCCGAGGCTGTCGTCCGCCGGATCGAGCGCCCGGCCGGCGACCTGCTCGATCAGCGGGGCGTGCTTCGACTCGACGTCGATGCCCGGCAGCGTCTGCTGATCGGCGTAGTGGCCCTCCGGGAACTTCAGATCGAGCCAGCGGAAGATGTAGTCCATGATCGACTTCGCGTAGCTGATCTTCTTGTTGTCCGACCAACCCGAGGGCTCGAAGCGCGTGTGGGCGAACTTGTCGACCAGGAGCTTGATCGGCACGCCGTGCTGCAGCGCCAGCGAGATCGCCGTGGCGAAGCTGTCGACCAGCCCGCTGATCGTGCTGCCCTCCTTGGCCATGCGGATGAAGATCTCGCCCGGCCGTCCGTCCTCATACATCCCGACGGTCAGGTAGCCTTCGTGGCCGCCGATGCTGAACTTATGCGTCAGGCTGCGCCGCTCGGCCGGTAGCCGGTGCCGCACGGCCTGCGGTGGCCCCTTGGCCTCCGTGCGCGGATCGAGCTTGCCGCTGACCGTGGCGGTCTCGGCCGCCGGCTGCTCGTCGCGCTTGGTGCTCAAGGGCTGCGTACGCTTGCAGCCGTCGCGGTAGACCGCCAGCGCCTTGAGACCGAGCCGCCAGGCCTGCAGATAGGCGTCCTCGATGTCGGCCGGCGTGCAGTCGTGCGGCATATTGACCGTCTTGCTGATCGCCCCCGAGAGGAAGGGCTGCACGGCCGCCATCATCCGCACATGGCCCAGGTAGTTGATCGTCCGCTTGCCCTTCGGCGCGGGGAAGGCGCAGTCGAAGACCGGAAGGTGCTCCTCCTTGATCGACGGGGCGCCTTCGATGCCGTCGTGCGCATCGATGAAGTCGATGATCTGGCGCGTCTCGTGCTCGGCATAACCGAGCCGCCGCAGCGCCTCGGGCACGGTGTTGTTGACGATCTTCAGCATGCCCCCGCCGACGAGCTTCTTGTACTTGACGAGCGCGATGTCCGGTTCGACTCCCGTGGTGTCGCAATCCATCATGAAGGCGATCGTGCCGGTGGGCGCCAGCACCGTGACCTGAGCGTTGCGGAAGCCGTGCTTGCCGCCCAGCTCGATCACCTCGTCCCAGGCGCGGCGCGTCGTCTCCATCAGCTCATAGGGCACGTAGGCGGCGTCGATGCGGTCGAGCTGGGCGCGGTGCTTCTGCATCACGCGCAGCATCGGCTGCCGATTGATCGCGGCGCCCTCGAAGGGGCCGCGGTCGGCGGCAATCAGGGCGCTGACGCGGTTGGCCTCACCGTGCATCAGCGCGGTGATCGCCGCGGCGACGGCGCGTCCGGCCTCGCTGTCATAGGGCAGCCCGCGGCTCATCAGCAGCGCGCCGAGGTTGGCGTAGCCGAGGCCGAGCGGGCGGAACTTGTGGCTGTTCTCCGTGATCCGCGGCGTCGGATACTGGCTGTTATCGACGAGGATCTCCTGCGCCAGGATCACGATGCGCACGGCATGGCGAAAGGCCTCGACGTCGAGGGAGCCGTCGGCCTGCTGGAACTTGCGCAGGTTGAGGCTCGCCAGGTTGCAGGCCGAGTCGTCGAGAAACATGTACTCCGAGCACGGATTCGACGCGTTGATCGGCGCCGTGTTGGGGCAGGTATGCCAATCGTTGATCGTCGAGTGGAACTGCATGCCCGGATCGCCGCATTGGTGCGCCGCGCCGACCAGCGCGCGCATCACCTCGCGGGCGGGCAGGGTGCGTACGACCTTGCCGCTGGTGACGGCGCGCAGCTCCCACGCCTCGTCATTGGCCACGGCCTGCATGAAGGCATCGGTGACGCGGACGCTATGGTTGGCGTTCTGGAAGAACACCGAATTGTAGGCCTCGCCATTGAACGACCCGTCGTAGCCGGAGTCGATCAAGGACCAGGCCTTGCGCTCCTCGTGCGCCTTGGACTCGATGAACTCCATGATGTCTGGATGGTCGACGTTGAGGATCACCATCTTGGCGGCGCGGCGCGTCTTGCCGCCCGATTTGATCACGCCGGCGAAGGCGTCGTAGCCGCGCATGAACGACACGGGGCCCGAGGCCTGTCCCCCGCCGCCCAGCAGCTCGTTAGAGCTGCGCAGCGCCGAGAAGTTCGTGCCGGTGCCGGAGCCGTACTTGAAGAGCATGCCCTCCGTCTTCACCAGCGTCATGATCGACTCCATCGTGTCGTCGACCGAGTTGATGAAGCAGGCGGAGCACTGCGGATGTGCCTCGACGCCGACATTGAACCAGACGGGGCTGTTGAAGGCGGCCCGCTGCGTCACCAGCAGGTGGGCCAGCTCGTCGGAGAAGATCCGCGCCGTTTCTTCGTTGGCGAAGTAGCGCTGCTCGCGTCCCCAGCGGGCGATGGTGTCGACCACGCGGCCGATCAACTGCCGCACGCTGGTCTCGCGCTGGGGCGTGCCGACGGCGCCGCGGAAATACTTCTGCACCACCACGTTGGTGGCCATCTGCGACCAGCTCTTAGGCGCTTCGACGCCGCGTTGTTCGAAGACCACCTCGCCCGATCCGGCGCTGATCACCGCGTCGCGCGACTCCCACTCGAGGGTGTCGAAGGGATGCACCTGGCCGTCCGTGAAATGGCGCTCGAGCCGCAGGCCGGTCTGGCGCGGCTGAAGTGTCGTTGGCGGCTCGGACTTCAGGGTGGTGATCTCGACCCTCTTTTCCAGCATGGTGCCTCCCGAAAGCCAACCCCCTCATGGGGCCGGGATGTTCGCGCGGTCCGAAGGACACGGCCGTGCACGCGACACGCGCACGCGACCCGGGCCGCCGCCCAATCACGGATCTCCCCCCGCGCGGCCCCGCGCCGCTGCGCTCGGCGCAAGGCCACGACGATCCAGCGCTAGGCATGACGCTAAGCCCTGGCGAGCTTAAAACTACGCGCTCGCTTGGGCCGCCGCCAGGCGCCGACCAATGCCGACCTGGGATCTCCTGTGCACGGAGAAATTAGGCACCGAGGCGCGGCGCGTCAAACTTTTTTGCACAAGATGTTGTGCCCGAGGCCTGCCTGATCCCCAAGTCCTTGTGTCGTGGGTGTGGATAAGCTTGTGGGCTGAGCGATGAACCCCGAGCATATGCCTGGGCTTAGGCTTTGCGACTGCCGCCGCGGCTGGATTCCGGGCGGAGCGCGCCTATGCACGTGGCGGACCACCAGCGGAGTCCTCCTATCGCCGTGGTGAGCCTTGGACATACATCGATACATGTTTGAAATTGCTAAGCATTCTATCGACGAGCGGGCATCGCCGCGAGAGGCGGCCGGTCCGGCCTGCCGGCCACCCCGGCGGGCGCTTTCTTGCCCCGTCAGATCAGGCGTGATAACGGCCAGATATGCGCCCTGGCTGCGGAGCCAGCGCAGCGCTCGCGGCCAGCATCGCGCGGGCGGTGTAGGCTCTGGGCACCCGGCTCCCATGAGATACGACGCCAAAGACTGGTCGCTGGAAACCCGCCGCTCAGGGGTCGGGGCGATCGCTAGCGTCAGGTCGATCGCTGGCGTCAGGTCGATCGCTGGCGTCGGGTCGGGGCGCGACGCGCGGCGGTTGGCCTTCGGGGGACGGTGCCCATGAGCGATGAGCTGTCGGCGGTGCCGGTGATTCAGCTCTTTGGCGTGAGCAAGCGCTACGGCGTGGTCGCGGCGCTCGACGATGTCTCGCTGCAGGTCGCGCGCGGCACGCTGATGCTGCTCACGGGCGCCAGCGGCGCGGGTAAGACGACGCTCCTCCGCACGATCTTCGCCGCGGAACAGCCGGACGCCGGGCAGGTGGTGATCGCCGGTCGCAATATCGCGCGGCTGCGTGCCAGCTCGATCCCCTTCCTGCGGCGCAACGTTGGCGTGGTCTTCCAGGATTTTCGGCTGCTGCGCGAGTGCAGCGTGGCGCGAAATGTGGCCCTTCCGTTGGAGATCCAGGGGCTGTCGCGCAGGGTCGTGCGCGAGCGCAGCCAGGCGGTGCTGGCCGCCGTCGGCCTCGAGCGAGCGGCCGACACGGCTGCCGGGGCCCTCTCCGGCGGTGAGCAGCAGCGGGTGGCGATCGCGCGCGCGCTGATCGCGCAGCCGACGATTATCCTCGCCGATGAGCCGACCGGTAACCTCGACCCGGTTTGGACGCTGGTGGTGCTCTCGCTGCTGCAGGAGGCGGCGCGGGCGGGCACGACGGTGATCGTCGCGACGCACGATCCGCTGTTGATCGATCGCGCCGGCGATGCCCAGCTCTTGCGCCTCGAGGCCGGGCGTGTGATCGAGCTGCGCTACCCGGTGGAAGACGCGCCGGGCGGCGAGGAGGGGGCGGAGACGCCGCCGCCGGCGAGCGCCGAGGGCAGCGGGCTGGGGCCGGTCGCGCCCTGGTTCGAGGCGGTACCCTCGGCATGACCCGCTGGCCCTACTACGCGGGGCAGGCGCTGCGTGCGATGCGGCGCAGTGCGCTGGTCCAGCTCGCGGCGATCGCCGCGATGGCCGTGACGATGCTGCTGATCGGCCTCGCCGTCCTCGGCTCGCATAACGTCGATCGTCTGACGCGGCGCTGGGGCCGTGGCACCCAGCTGATCGCCTTCCTCAGGCCCGCCGCCGCCGCGCCTGCGGTCGACGCGCTGGTGGCCCTGCTGGCGAGTCGGCCGGACGTGAAGCTGGTGCAACGCATCACGCCCGCGCTGGCCTACCAGCGGCTGCGGCAGGTGCTCGGGCCGCGCAGTAACCTCTTGGCGGGCGTCGAGACGGACTTCTTTCCGAGCTCGCTCGAGCTGCGGCTCCGCGAAGGCCTGGGGCCCGCGCTCTTGCCCTTGTTGGCGCTGCTCGAGGCCTCACCGGCGGTCGAGCGTGTCGAGCACCTGGGGCATTGGGCCGCGCGGCTCGGGCAGCTCGCGCAGCTCCTGCGCGGCCTGGCGCTGCTGGTCGCGCTGCTGGTCGGCCTCGCCTGCGTTTATCTGGCGGCGAGCACGATTCGTCTCGGCGTCTATAGCCGCCGCGAGGAGATCGAGATCCAGATGCTGCTCGGCGCGACGCGCGGTTTCATTCGTGGGCCGCTGCTGGTCGAGGGCGCGCTGCAGGGCCTGACGGGCGGCGTCTTGGCGCTGGCCGCGCTCTATGGCGCCTTCCGTTGGGGTGCACCGCGGCTCACGGCCCTGCTCGGGTCGCTGCCCGGTGGCGCCGAGCTGAGCTTTTTTGAACCGCTGACGATCGCGGCTGGCCTGCTCGCTGCCGTCGGCGTCGGGCTGATCGGCAGCGGCGTCGCGCTTGGCCGCAGCGCTGAGGTCTGAGCGATGAGGGGGCACCGCGGCCGAGGGCGGCGCAGCCTCGCTCTCGTCGTCCTCGCGTTGCTGTCGGTCGGACCCCCGCCGAGCGCCCAGGGTGGCGCGGGCCTGACGGGGCTGTTGCGCCGCGAGACGACGACGCTGGCGGCGTTGGAGGGCCTCACGGAGCAGGCCGTGCAGCAGCAAGCCACGCTCGAGCAGCTCGACGCGCGGCGTCAGCTCATCGACGTCGAGCTCGGAGAAACGCGCCGGCGCCTCATGGCGCTCACGCAGCGCAGCGCCGAGCGCCGCCTCCAGCTCGCCCAGCGCCTGCGCGCGCTCTATGAGCTCAGCGCGGGAGGCCAGCTCCGCTTGCTGCTCGAGGATCAGCGCCCTGGCGCGTTCCTGCTCAAGTCGGCCGCGGTCCACTACCTGCTCGAGCGCGACGCGCGCGAGCTGGCACTCTATGCGCGCGAGCGGCGTCAGCTCGCGCGGCAGCAGCAGGCGCTGGCCGAGCAACAGCGCAAGCAGCGCGCGCTGAGCGCGGCGCTGCGCCAGGGTCAGGAGGAGGCGGAGCGGCTGCGCCAGGCCCATCGCAGCTCGCTGACGCGCATCCGCCGCACGCGGCAGGCGCGGCAGGCGCTGCGCAGCGAGCTCTCGCTGGCCCAGCGCGCGCTGCTGCGGAAGGTCGCCCAGCTCGATTCGCGGCTCGAGCGCGCGGGGGGCTTCGCCGCGCGTCGCGGGCATCTCCCGGTCCCGGTCGAGGCGCCCCTGGCTGCCGGCGCTGCCGGCACCGCCACCGCCGCTGGTGCCGCGTCAGCCGCGGTGGGCCCGACGGTGGGGCGCGGTGCGCTGGTCTTCGCGCCGGCGCGCGGCGCGCCTGTGCGCGTGGTCCACGGCGGGGTCGTGCGCGTCGCGCAGACCTTGCCGGGCTATGGTCAGCTCGTGCTGGTCGACCACGGCGAGGGGTACTACACGCTCTACGGCTATCTGACCCAGCTCGCCGTCGAAGCCGGGCAGCGCGTCTTTCGCGGTGCGGCCGTCGGGCGAGCGGGTCTCGACCCGCTCAGCGGTGACCCCGCCGCCTATTTCGAGCTGCGCCATCGCGAGCTGCTCTTGGACGCTCGGCAGTGGCTGCGGCCTTGAGGCGCCGGTGCGGGCTCGGCCGGCTGCTGGTGCCCGTCGGACGGGCAGCGCTCGTGCCGCTGCTGGGGCTGGCGCTCTGGCTGGGGCTGGCGCACTGGCTGGGGCTGGCGCACTGGCTGGGGCCGGCCCATTGGGGCGGCTTGGCCTGCGATCGCGCCCCGTGGCGGGTCGCCGCCCCCGCCGCGCCGCCCGCAACGGCGCCGCTGCCGCGCTGCGACCGCGCGCGCCCCTGCCTGGCGATTGTCATCGACGATCTCGGTCGCGCGCTCGGGCCGCTGCGCGAGCTGCTCGCCTTGCCGCTGCCGCTGACCTTCGCCCTCCTGCCCCACGCGCGGCAGACGGCGGCCAGCGTGGCCCTGCTGCGCGCGGCGGGGCGCGAGCCCTGGCTGCACCTGCCCCTCGAGCCGCAGCGCTCGACGGCGATCAGCGACGAGCCCGTCGTGCTGGGTCGCGGCGGCCGCGTGGCGCCGGTGCTGGCCGAGGCCTTGTCGCGGGTTTCCGGGGCCGTGGGGGTCAACAGCCATATGGGTTCTGCCTTCAGCGCCGACCCCGACGCCGCCGCCCGCTTGCTGCGGGAGCTCAAGCGCCGTCGCCTGCCCTTCCTCGACTCGCGGACCACCAGCGCGACCGTGCTCTGCCGCGTCGCCCGCCGGATCGGCGCCACCTGCCTCGAGCGCGACGTGTTCTTGGACGACGCGCGTGACCTTGTTACAGTCCCCGAACGACTGGGAGCGGCGCTCGCCTTGGCGCGGCGCCGAGGTTGGGCGGTGGCGATTGGCCACCCCAAGACCTCGACCATCCGGGCTCTGGCGGCTTGGGCTCGGCGCGACCTCGGCGGGGTGCGCGTTTTGCCCCTGTCGTCGATTGTCGCGGGTGCGCGGCCGGGTGGCCCTTGACGGGGAAATCTGCGCGCCCCTAGACTGATTGGCCCGGCGATCACTGATTGGCCCGGCGATCACTGACTGGCCCGGCAACCCTGCGTCTCTGCCCGAGCGAGCCCGATCATGTTCAAGCTGATCATCGAGGACGACGAGGGGAAGACGACGGTCGTTCCCCTCATCCGCGATGAGATCACCATCGGGCGCAAGGAAGGCAATACGATCCGCCTGACCGAGCGCAACGTCTCGCGGCGTCACGCCAAGCTGGTCAAGAGCAACGGCGCGGTCTTCATCGAGGACCTCGACAGCTACAACGGCATCAGGGTCAACGGCGCGCGCATCTCGGGCCGCGCGGCCTTCGGCGAGGGCGAGCGCGTCGAGATCGGCGACTACGTGCTCGGGTTGCAGGTCGAGGGCGACATCGAGCTCGGTCCCGTCGTCTCACATCGCCTCGGCACGACGGTTCAGGAGGCGCGCGAGCCCCTTTCGCCCTCCGCGCCCAGCAGCGAGGAGGGCGGCGCCGGGGCGGCCGACGCTGACGCCGCCGCGCGCGCGGCACCCGGTGGCGTGGTGCGCGATGTGGCGCGGCTGGTTTGTGTCTCGAGCAATTTCGCCGGGCTCGAGGCGGTGATCAGCAAGTCCCTGGTGATCGTCGGGCGGACGCCGGACAACGACATCGTGATCAACCACCGATCCGTCTCGCGCCACCACGCCCAGGTGATCGAGGAGAGCGGCCGGTTCACGATCATGGACATGCAGAGCGCCAATGGCGTGCGGGTCAATGGCGAGGAGTACGGCAAGGTCGAGCTCCGCCGCGGCGATTTGATCGACCTGGGCCACGTGCGACTGCGCTTCGTGGCGCCGGGCGAGGCCTTCCAGTTCTCGCGCGACGCCACCATCTACGACCTCGGTCGCGCGGCGCCGGGCAAGCGCTTGCTCCTCGTGGCTCTGGGTCTCGTCGCGCTGAGCGTGGCGGGTGTCTTGACCTGGCGCTGGATGCGCGCGCAGGCGGCGACGACGGAGCTGGGCGCCGCGGCGGGGTCCGGCCTGTCTCCCGAGGAGAGGTCGCCAGGCGCGCCGACGCCACAAACCCCAGAGCAAGCGGCGGCGATCCTGAAGAGCGTGCGCGAGGCGATCGCCGTCCAGTCGTGGGATCAGGCGTTACAGCGCTGCGCCGAGCTCGGTGACGAGGCCCGCGAAGGGGCGCGCGCCGACTGCGCGCGGGCGGGCGCCGAGCGCCAGGCCAAGCAGCGCTTCGACCAGGCGATGGCGGCCGCGACGACCAACGATCACGCAGGTGCCCTGGCGCTCTTCCAGCGCCTTCCCCTCGAGAGCGGCTATCGCGCGCAGATGGCGCGCAGTAGCGCCTATGCGCAGGCCCGGGCCAACTTCGAGGCGCAGGCGCTGCAGGAGATCGACGAGGCCGTGCAGCGGCGGCAGTGCGATCAGGCGCAGGTGCAGGTCGACCGGCTGCGCGCTCTGCTCGGCAACGCCGACGCCGCCGCGGGCCGCGTGGCGGCGTGTCGGGAGGCGCTGAAGCCTGAACGGACCAAGCCCGCCGTCGTGCGCAAGCCGCCAGCTCGGACGCTCCAACCGAGCGCACGCGGCAGCACTGCCGCGCCCGCCGGCCGTGGGGTCAAGCCGACCCCGGCGGCAGCGGTGACGCCCGCGCCGGCGATCGATCCGGCGGTGGTGCGCAGCCTGATCGATCGGGCCTGGACCGCCTATCGCGAGGGCTTCTATAGCAAGGCAGCCACGCTCGCGAATCAGGTGCTGCGGGTCGCGCCGAAGGATCCGCAGGCCTGGTCGATCGTCGGCGCCTCGGCCTGCTATCTCAAGCAGGAGGCGCAGGCGCAGTCGGCCTACACTCAGCTCGACAGCCAGCGCCGCCAGCTCCTGCGCCGCGTCTGCGAGCGTATGGGCGTCAATCTCAAGTAGACCCGCGGGATCAGGGTACCGCTGCCGGGCTCGGGTCGCTGGCCGCGTCGATCCACGCCATGCTGCGGGTGATCTCCGCGGCCGTGGTGGCCGCATCGAAGACCAGGATGGCCTCGGCGCACTTCGCTAACGCCGAGGGTAGCGCCGTCTGCCAGCCGATCTCCCCGCAGCCCAGCGGCAGCCGCAGGCGCAGCCCAGCGGCATCCGCTAGGCGCAGGGCGCGGTCAACGCTTCGAGCCGGCGCCGAAGGCGAGGTCGCCGCCGCCTCGGTTCCGGCGTCGGGCGGCGGAGGGGTCGCGGCCCCGCCGGAGGGCACGAAGAGCGTCGAGCCAGGTCCTGCCGGCACGACGGCCTGAGCCGCCGCCCGCGCCCAGGCGTCTCCGGGCTGGGCCGCGACCGGGCCGCGTCGTCGCGGGGCTGGACGGCTGGCGGCGCTCGCCACCACCTGCGCGGCGTGCTCCCAATCGCTCGCCGGAAGCGCCTCGAGCGGTGCGCCCGCCAGCTCGGCGCGCAGCGCCAGCAGCTCGGCCTCGGTGGGGAGCTGCTGCGGCCAGATCGCGGGCGTGAGCAGGGCGATGGTGATGCCCTCGTGTGCTGCGCGCTCGAGCAGCGGATCGAGACAGCCGAGCAAGCCGTCGAGCGCTCGCGGCGCCGCGTCGGTGCGTTGCTCGTTCAGCTCGGCCAGAGGCAGCGCACGACCGGCCGCAAAGCGCTGCCGCAGCGCGTCGGGGTCGCGCCGCAGCGTCAGGTTCCAGGGGTGGAGCACGAGGCGGGGGACCTCATGCTCGGCCGCCAAGCGGAGCGTGTCGAGCAGCTGCTGCGTCGCCGCGCGTCGTTCGCTGCGTTCGGCGCCGAGCGGCGACGCCATCGGATAACCCTCAGCGCTGCCGAGCGGGTGGGCCAGCTCGACGCAGCCGATGCCCTGCGCGCGCGAACGCGCCAGCAGCTCCCGCATCACGGGCGGTGGCAGGCGCGGATCGAGCGCCAGCGCGAGCGGATGGGTCGCGCGCAGCGAGCGCCAGCGATCGAGTAGCACCTGCGGTGGGCCCGGCAGGCTACAGACAGTGGTGGAAAGGGCGAGCCTTGCTGGCATCGGTTGGCGGCGCCGCTTGGAGGGGCCACCGGCCTCGTAGCACGGCTGCGCCGGCCTCCGCAACGCGGCCCGGTCTGACGCCAGGAAACCACGGGTGATTTTGACAAGCGCTGGAAACGGCAGCTAAATGGACGGCAAACCGTTTCGCGAGGAGCCCCATGCACGCCTGCCGCCGCCTCGGAGCCGCTCTGCTCCTCAGCCTCGCGCTGCTCGTTCCTTGCTCCCGCGCGCTGGCGCAGGTCTCGGGTGGTCCTGTCGACCTGCAGCTCTTCCGCCCGGCGATCGATTCCAAGGGCTACATCACGCTCGATGCCTCGCAGGTGCTGGGCCACCTCAACTTGAGCTTCGGCCTCGTGCTCAACTACGCGCGCCGGCCCTTCTCGATCGCCGGTCCACCCACAGGCGGCACGTGGTGCGCGGACCCCTCGACGCCCGGCACTGCCTGTTCGCCGGAGGCCCGGCTGCTCAGCCGCTACCAGGTGAAGAACCTGGCCACCGGTCAGCTGCAGGCGGCGGTCGGTCTCTTCCGCCACCTCGAGCTCGGCATTGGCCTGCCGCTGACGCTCTGGGACGGCGACACGACGCCCAATCCCGCGGCGCGCGACCACGGCAGCATCGATGCCCAGGGCGTCGGTGATTTGGTCCTCCACCTCAAGGGGCGAATCCTCGATACCTCTCGCTACCCGGTCGGGCTCGCGCTGGTCACCAGCGTGACGCTCCCCACCGGCGACGAGCATGCGTTTCTCGGCTCAGGGCGCGTCGGCTTGCTGCCGCGCCTGGTCGTCGACCGTGAGTTTCTCCGCGGTGGTCGACTCAAGCTGGCGCTCAATGTCGGCACGTTGCTGCGCTTCGGCAGCAACGCCGGTTGGACCGATGAGCGGCTCTGTGCGCTGCAGGGCGCGGCAGGGGTCGCGGCGGCCTGCGGCACCGGGCGCACGCTCAGCACCGATGATCAGCTGGTCTACGGCGCGGCGATCGCCTTCGACTTCGTGCCGCAGCGCCTGCAGGGCGTCGCCGAGCTGATCGGGCAAACGGGTTTCGATGGGCTCTACGATCGGTCCCGCCTCAACTCGGCTCATGAGGCGCTGGCGGGTCTCAAGGTGTACCTGGCCGACAATTCGTATCTCGCGCTCGGCCTCGGGCGCGGTCTCCGGGGCGGCGGGGATAATTTCCAGTACGGCTCGCCGGACGTGCGGGCCTTCCTCGCCTTCGTCTTCGAGCCGTCGATCGGCGATCGCGACGGCGATGGCATCAAGGACGACGTCGATCGCTGTCCGACGCGGCCCGAGGACTTCGACGGCTTCGAGGACGAGGACGGCTGCCCCGACCCGGATAACGACGGTGATGGCATCCTCGACGGCGACGACAAGTGCCCCAATGAGCCGGAGGATAAGGACGGCTACCAGGATGAGGATGGCTGCCCCGAGACCGAGTCGCTCGACCGCGACGGCGACGGGATCCCAGACGACCGTGACCAATGTCCGGATGAGCCCGAGGACAAGGATGGCTTCGAGGACGAGGACGGCTGCCCCGACCCGGATAACGATCGCGACGGAATCCTCGACCTCGATGACCTCTGCCCGAACGAGCCCGAGGATAAGGACGGCTTCGAGGACGAGGATGGTTGCCCCGACCCGGATAACGATAAGGATCGCATCCTCGACAAGGACGACCAATGCCCGAACGAGCCGGAGACCTACAACGGCAATCAGGACGAGGATGGCTGCCCCGACAAGGGGCGCGTGATCGTGCGCCACGGCGCGCTCGAGATCCTCGACAAGGTCTACTTCGAGACCGCGCGGGCGGTGATCATGCCGGTCAGCTTCCCGATCTTGGACGCGGTCGCCGCCACCCTCCGGGGCAATCCGCAGATCGAGCTGGTCGAGGTGCAGGGCCATGCCGACGAGCGCGGCAACGACGGCTATAACCTCACGCTGACCGAGCAGCGGTCGGAGGCCGTGCGCCAGGCCCTGATCGAGCGCGGTGTCGCGGCCGAGCGGCTGGAGGCCCATGGCTATGGCGAAACCAAGCCGATCGACCCCGCGCATAATCTCGCGGCGTGGTCGAAGAACCGCCGCGTCGAGTTCATCATCCTCAAGCGCGCGACCGAATAGGCCTGCCGTCGCGCAGCGCGCGCGCGCGGGCGACAACAGGGGCGTGATGTTCCGCCTGATTCGTGGGCTCCTCGGCTTTGTGCTCTTCGTCGCGTTGATCTACGCGGCGGTGACGGTGACGCTCGGTGAGCGCACGCTCTGGCAGCATCTCTGCGCCATCGCCGGCAGCAGCGAGAGCCGCGCCTTGGTCGACGGCGTCAAGCAGCGGACCCAGGGGCTGTGGGGGGGCTCGGCGACGGATCCCCAACGCGCTTCCCCTGGGCCGACGCCGGCGGCCGGGGCAAAGGGCGCCGCGGATCCCTTGACCGCCGACGAGCGCAGTCGGCTGCGTCGCCTGATTCGGCAGCGCCTGGCGGGGCGCGCTGCGGATGCCGGCGCGGGCCGGCGCGGCGCTCAGCGCAGTTCGAACTCCTTGCAGAAGACCACCTCTGCGCGCGCGTCGGCGTCCGCGCCAGAGCGGCCGGGATCACGCGCTAACCCATAGCGCTCTGACCGATGCTCGTCCTGCGGCCAGCCGTGGGCGCAGCGGGCGCGAGGCTCGGCGAAGAAGTAGGCGCAGCTCTCGCAGCAGAAGCGCAGGCCGAGGCGCGCGCATTGCTCAGCGAAGGCTAGCCTGTCGACGTTGACGCGCACGGCCCGAGCTTAACCGATCGGCGCTTGCGGCACGCCCTATGCTGTGGCAAGGGGCGAGGGCACGGTCGCGCCTCGCTGATGACATTCTCCCGCCGCCACAGGTACAGTCCGCGCGCATCGATGGGCCATTTCAATCGACTCAGGAGCTTTTCGACCGCCTTCGCTGGTCAGCGGATCGCGGCGTCCCACGCGGGCCACTGGCTGCGGCGCTGGCTGGTGGTGTTGCCGGCGCTGGCGGCTGGGCTGGGCAGCGCCCAGGCGCAACAGCTGCTCCCTCCCCGGCCGGCGGCGCCGACCTTGCCCGAGCCCACCTGGTCCCAGGCCTATTCGCCGGAGAGCGAACACGGCAGCTTCACGCCCGACGTCTACAAGGAGGATATCGGTCATACGATGCGCGTGACCGAGCTGATTTCTGTGGCTGTCGACTATCAGCACCCCGATGTCGCCTACGTCTCGTCGCAGGGCGGTTATGTCTTCAAGACCGAGGATGGCGGCAAGACCTGGACCGAGTCCCGCCTGATCGTCGAGCGCCGGCCGACCTACGGCGATGCCGGGCAGGTGATCTTCTACGGCGCGCAGCGCTTTGATGGCTGGGGCAGCCGCGCCACCAGCGTGCTCGGACCGCGACTCAGCATGGTGGTTCCCTCGGTGACGCGCGGACAGCTCGAGATCGGCGGCGGATCGCTGCCCGATATCGTCTATGGCAACTCGTCAGCGCAGCCGACGATGCTCAGTCGCCCGCGCGACTCGACCTTCCGCCGCTCGCCCGTCTCGACGGGTGGCCCCGAGCCGCTCTCGATCACCTCGGGGCATCATCGCGCGATGAAGTCGCGCTGGAATGTGCTGGGCTATGCGCCGATCGCGCCAGGGTCGGGCGGCCGCATCAGCGAGGAGGCCAACCGCAACTTCGGCGTCGGCCTGCCTGGCCGCGCGCCGCGCCTCCAGTCCGTGGTGCGCCGCTTCGGCAAGCCGACAGCTGGCCTGAATATCAAGCAGACCCTGCTGCTGCGCGGCAACATCATCCCGCACGGTCGTCTCTTCGTGATTCACCCGCGCGACCCCAACTGGGTCTATCTCTGCACGCTCTTCGGCCTCTTCATGACCGAGGACGGCGGTCAAACCTGGGTCCGCACCTGGGGCGGCTTCGCCAACTGGTCGCGCATGGTCTTCTCGGCGGCCGTCGACCCCCTCAACCCCGATCGCGTGTTGATCGCCACCGGTGATGGGCTCTTCTTCTCCGAGGACCGTGGCCATAGCTGGAGCAAGTCGACGCAGCAAGGCCTCGGGGCGGGCGTGGTCTGGTGGATCTACTTCAACCCCTGGGACCCCCGCTACATCTTCGCCGGCACGGACTACGGCATGCTGCGCTCGCCGGATAGCGGGCGCACCTGGGAGTGGATCTACTTCACGACCTTCCCGACGGCGCGCGTCGTGCGCTGGGTGACCATCGATCCCCATGACCGCCAGCGCGGCTATATCGCCACGCATGACGGCCTGTTCACCACGGCGAACCTGATGACCGCGCAGCTCGAGGACTGGACGCAGCTCGGCGGCCCGAAGTTCCTCGGCCAGGAGATGGTGAAGGTCTCGGTCAATCCCTGGCGCAAGGGGCACCTCTGGGCGCTGAGCAATCTGATGCTGCCCTCGCTGCTCTCGCCCGGCATGGTGGACTCGGGAGGGGCGTATATCTGGGAGAGCATCGACGGCGGCCAGCAGTGGAAGGTCATCTACTCGGGCGAGACCTTCGGGCGGCTATCCTGGTTCGAGCACGATCCCCGCGACCCGGCGCTGCTTTGGGTCGTCTGGAGTCGGGCTCTCTGGCGCATGCGGCGCAATCTCGGCGACCGTCCGCGTCAGCCGGACGAGCTCCCGCCCGCGCGGCGCGCGGCGCTGGCGCGGCTGCTGCGCGGCGACTCCGCCCCCGTCATCACGGACATGCTCTGGGCGGCCTACCGCTACACGGGCTTCGAGGTGCGGCGGCAGCTCGACTATCGCGCACGGGCGCGGCTCAAGGGCTTGTTGCCGCGGGTCGACCTCTCGTGGACCCACCTCCAGGCGCGCGACTACGGCCTGACCCAAGATGGCATCCTGCGCGGCGCGGGCTTCACCTACCGCTTCGACAACAAGCCGGCCTTTCGCTTCAACGAGCTGCGCTTGATGCTCTCCTGGGATCTCTCGTCGCTCGTCTTCAACCTCGAGAGCGCCCTCTTCGGCCGCATCGAGCGTCTCAACAGCGAGGGCCGCGATTGGCTGCGGCGCAGCATCCACCGGCTCTATAGCGAGTACCGCCGGACGCAGGCGCTGCTGATCGCTGCGCCGCCCGAGGATATGCGCCTGCGCTTGACCTATCGGCTCTGGCTCGAGGAGCTGCACGCCTATCTCGACTTCATCACCGGTGGCTATCTGACGCGCTATGCGCGTGGCGGCCGACCGCACGGTTACGATGCCAAGTGGTTCGTGCGCTGGCCGGGTACAGGGCCGGATCTGCGCTTGCCACCCCAGGAGGGTACCCATGACTAGAATCCATCGCCGCCGCGGCCTCCGCGCCACGCTCCTCGCTGCCGCGGGGCTCTTCACCGCGCTCTGCCTGGCGCCCCTGCCGGCCCAGGCGTTGAGCGAGGAGGAGGTGCTGGCGCGCTTTCATCACGAGCCGACCGTCCAGCAGGTGCAAGACGCGGCGATTCGCTATTACTTCGTCCATCCGGACAGCATCCGCGCGATGCGCCGCAACGCGATGCTCAAGGCGCTGGTGCCGACGATCGGTGGTGAGTTCACCAACTCGATCAGCCACGTCAACCGCGAGCTCAACGACGGGCTCTATCAGAGCCTGCCCTTCAAGGAGAGCGAGGCCGTCAACGGTGACGCGCTGGGCTGGCGGGTGCAGGTGAGCTGGGTGCTCGATCGCCTGATGTTCAACCCCGAGGTCCTCGACGTGCAGTCGCTGATCGGCATCCTCGACGGCGTCGTGCGCGAGGTCACGACCATCTACTACATTCGCCGCCGCCTGCAGATCGACACCATCCTCCGCCCGCCGCCCGACCTGGCGGCGCGCATCAGCCAGCGCATCCGCATCGAGGAGCTGACGGGGCTGATCGACGCGATGACGGGCAGCTTCATGACCAGGTCGCTGCGGCGCGCGCGCGAGCGCCAAGGATCGGGTCGCGGGCCGCAGCGGCGCGATGGCGCCGGCGAGAACGTGTTCAACTCGGGCGAGGGGCAGTGGCCGAGCGGGAAGTAGGGCCTGCAGCGGAAAGCAGGGTCTGAAGCGGGCGACTAAGGACAGGTCTCGGATACCGTTGGACCGGCGCCGGTGGTGCCGCCCTCGGTGAAGACGGAGAGCTCCGCGAGCCGATAGGCGTCGGTCCCGTAGGAGGCGTCGTCGATCAGGCGCAGTCCGACCCAGCGCGCCTCGCGTACGGGCGTGACGAGGATGTCCCGCGGCTGCGCCGTGCCGCTGCTCTCATCGACGACGACCGCCCAGGCCGGATTCGTCGCGCTCGGCGGGCCCGGGGTGGCCTCGTTGCTCAAGAGGAGCTGGTAGCGCGTGGCGAAGTAGTCGTTTCCGAGCGCGTTCCAGGCCAGCCGGGCGCTGCCGATGCGCTGCGCGCTGCCGAGGTTGATGGTCACCCAGACGTCCTCGAAGGCCAGCAGCGGGCTCAGCTCGACGGCCGTGCCCTCTTCGCCGTCGGTGATCAGCGCGCGTTGGCTCAAGCCGCTCGGCGCGACCGAGGTCTCCGCCGGCATGCCCAGCGCGGCGTTGCGCCGCCCCGCGCCCGTCGGGGGGAGCTGGGTGACGCCCTGCTGGAGCACGGTGACGCTCGCCGGCAGGCCGAGGCAGCCCTGCGGGGAGCGCGCGATCAGGCGCAGGGGATTCTGCGCGCCGGTCAGCAGGTCGACGAGCAGGCAGAAGCGACCGTCGACCACGTTGACCGGACCGAAGCGCTGGTCACCGCGCTCCACGAGGACCTGTGCGGCCCCTGCGGCGAGCCCGCGGATCGCCTTTCGCACGACGGTGGTCGGCTGGACGCTGAGTCTGTCCACCACCGGCGCGGCGGGCGGCGCCTGGTCGGCGCAGGCGAGGGGCTGCGCGAGCACGCCAGCGTCGGCCGAGACGACGCCGCGGTCGAAGGTTGCCGTCCGTGCCATGTCCGCTTGGCAGCCCCCGGCGACGAGCGCGCCGAGGGCCAGAAGGCTGCAGAAGTGGCCCACGGCCCCCGGGCGGGGAGGGGATGGGCTTGGCCGCGTCTCGAGGTGAAGCACTCCGACCTCCGACTGTGCAAGGGCAGCGTCTGCAGACGCATGCATAGCGTATGCAGACGTATGCAGGCGTATGCAAAGGAGCGGCCAGGAGCTAGCCTGCCCCTCTGTGCCTGTCAAGCCTGCGGGCCGGGCTATCGCCACGTTTCGCCGCGCTTCCGCCGCGGTGCACCGTCGCGCTTTCGCCGCGGTGCGCGGTCGCCAGGGGGGCGTCCTGGCGTGGACCCGGGCGGCTTCGGCGGCGCCGCCGCCGCGATTGCCTGGCGACAAAAGCCCGCGGGGGGGCTGGAGCCCTAGCCGCTCCCCGGCCGGAAGAGGCTTGCAACACCGCGGGATTGCGGCGGGCCAGCGCCAGGAGGCGTGCTCGCCGGCGGTTGGTACGAAACTTGATAGAGAAGTCCTCGGTGGGCCTAAGCGCCCGAGGAGTAACGAGCATGAAGAGGCTGGCCGATGCGCATGCGCTGAGGCTCTTGACCGTCGGGCTGGCGGGCCTGGCCGGGCTGGCCGGGCTGGCCGGGCTGCCCGCCTGCGGAGGCGAGGGCGCGCCGCCGCCCAAGGCCGGGGTGACGCGTCCGGTGCTGCAGGGCGTCTCTCCGACGCGCCTGGCCCTGGGCGATACGCTGACCATCATGGGCGAGAACTTCGCCGCCGAGGCGGCCGGTGAGCGCACCCGCGTCGTCATCGAGGGCAGCTACACGACGCCCTCCGGCCGCAGCCCTGTCCGCGTGGAGTTGGCGTCGCTGCAGGCCGTCAACGGCGGCACCCTGAGCTGGGTGGTCGGTCCGAACATGCCCTTCGGTCAGGTTCAGGACATCGGCGTGCTGGAGGGCACGATGCAGGCGGCGAACGTCGGCGCCGACGGGGCGACCAGCCCGCTCTCCGAGCGCATTCCGATCAAGATCGAGGTCGCGCCCTCGATTGTCGTGCGGCGGCTGCAGCCCCTCAACGCCGGCTGCGGGCAGCCGGTCACCGACACGACCGCCATGACGCCCCTGGTGCTGGAGGTCGAGGCGATCGGCCTCGGCGCGGGGCCGACCCAGGGAGGCCTGATCGTCTCCTACACGATGTTCAAGGAGAGCTTTCGCTTCGACGGCTTTTTTGGCAGCGACTACCAGACGGACCCGCAGCAGCTCTTCCCGCAGCGCGGGCCGGTGACGATCATCGACTATGTGCCCACGGGCACGATCAGCGCGCTCGGCACGGGTACGCCGCGCGAGCAGACGGTAATCCAGCAGGGCATTGGCGAGACGGGGGTCGGGACGGGCAATCGGCTCTTCGACCAGATGCTGGTCTATGTCGGACAGGCGGGCCAAACTGTTGGCGTGGCGCCGAAGTTTCGCCTATCGCAGGTGCGGACGGCGGCGCTGCCCAACGAGCAGGCGCAGAGCTACCAGTCGACCATCCTCGTCACGGCGGTCGACCGCAGCGGTAAGGTGGCGCGGCGCTCGATTCCGCTGCGCGTCTGGGCCCCGGTGTCGATCGAGGAGGATGGCAGCGCCAGGCCGGTGCGCTTCTACGTGCCGACGTTGATCCGCTCGTGCATCCGCGGCACGAGCCCGCCGGCGACGATGAAGTACTCGGAGGATACGAGCGAGTCGCGCACGCGAAGTCTCGAGTTCGTCGGCACCCTCGGTTCGACGCTGGGTCTCGACCCCGGCATCTCGGCCAAGGTCGACGCGGCCTTCCGGGTCGAGGTCGATGACCAGGCGACCTCGACGACGCTGGCCGGCACGAGCCTCGACGTCGCCGTGCTGCCGGGCGAGTTCGGAGCCGTCTATCGCCAGCTCGTGCAGCTCGAGCGCGTGGCGGTGGTGCGGCAGCGCGATGGCTGTGGTGTCGAGCAAGAGCTCGGTCGTGCCATCCTCACCGACTGGCAGTGGAACCCCGAGCTCGCCAAGGCCCACAGCAACTCCTGCCCCCCCGTCCCGCCCTCCGGCCTGCGCGAGTACGTGGCCCCAGGCACGCCGGGCCGCTGACGACGAAAATGCGAGAAGAAAGAGCCCCGACTCGGAAGAGCCCAGAGCCCCGCCCAGAGCCCCGACTCGGGTTGAGGTTTTCCAGACTGAAACGGTGGCGGGCTTCAAGAAGCGGATCGAGTTCGACGCCACCTTGAGGGCGGAGAGCGCCGAACTGGCGGTAAGCGCGATTTGGCCGAACATGCTAGAGGCGCCCTCGCTGGGCGCGGGCTCATGGAGAGTCGCGGCTGACACCACTTGGCGGCCACCAGGGGGCGTGGCGCGTCAATGGGTGCTGCGGCGCGGCGCCGAAGAGGTGGCCATCGAAATCTTCGTGTCTTCCGCGGGGCACGGGCCGGCCAGGCGTTTTCTGCTCTCTCGGAGTACAGAAAACACGATGGCTCCCAGACGGCGTATTTTCCGACGATGGCAACGGCGGGCTGCAGTTTCACCGCCTTGCCCCACCAAGCGACGACGACATCGACAGGCTCCTGCTTCGGGTGGCCGCGAAGGTGGACAAGCTCCTGTCGGACTCCGATGATGACGGTCCAGTCGACGAGGATGCTCAGGCCATGCTTGACGATCAGGCCGCTGCCGTCAATGCGCCGTGCAAGGCTCCGCGTTGGTCTCGGGCTACAGACAACGACCGGCCCCGCAGGTCACGCTGCGCCGTCTTCGAGGGCTACTCGCTGCACGCCGATCTGGCCGTCCACCAAAGAGACAGAAAGACACTCGAGCGTCTGCTGCGTTACGGGCTGAGGCCTCCCTTCGCACAAAAGCGGCTCTCGCTGACCTCCGAGGGAAACGTCCGCCTCAAGCTACGAAAACCCTACTACACCGGGCAGAGCGAAATCGTGTTGCCGCCCCAGGACTTCCTTCGTCGGCTTATCGCCACGATTCCTCCCAAGCGGATGAATCTGGTCCGCTTTCACGGAGTGTTCGCCCCGCGCGCGACGGTTCGGCCGGCGCTGAAGGGTCTGTTGCCCTGCAAACCTCAGGGCAACCCCAGCACCACCACCAAGCCGTCCACCACCACGGAGGCGACGGCCATCGCCGAGCCCTCTGCCGCGCCCAAAGAAGACCTCCCGCCGTTGCCTCCGCGCTACAGACGGCCCTGGCACGAGTTGCTCAAGAGAGTCTTCGACTTCGACATCGTCTGCGGATGCTGTGGCTCGAAGATGCACCACATCAGCCATATCGAGCATCCCCAGACCATCGAGCGCATCCTCAGCCACCTCGGTCTGCCGACCGAGCCGCCCCGCAAAGCCCCCGCCCGTGCTCCCCCGCAGTGTGAGCTCGACTTCGGCCACGTCGACGAGCCCGAGCTGGATGACGTCCCCGTCATCTACGTCGACTGACCGGTCTACCCAACCGCCGCGCTCGATTCTCGAGGCGGCCCTGGCATCCGTGCGTCTCCACTCCCATTTCCCCGGAATAGCTTGCATCCTGGTTTACGATCCAAACCCTGATAGAATCGGAATCAGCCTCAGCCGGCCACCCGGGCTACCCGGCCCTGTCGGCCCAAACCCGCTCTATTCGGCCTATCCCTTTCGATGAAGCCGGGACCCTGTTCTTCATCGACCCGCCCTATGCCGAGGAGTGGGCTCTCGACGACGGGATCCCGCCCGAGGAGATCGCGGACGCGGTCTCGAAGCTCAAGGGCGACTTCGTAGTCGCGTACACCGACTCGGCTCGCGCGAGGAGGGCGCTGAGCAAGGTCGGCCATCTCTTCACGATGAAGGTGACCGAAGGCCGAGGCGCCGGACTCTGGCAGAAGCGCAGCCGGCTCTTCGTCAGCTCCTCCAAGCTGCGCAAGACCGATGACCTCGAGTGGCTGGCGGACGAAGCTGGGCCAGGAGCCACGAACCCGCTCGTGGCCGAGGCGCTCGCCAAGCAGATCCCGCTCTTCAAGACGGACGAGGAGCGCTTCGTCCTCGGCGTCGTCCTCGAGCCGGAGACGGTCGACTCGCAGAAGGACATCTACTCCGCCCTCGAGGTGCGCGAGGCCGCTCACCGCTTCATGGAGGAGTACCAGAACGTCGGCCTCATGCACCGCCAGCTCGTGAACGACCGGGTGAAGATCCTCGAGTCCTACGTAGCACCGGTCGACTTCGACGCCGTCGGCGGACACGTGAAGAAGGGCACCTGGCTCCTCGCCGTGCGCGTCGAGGACGATGAGCTCTGGAAGCAGGTCAAGGACGGGGCACTGACCGGGCTGTCGATCGGCGGCAACGCAGTCAGAAATCCGGAGTAGGACGTAATGCCGAGTCGCGCCTCCAAGAGCCTGGAATCGCTCGGGCTGGCCGCAGATCACTCGGCATAACGCCAACATGTCAAACCACGAGCTCGACGCAGCAAGCATCGCGCAGAGCGAGGGGCATCCGGAACTTCCGGATGCACGAAGCGCTGCCATCATCGACGGGACTCTGTTGGGGCGGACCGCTCAGCAGGTTGGTCGCTTCACAGCGGCTGAGTAGGCGAAGCTGCGGATGGCGAAGCCGGTGGCCCGCCCGTGCCTCCGTGTCGCAAGCGCCGCTCGAGCCAGAATCCAAGCCATACCAGAGTGCCACCCACCAGCAGGAGATGGAGCCACCACGCCTCTGCAGAGTGAGCGACTACGAACTGGAAGTAGAACGTGTAGACGTTGATGATGAGAAACGTCAGGCCGTAACCCCGAAGCATCCGCTGACCCAATGTTCCAGCGAACCATAGGCACGCCACGCTGACTATGGCCCAGAGGAGGCTAAAGCCGATTCGCTCGCCTTCGTTGCCTTCCCAGCGGACGTGTTCCTCGAAGTAGCCAAACACCGCAAAGAACCAGAGCGCCAGGTGAATAACGAGAAGACCAAGGTGCGCATAGACGCGAGAAAATGACTGGTACGCACCCCGCAAGCGCGCTGCGTGCAACCAGGCGACTCCGAGGAAGACAAGACCGGCGGCAATGAAGCGCAGCGGGTAGTTCATGCTCAGCCAATAGGCGCCCCACCCGGACACATAGCCGGTCTCGCCACCAAAGAAGACGAAGAAGCAGACCCCCGAATGGATGAGCACGAGCCGGTTGCGCAGAAGATAGGCAAGACCCGCGAGCAAGACTGATTGCGTTCCCACCAGTGCAGGCCAATTCTTCGACCCGGTAGAGAAGTCGATCGCCAGTAGAATCGTTAGGCCTTGCAGCGCGAAGCCGGCAGCCATCTCCAGGGCGGCCCCAGTCTTCTCAAGCCCCTTGGCTCGCGTGAGCCAACGCGCAAGGAAGATCAGGCCCACGGTGGCGCCGGCGAGGCCGATCTCCCCGAGGCGGAGGGCGTTTACGAGCTCCTTGGCGAGCAAGACAATGCCAGCGCCGGCCGTGACGGCGCCGAGAATCGTGAACCAACGGACGAGCACGAGCACGTCCCAGCGCTCGGTCGGATACCGCGCTGCAATCTGTTGCACCTGCCTTGGATCAAGGATGCCCTGCATGGCCAGGTGGTCGATCTCGACAAGAATCCGGCGGTTCAACCGTGTGCTCATGCTGCTTTCTCCCGAACTCGTTTCAGCAGGAGTTCGCAGGCCACTCCAGCACCGAAGAGAGAAAGACCACCGAGGAGGAAGAAGACGCCTTCATGCGTGCGCTGCCAGAAATGCTCAAAATAGCGCGTGTAGACGTTGACCCCGAAGGCGGTCACGCCGAATGCAGTCATCAGGCCGTTATGCAGCCGCGCCCCCGCGACGATCTGACCAATGGCGGCCAGGGCAAAAGCTGCGATCCAAATGTTTGCGCCCCCCCAACGAGCGTCTCCATCGATCGTCATGATGACCAGCGAGAGATTCAGGTAGACGAGACCGACCGCTTCATAGGCCTGGAAGAAACGGCCCGTTCGCGCACGTAGATGCAGCTCGTGGTAAATGCCGATCCCGATGCCGAGAAGAGCTGCGGCGCTCATCAAGCGCGGATCTTGAATGAACACGCCATAGGTCGACCGGCCGAACATCGCCGTCCAGCTCCCGACCCAGTGGAAGAAGCCAAGGAGCCCCAAGATCAGGACGAAGATGTTCCCGAATCGATAGGCAAGGAATCCAATGACAGGAAGCGTCAGAACCCCCGTGACCAAGACGATCTGCTCCTCGGGGACATCGAAGGAATGCGCCGCTACACCGATCCCGAGCGTCGCTGTTACCAATCCCAGCGTCAGGACCACTTTCGACGAGATGCCGTAACGTCCCAGCTTGTCGATCGACAGCCAGATCCCTCCCCAGGTGAGCCCAGCACCCACCGCGAGCAGGAGAAAGGAGGCCACCACCATCGAGCTGGAAATCGCGCCGGCGAGTCCGAGAAGTCCGAAGAAAGCGAGGAGACCTCCCGAGATGCCTAGGTACTTTATCGCCTGACCAACTCCGAAGGATCTCAGCTCATACCGCTGCCTCAGGAGTTCGTGGGTCTCCTTCGATATCAGCCCGTCTGTCAGCCACGCGCCGAGATCCTGCGCCAGCCGCTCGCGCATCGCACGCACTGCCATGGTTGCTCTCCGCTCTTCGCCCTCCTGGCGACCGGGCGGCAAAAGTACCACGACCAGCCCTGATACTCCGAGGCCCATCTACAAGCTGGTCAGGAACTCCAGAACTTCCGGCCGGCGCCATCGCCCGCGCGTCGGCTTGATCGGCGGCGGGTTGGCCTCGATCGCCTTGCGCTTCTCCTCGAGATCGACGTGGCCGTAGAAACGCTCGGTCGTCGTGATCTGCGCGTGCCCGAGCAGGGCGGCGATCGCGTTGGGCTCGTCGCCCGCGCGGCGCATGTGCACGGCTGTCGTGTGCCGGAGCGAATGAGGGTGAACGCGCTTGCGGCCCAGAGACGAGACGCGCACGCCGGCCTTCTCCACGTACTTCTGCAGGAGGTAGGCGACCCCGTCGCGACCGAGGCGCTCACCGCGCTGGTTGACGAAGATCGGCGCAGTGCTCGTCGGCTCGACCCCGCGTCGGGCCAGCAGATCGCGGAGCACCACGGCGGTCTGGGGCCAAAGCGGGCTCACGCGCTCCTTGTTGCCCTTGCCGCGCAGGCGCACGAAGAACGGCTTGAAGAGGTGGAGGTCATTCGCGTTGAGATTGAGGGTCTCCTGCACTCGGTTTCCGCAGTTGTAGATGAGCGCGAACAGGGCGTAGTCGCGCAGCCCGCCGGACTTCGACCTGTCGATGGCGGCGAGCACCGCCTCCAACTCGTTGCGCTCCAAGTAGTCGATCGGCCGACGTGGCGCGATCTTCATCGGTATCACGATTACCCGCTGGCACTGCTCGAAGGCCGTGGGAACATTGGCCGCGACGATGCGGAAGAACGTGCGGATCGCGGCAAGCCGGACGTTGCGGGTCGCGATGCTGCACTTCCGCTCGCCCTCGATGTGCTCGAGGAAAGCGAGCACCGTCGGCGCGTCAAGGTCCGCGAGCGAGAGATCGGCGACCTTCTTGCTGGCGCGGCAAGCCGCGAAGCCGAGCAGGAGCTTGAACGTGTCGCGGTAGCTGTGGACCGTATGCGGGCTCGCCCCGCGCTGGCCAACCAGGTAGTCGGTGAAGAAGAACGTGATCTGGCGTCCCAAGGTTTCAGGCGAGTGCATGGTGGTCTCCCGCGGCCGCGACAAGCGAGCCGCCGTAGGTCCGGAAAAAGGGTAAGGCCTTTAATCCACGTTTTCGCCTGCGGAGGCGAGTATCGCCGGTCGGGGCCAGCGGTTCGCGGCGGTGAGTCAGCCGCTCGGGCGAGCAGTGTAGGGGCAGCAGTCGGCTCGTAGGGCTGCAGCGGGCGCAGCTTGGCCAACGCTGGCCGAGCCGATGGCGGTCAGCGAGGTTGGAGCGGTTCAGGTCTCGATTGGAACAGCTCGGGCTGGGGCTCGAGGTTCGGGGGCAACTGCGGAGGGTCGGGACCGGTGCCGGGGTCGTCGTCGCGATGAGCGGGGTGAGCCAAGATGGCGGCGATGGCGTCGGGGTCCTTGACGACAGCGATCAGACGCATTCGACGTTGGCAGCGCGGGCAGACGAGGGGATCGTCGAACGTGCGCCGCAGGAGTTCAGACCAGGCGATGCGCAGGTGCGGCGGCGGCGCGGAGGAAGGGGCGTCATGGCGGTCGGTTGACTGCTGGGGGCGCAGCGGCGGACAAGCAAACGGGTCGTCGGCCGGATCGAGCTGTTGGGCGACGCGCTGGGCGATAGCCTGGCGCTGGCGGTGGGCGGAGGCGAAAACGCCATAGAAGCGGATGAGATTGAGCCAAGGTGGCGGTGTCAGGGCGGCAAGCCGGCGGATGAACTGCTGCGGGGTCATTTGAAGCTGCGTCCGTCCGGTGGCGGTGGGCTTGCGAAGCCTGTAGACGACCATGCCCTCTAACAGCGAGACACGGCGGGCAGCCAGCGCCGGTCGCGCACCGTAGCGGAGCAGCCGACGCAAGCCACGCCGATCCTCGGCGGCCACTGCAACGTCGGCGTGCAGCGAGTAGCCGTCGAGCGCAAAGCAGCGAGGCCGGGCCGGCGGCTGGGGTGCCGGGTGGGTCTGCCATGGATGGCGACGAGGCGCCTGGGTGGCCTCCGCGAGGGAGTGCTGCAGCGCATCGGGGTCATCGTCGTCGATGGCATCAGCGCATTGCTGCTGCACCAGCGCCTCGATGCGGTCTCCGATGCGGCGTAGGAGCGCTTCGACTTCGTCGTCGCGCGGCGGTGGGAGCTGCGCGAAACCCAGCGCCCCACCCTCGTCGACGGAGAACACGCCATCGGGCACCAGCGCGTGAAAGTGTGGGGACAGAAGCAGCTGTGAATTGAACCGATGGATGAAGGTCACCGATCCACACAGAGGCTGGGCGATACCGACCCGTCGCGCCACACGCCGTTGCCAGGCAAACAGACTGCGTAACACCACCGACAACGCCGCGCTGAGCAGCTTGGTGTTGGTGCCCACCTGCCAGTGGATGCGCCACGGCAGCGACACTGTCCACTGCCGGTAGGCCACCTTGGGCAGCACCTTCGCGCTCAGAAACAACGCCGTCTGCTCCATCCGTCGATTCGCGCACGACGGGCACAACCTGCCTTTGCACGAAAACGCCAGCAAGTGGTTGAATCCACATGCCTTGCAGACAAGGCGCGAGAACCCTCCGGCAAGCCGTCCGCAACGCAGGTAACGCTCGAATTCCTTGCGTACAAACGCCGGGTAGCCGGCACCATGCGCGTCGGCTTGCGCCAGCACCGCCTCGTAGTGCGTGTCGATGACATGGTAGAGCGCTGACTTACCGGGTCGCCTTCGTTGATACCCCCGCTCCGATGGCGCCGCTGCTGTTGCACGTCCCGACACGCCCCCGCGACAGCGCACTCACAGTGCCAACGACGGCCCCCCGTGCTTTCAAGCACTTAGCTGCCTACTGTCCCGCTGATGTCCGCATACCGGTCCGGTGCATCCGACCGTCGGTGCCTTGCGACCGGATCGCTTTCGTCACAGAGGCCATTCACTGCGAGAAAGTGCAACCGATCGCTTTGCACACGCACCAGGCGCCTTGCCACAACCCCGTGCTGTCAGCCGCCAGCCGGAGAGCGGCTCTGCGGCTCACTTCCGCCGGCGAAAACGCGGAAGTCGACGTTGGGGAACGGGTTGTCGATCCTTTCGAGGGCGATAGCACCCGCTCGTCAATCTGCTCGGCCTCGATGGCATCTGCGAGGGCAGAGCCCCTACTCGGGTTGAGGTTTTCCGGGGTTGAGGTTTTCCGGAGAAGAGGTTTTCCGGATGCTTGCCGTTCCGGTGCGGATGGTATGCGAAGCGCGCAGGTGTGCGGGACAGGGGCGAGAGGCGGGACGGGATTGACCAGGAGGGCGGCGGCTGCCGCTGTTTCTCTTGGGGCGAGGGGGCGTCTTTACCCGCCTGAACGCAGCCAGCCCATCTCAGCGTGGCGAGGCGCGAGGCACGAGGGCAGCGGGGAGCGCGCGGGCCGGGTGGACTTTGCCTCAGGGCGCCTGGCGCAACACGCGCCCGCGTAAAGCCGCAGCGCGTAGGTGCCAAAGGGAAAGGTTGCGCCCCGGTCGCCCGCGCGCCAGCGTAACCAAGCGTCCCGGTAGCCCGCGACGAAATCGCGCAGGCGTTGCAGCGCCTCGATGCGCGCCCATTTGTTCCCACCGGCCACCCGAGGACTCGTTTTACGGCGTGGTTCGGGCCGGCTCGGCGTATCGAACGCCGACTGCCGCAGCACGGCGCGGCGGCCAAGCACGCCCCTGCCCTCCAGGCGGCGTTGGTCTGCAAGCGCCAGCTCGCGCGCAGTGACCGCGTCGGTCAGCAGCGCAACGTACTCATCCGCGTCCAGGTCCACGTACGCGGGCAGCGGAGCTACCGTCAAACTGGCCTCTGCTGGCAGCGGCCCCCGCTCACGAAAGAAGCGCTTGGGCCGCTTATAGGACTCGGCGCGCCCGAGCCGTGCCGGCCGGCTGATGAGCCCGGGCCAGTGATGGTGCTCTGTCACCAGGCCCGCTGCCGCCGGGTTGGTCAGCGTGTAGACGGCCTTGTCGAGCTGGGCTTCAGCATCCACCAGGCGCACGACCGACGGCGGCTCGCTCGCCCAGAGGTTTTCCCAGCGTCCCCAGTGCGCGTTGAGGCACTTCGCCGTGAACTCGAAGAGCCAGCGGCAGAACTCCGGCCGCGTCCCGCGAACGTCGGTGATCACGAGATGCAGGTGATTGGAGAGCACGCAGAAGGCGTGCACCCGCACGCCATATCGTTCGGCCGCGACGGCGAGACAGTAGCCGACGATGCCATTGACCGCGCCCGACGGCCGCAGCAGAAACTGCCGCTGCGCACAGCGGCGCGTCACCATCAGCGTCTCACCAGCGATTACAGGCCGCGGCAGGCTCATGTAGCGCCGGGGCGATTGCAGACGACGTGCCGATCATGCTGCCGCATGATTCTGAACGGTTAGCCCAAAGCGCTGCGCCTTCCGTCCGACCTTCGGTCCCGGTTCCGCCGGAAGACCGGCCTTGGGTTCCGCCGGAAGACCGGCCTTGGGATGGGCCCGCGCATCAACCCGGGTGCGACAGGTGACAGGTGGGGTGCGACAGGTGCGACAGGGATAGGTCCGCGCATCAACCCGGGTGCGACAGGTGACACCGCTCACCGGCGACACCGCGGGTGCGGCGACACCGCTCACCGGCGACACCGCGCATCAACCCGAGGCGACACGGCCGCGCATCAACCCGGGTGAGGCGACACGGCGGCTCACCGGCGACACCGCGCATCAACCCGAGGCGACACGGCCGCGCATCAACCCGGGTGAGGCGACACGGCGGGGTGAGGCGACACGGCGCTGAGCTTTACAGCCGCTGCTAACCCCATCTTGACCACCCCCACGCGCAAGTAGCTGAAATCAAGCGACTCCGGATCAGGCCGCAGATACAAAGCAGGCTACACGGCAGGCCTCGGGTCGATGCGGGCGGCCATCTGATCCTGGTCGACGAGGTGCTCGATGCGCAGGCGAGCAAGCAGCTCGCGCTGCTCGACGCTCGGCTCGGTGGCGACGTAGGCGACGGATTCGTCGGGCCCGGTGGCGACCATGTTGAGATGGCCGGCGGCGAGTTCCTCGAAGGCCGCGGGGGCGGTCATGGCTTTGCCCGCTTTGCGAAGGCGGCGCTCAAGGGTGCGTTCGAGCAGGAGCGCGAGCATGCACAGCGACACGTGCGCGCGAACTTTCGGGTCGGTGCGATGAAAGACGGGGCACAGAGGGGCCGCCTGGTGCGGCGCCTCTCAGTTTCCGGCCCCCATCGCGCCGGCCGCCGCGCGATTTTGCTCCTGGCGATTCTGTATCGCCCGGTTCGCCGCCACCTCTTGCATCTTCCGATTGACATGCTCTCCCTGGGGCATCAAGAGCGCGCCGTGGCGCAGCCAGGTCCAGAGAATCCAGCTGAGATTCGACAGGCCGGAGCCGATGGTGTCGGTCAGGCGCTGCCGGCCGAGGGTGAGCATGCCGGCGTTGAATTGACGTTCGGCCATTCCGAGGTGGTACTTCGCCAGCCGCGCCAGCGCGGCGTTCTTGCCGTCGACGGGTCCGAGCTCGCGCTCGACGCCCTCCACGATTTGCTGGGCCATCGCGAGCTGGGTCGCGGCGCGTTCGCGCACGTCCTCGGCGGCCTGGTCGGGTCCGGCGAAGCGCTCGGGATGGCGCGCCATCGTGAAGGCGTCGAAGGCGGCGCGCTCGGCTTGTTCGAAGGTGGCGCGTTGCAGGTCGCTGCGGCGCCGCGCCGAGGCGGTCGCGTCGGTGGCGATCGCGTAGTTCGGGTCGAGCTCCTGCGTCGTCGCCTCGAGCAGGTCGTAGGCTGCCTCGACCTCCCAGGGGTGGCCGGCCTTGACGGCCTTGCGGATCTGGCCGCGGCTGCCGCTGATCCCCGTCAGCTTGCGCTTGATCAGGGCCAGCGTGCGCGCGTTATAGCGCTGCAGGCGCCCGTTCTGCGGCTGGGAAGCGTTGCTGCTGGAGAGGTCTTGCAGCAGCCCGCGGTAGAGCCCGGCTCGTTCTTCCGTCCGGCGCTCCTGCTCCCCGACGCTGGTCGGCTGGGCGCCGCGGTTGCCGGTCTCGACTCCGCGGGCCATCGCCAGCAAGACCCGTCGCCGCGCTGCAGCGGCGGTGGGGGCACCGGCGCTGCCCTGGGCCGCGAGGTCGTCGATGAGCTCCATCGCTCCGCCGTAGTCGCCCTTCGAGGCCCGGCGATCGACCTTGCGCACCTCATGGCTCATCGTGCTGAAGCGCCAGGCCTCGCGCCCCAGCCCCTGCGTGACGCCCTTGACGGCCGACAGCGTGCCACCTACCAGGGCCGCGCCGAGATTGAGTACCAGCCCATCGGGGCGCGCTTCGAGCAGGAAACAAATCGTGCGCAAGGGGGCCTGGCGCAGGTAGGCCGCGCCGGCGGCGTAGACGCGGTGCGCCAGGCGATCGATGGCTCGCTTGGTGGCCGTGTGGCGGGTCGTGCTGAAGCCCCAGGCGCCCGCGATCAAGCCCGCTCCAGATACGCCGGCCGCTGCAGCGGCCCGCGCCGCGCCGCCCACCACGCGGCTGGCCTTGCCAGGCTGGCCCCGGCGCCCGCCGGCGCGTGAGCTCGGTACGGCAGACGGGTGGGAGGAGGTTGCCCCTGCGCTGACAGTCTGGGGCCGCGCCGCGCCCTGGGGCTGGGCCGTAGGCGCTCTGGTTAGCTGATTGGGGCGCGAGGCCCTGGCCCGCCGGGCTCCGGCCGTGGGAGCGCCGCCGCGGACGCCAGGCCGTGCTTGCACGGGATGCGGCCGGCCGGCCAGTCCGCTGCGAGTCCCGACCGGCCCCGTCGCTGGTCTCGGCCGGAAGCTCGCGCGGGCCGCCGCGCCCGGCACCGCCAGCGCGCCGCCCTCGCCAAACGCCAGCGCGGGCAGCGCCGCCAGGAGGCCCACCAGAACCCGTCGTCGCGCAATGCTTTCGGGCCACGCCCGCATTCCTCACCCGCCGCGCTCTGGCTATGAACCCGACCGCGCCCCAGCGAACCCAACCGCTCCAGCGAACCCGACCGCTCCCCAGGGGCCGCCCCGACCCTGCCCCAGCGAACGCGAGCTCGGGCCCCTCGCCCGGGCGCTCCGCGCTGCTTCGGCATAGGCGATCCGGCCGGCCTCGGCCAGCTGCCCTCCCTGGCTCATGGCTGCTGCGCGGCGGTCAAGGCCGAGCGGGCCTGGCAGCCATTGCGGCAGGGGCCCACCGGGGGCAGATGGGAGGGCGGGGGACAGCCCGAGCCGTCCTTGCCCGAGGGCCCCGTGGCCACCTCCGCCGTGAAGTCCCAGTCGACGAGGATCGCCTCGCCCATGTCGGCAGCACTGCCACACTTATCATGCCAGGTCAGGCGCGCCACGCGGTCGATCTTCACGGCCTGACGGTAATACTGCGCGTAAAATCCGGGGAAGAGGTCGCTGCTCACGTCGCGTCCGAAATCCGCAGTGGTGCTGACGGAGCTGTTCTCGCTCACGCCGAAGCCCATGCTGAAGTTGAGGCCGCGCACAAAGCCGAGCTGACCGCCGAACTGAGGCGAGAGGTTGACGTCCTTGCCGCGCTGGCGCGAGGTGCCCTGGTTCTCGCGATAGCTGATCTGGCGCTGCTGCACGCCGCCGGGGATGCAAGAGCCCACCATCTCGGGCGCCTCGAACTCGACGATGCGGTCGGCGCTGGTGTCGCGCCGCATCACCACGGTCTGGAAGATCTCCAGCGGAATGACGATCTGCGCCGAGCTCCCCTGAGCATCGGTGGCCCGTATGCCGATCTGCGTGACCACATGGCCGTCGCGGCTGTTGGAGACGGCGTTCTCGGCAAGGCCGTCGCCGCTCACGATCTTGCGCGTGCGCAGCGTCTTGATCCCGGCCTCGGTGCCCGCCAGGTCGTTGAGCGCCTTGAACAGGAAGCGCTTCTCGCCCGAGGCGTTGGCGCGGCACTGCTCCTGGAGGAAGTTGAAGACATAGTCCTCCATGCGCGGGGAGGCCGAGGTTGGCGGGATCCCGCCGGCGCAGCTGCTCGCATCCTGGAGCGCCGAGCCGGCGCCCTGCCGCACGACATCGTCGATCGTGAAGGCCCCAGAGTTGTCCGAGACGGTGTCGAAGACGCCAAAGGTATCGCCGACGCTGAGGTGCTCGCGCAGAAAGGTCCAGCTGAAGGTGAGCGGCGTCGTGGGCGTTCCCGGGAGCAGGCCGACCGCCTCGACGGCGATCGAGAGCGGCTGGTCTTCGGTCGTGGCGCTGACGACCAGCCGGCAATCGGAGCCCTGCGGCCGCAGCGCGCGCACGACGAGCGAGGGCTTGATCTCGATGCCGACGCTGACCGGCGCGGAGAGCGCCTCGTTGCCGTCGGCATACTGATTGAGCACGCGGACCTCGCCGACGAAGCGGCCGAGCTTGTTGCCGTCGGGGTGAAAGACGATGTTGGGGAGCATGCGCCAGGTGAGCTGGGTGCTATTGACGAAGTGGGCCTCGACCTTGAGATTGATCGGCGCGCCAGGATAGGCCTGGCCCTGGGGGTCGAAGTAGCGACCGCTGATGACCAGCAGCGAGCGGCCGCGCTGCGGGTCGACGAAGCCCTGGCCGACGACCTGCAGGTCCTGGCCGACGGCCATGGCAGGCGGTGAGGCCAAGCTGACGACGGGCTTCTCGACGCTCCCTGGACGGGAGCCCGGGTCGTTCCCCGCGCCGGCGTCGCCGCAGGCGGCGAGGACCGCAGGAAGCAATACCAGGCTGGCAGCATAGAGGCTGCCCGCAGACCGGCTGCCCGCAGACGCCCGTGCACGTATCGGATCGCTTCCACGCATCGGATTGCCCTCCAAAGCAGCATCCGTGCCTCGTGAAAGCAATCCCTGTGCCCAAGGTGGCGGCGACGGTTTTCCCTTGGCGTCGCGGCCTCCGCCCGGCAGCGCCGGCGAGGGCTGGGGTCATTCGTGGTCGCAGTGGATCAACGGCGGCTGCCACCTGAGCCACCGGCTGGGCGCCTGCGGTCGCGCGCGAGACCATCCTCTGTGCCGCCGCTCCCGCGTCGTCGAAGCGCTTTCGGCCGGTTGTCAGACGCTCTGGGCCCTGCGGTCGCCCGGCCACGGCGGAGCACTGCGGGCACGCCGGTTGCTTTGCCCCTAGGCCGCGTCGGTATAGGGTGGCCGCGTTGGCAGCCCTCAAGCGTGGGGGATAGCTTCGAGGCCACGAAGCCCAAGGCGATGATAGCCCGCATCAAACACCCCCCCGGCCCCACAGACTCCTGGGACCCCTGCGACCACGGGCAGGAGCCTCGGCGGTGGATGGCCTCGCGCTCGGTTAGGGCCCGCTCGCCCAGGCTGCGGCCGCTGCTGGCGTTGATGCTCCTGGGCGCCGGCTGCCTCCCCGGCTGTCTTCCCGCTGGTGAGCCGCCGGACCTCACTGACGGGGTGCTCCCCGCGAGCTGCGGCAACGGCCGCTGCGAGCCGGGCCAGGGTGAGGAGTGCGTCAACTGCCCCGGGGATTGCTCGTGCTGCACCGGCGTCGACGCCCAGGGAAGGGTGCCGCTGGGGCAGGACCTGCTCGCCGCCAATGGCGCCCCGGATGGCAAGCTGATCGAGCTCGATCCGCTAGCCGATCTGCAGATCGCCCTCGGCCGCGAGCTCTACGACGTCCCCGATCAACCCGATCTTCAGCTCCACGGCGCCGTTAGCGGTGGTGGGGCAGGGGGAGGCGCGGGCGGTTGCGGCAGCCGGTCGGCCCGCACTGCGGCCTTCGAGGTCACGGTGAGCCTGGACGGCCAGCATTGGGCCCCGATCGGCTTCTGGGCCCAGGCGACGGGCGCCGCCGCCTTCGACCTGGCTTGCGCCCGTCTCGCTCGCGTGCGCTTCGTGCGCGTGCGCGGCACCTCCGGCGCGCGAGGCCAGCTCGACGCGGTCTCAGCGTTCACGGACGCCGCGGGCCGGCAGCCCTCCTGCGATCCCCGCGGTCTCGCCGGTGATGGGGGCCCGCGATGAGTTGCCGCGCGGCCGGGCCTACCGTGCTGCTGGCGCTCGCGCTCGCCTTCGCGGCGCCGCCGCCCGCCGCAGCCGCGGGCGATGCCGTGCGCTGGGAGATGCTGACCACGGCCGGCTTCGGCGACGACATGACCTGCCTCGCGGTCAGCCATCGCGATCCCAACTTCGTCCTGGCCGGGACCTTCAACGGCAAGCTCTATCGCACGACCGACGGCGGCAAGACCTGGCAGGAGATCACGGTCACGCCCTACCGCACCTTGTTCTTCGGCCGCGAGCGCCAGCCGGATTCACGACTCGAGTATGCCCTCGGCCTGCCCGGCAAGTCACCGCTGCTGCAGCGCTGGTTGCGCGGCAAGGGCCTCCACACCTCGGGCGTCAATCTGCAGCAGCTCTTGGTGCAGAAGGGCGACAAGATCGTCGGGATCAACTGGATCGAGTTCGAATGGGCCGACGACAGCCGCGTCTACATCGGCACCTCCGACGGCCTCTATCGCTCGACGGATCGTGGGCGCACCTTCTTTCGCATTTGGCAGGGCATCGCGGGCCAGGCCGAGCGCATGGTCTACAGTGTGGCCTCCGATCCCTTCGAGCCGCGCAACCTGCTGGTCGGCACCGCCAGCGGGCTGTTCATCTCTCACGATCGCGGCATCACGCTCGAGAAGGAGATGAACTTCTACATCCGCGATTCGGCGATCTACGGCTTGTTCTATGACCCGCAGGCCAAGGGCCTGCTGCATATGGCGATGTCGGGCGCGGCGATGGCCAGCCCGGACGGTGGCAAGAACTGGATCACGACGTACTGGGACCAGTGGCCGCCGCGCTCGGACGTGCACTGGATCACCTTGGGACCGAACAACGTCCGCGCCCTCGGCACGATGGACGGCATTTTCGCCTCTTGGCAGGGGGGCGAGTACGGCACCTGGTCGCGGCGCGGGCGGCGCTTCGTCGGCGAGATGGTCTCCAATCTGTTGATCACCAAGCGCCCCGAGGTCTGGTACGCGCTGACGGAGATCGCGCTCTGGCGCACCTCCGACGCCGGCAACACCTGGAACAAGGTGCTGCAGCTCGGCGGCGGCGAGACGGGGCGCTGGATTGAGGCCTTCGAGAGCGACGAGAATCAGCTCTGGGTGCTGACCAACCGCCGCATCTTGCGGCTGCGCACCGGCGACGACGATGACGAGGCCACGCTGGCTCACTCGCCCTTTAGCCGGCGCCTGCTCGACTTGCCCGACCTCTGGACCTTCTGGCGCAAGACGCTCGAGTACAAGCAGGTCTACTTTCGCGACAACCAGGCCTACCGCGACCGTGCGCCGTGGGCCGCGATGCTGCCGGAGCTGACCGTCGGTGCGACCTACGAGGTCGGACGCGAGCTGCGCCTCGTGCGCGCCTATCCCTACCTCTTGCTCCCCTTCCTCTACCACAACCGCTTCGATCCCCAGACCTGGCGCTTCGAGGTAATGGCGAATTGGGATCTGAGCCGCCTGGTCTTCGACCGCCGCTCGCTGCCGCACTTCGGCCGCATCGAGGGCCATCTCGACGAGGAGCGGCAGAAGCTCGCGCAACAGGTGCAGCGTCTCTACGCGGAGTATCGCAGCGCGGCCTATCGGTTGGTGCACGCAGCGCCGGCCAGCCTGCTCGAGCGCGAGCACAATCGGCTACGGCTGCAGGAGATCGCCGCATACTTCGATGCGATCAGCGGTGGCTACTGGAGCAAGGCTACAGGAGGTGTCCTTTGAAACGAACACTTGGCGTCGTTTTGACGCTGCTGCTCGTGCTTGGCGCGGCAGGTTCTGTTGGGGCCCAAGAGGGTGCAGCAGGCGAGGGGGGCGAGGGGGGCGCGCCGGCCGCGCCGCCGCCGCCGGATCCAGCCAAGCTGCGGGCGCTCAAGCTGAGCTTCGAGCGCGAGCCGACGGTCAAGGAGGTGCAGGTCCAGGCCTTGCGCTTCTTCCAGGTCCATCCCGAGCGCGTCAAGACCTACCGTACGGGGGCGATGCTCAAGGCGCTGGTGCCGGATCTGGAGGTCGCCGCCAACGCCGAGCGTGGCGTCAACGACCGGCGGATGACGGACGCGCTCTACAAGGCCGTCTACGCGATCAAGGAGAGCGAGGACAACAGCCACAGCACCTATTCGCTCAACGTGCGCGCGCACTGGTCGCTCGACCGCCTGGTCTTCAACGCCGAGGTGCTGGACGTGACCTCGTTGGTCGGCGTGCAAGAAGGTCTCTTGCGCGAGGTGACCTCGCTCTACTTCACGCGGCGCCGCTTGATGACCTTCCTCAAGCTCAATCCGCCGCAAGATCCCGGTGAGCGCATCACCGAGTCGATTCGCCTCGAGGAGATCACGGCGAACCTCGACGCGCTGACGGGCGGCTACTTCACCGACGAACTGCGCAAGCGCCTGGGAACCTAGCAACCAGAGGGAAGCAACGCAGAGGGATCCATGAGCCTACAGGTGCTCTTTCACGGTAATTGCTTCGACGGCGCGGTCTCCGCGGCGGTGTTCTGGCGCTTCTATCGCGAGCGCATCGATCCGCGCGCGGTGGTCAGCTTTCGCGGGATGAGTCACGGCCAGGGCGATCCCTACGGCGCCGATCACGCGGCGTGCTTCAACGCCGAAGAGAACGCCGTGCTCGATTTTCGTTACTCGCCCTCGCCGCGGCTCGGCTGGTTTTGCGACCATCACCAGAGCGCCTTCCTCCAGCCTGCCGATCGCGACCACTTCGCTGCCGACCGCTCCGGGCGCAAATGCTTCGACCCGCAGGCGCCCTCCTGCGCCGGTCTGCTCGCTCGTTGGTTGGCGCGCGAGCATGGCTTCGATCCGGCGCCGCTGGCCGAGCAGCTGCGCTGGGCCGATCTGATCGACAGCGCGCGCTTCGAGAGCCCCGCGCAGGCGGTGCGCCTCGAGTCCCCGGCGCTGCAGCTGATGGCGCTGCTCGAGCAGGCGCCGCCGCAGGCGCTGGTCGAGGCGCTGATCCAGGCGCTGGCCGCCGGGACCCTGGCGCAGGCGCGGGCGCTGCCGGCGATCGCGCAGGCGGTCGCCCCGGTGCTCGAGCAGCAGGCGGTGCAGCTCGAGCTCTTGCGGCGGCGGATCGAGGTCCAGCGGGGCGTGGCGACCTTCGACCTCTCGGCCGATGGCGTCGAGGGCTTCAATAAGTTCGTGCCCTACTATCTGCACGAGGGGCTGCGCTACACGGTGGGGCTGACCGCTTCGCCGCGCCGCGCCAAGGTCTCGGTCGGCAGCAATCCCTGGCAGCGTCCCGAGCCGCTGACCAACCTGGCCGAGCTCTGCGCGCCCTGGGGCGGCGGCGGGCATGCGGTGGTGGCGGGGATCTCGCTGCCGCCGGAGCAGCTCGATCGCGCGCGCGCGGCCGCCGAGGCGATCGCCGCCCACCTGCGCGCCACCGCGCCTTGAGGGCCCGCTGCGCTGGCGGAGGGCCCGCGGGGGCGGCGGCGTGGGCCGCCAAGGTGGCATTCGTCGCCTAGCTGTGATGTGATCGCGGGCCTGATCCCGACGAAGTCAGCATCAGGGCCTTATGCGGCGCGCGCGCGCCGCCGACGGGCGGCGCTGGCGGCGCTGGCGGCGCTGGCGGCGCTGGCGTTTGCGCTGGTCTGCGCGCCGCGACCGGCCGCGGCGCAGCTCACCGAGCTGCAGCTCGCGCGGCGCCAGGGGACGGGCTGGTGGGCGCGCTTCAAGGGCTCGGCGGCGCTGCTCTCGACCTATCTCGGCAGTGGCACGCTGCTGACCGGCGCGCAGGGCGACAACCCCAACGTCGGCCAGGAGCTGCTGCTCGTGCCGCGGCTCAATCTGACGCGGGCTCAGAGCCTGCGGTTGCTCTGGGGCGCGGGCTGCGAATACACGCCGGCCGACAACGCAGGTTCGGGGCGGCGCTGCACGCCGAGCGACCTGCGCCTCTCCTACCATCACCTCGCGCTCTGGCGCGATCCTTGGCTCGGGGGCAAGCTGACCGGCAGCGCTCAGCTCTGGTTGCCGGTCTCCTATGAGAGCCGGGCCAACGACACCGTCGTCAATCTGCGCGGCGCCGCCGGCTACCTGGTGCGGGTCGCGCGCGACCGGCTCGAGCTGCGCTACGATCTCGCCCTGCAGAAGTACCTGCCGACCCGGCGCGAGCGCGGTCAGGGGGTTGCCCACCGCGCTGGCGATGGTCTGGCGCTCTGCCTCGCCCGCGCGGGGCGGGGCGACGGTACGGCCTGCGGCTCTGGTGGGCCGATGAACGACAACGTGCTGCTGATCAACAGCCTGCACACCGCCTGGTTCTTCAGCGATCGCCTCTGGTTCAGCGCCGATCTGCTGCTCTACAACTACTTCCGCTTCGCCGTGGCCGACGATCCGCTCAGCGCGCCGGGGCTGCCGCGCGTCGGCCGCGCCGATCAGAGCTGGGGCACGCTCGAGCTGGCTTACCAACTCCAGCAGCACGTCGTGCTCGCGCTCGGCGCCTCGAGTCGGCAGCCGGCGCTGACCGCCGATGGGCGTTGGCCGCGCTTTCCCTTCTGGGACTTCGTTTCCCCGGCGAATAACTACAGCCAGCTCTATCTCTCCGCCACCGTGATCTACTGAGCGCTACCGTGGCGGGCCGCCTGCCGCCTGACGGGCGACCGCGAGCCCGCCGAAGGATGATGTGATGATGCGCAGCCGAGGCCCCGTCGCCAGCTCAGCCAGCCGCCGCGCGCGCACGCGCGCCGGCGCCACCCTCCTCGCCCTCGCGGCGCTCGCCGCCTGCGCCGGTGAGGGCGACATCGACCGTACGCAGCCGAATCGCCTGCCGCGGTCGCTCTTCTCCGGCACCTGGTACCTGCGCAACACGGTGATCGGCGTGCCAGGCACCGCGACGGCCGCCTGGGTCGGTCAGACCGGCGCGCTCGAGAAGGTGCGCTGGGATGTGCAGGAGAAGTGGCTGATCGCCTACCGCGCCTACGAGGAGGTGCCAGGCACCGACAGTACCGAGCGCGGCAAGGTGGCTGCCAGCGAATACCGCGAGAACCCCGTGGCCGCCTTTCCGATCGAGTCGCACTTTGATCTGCGCCGCAACTACAACCCGACGACCGGCGAGCAGCTCAACGTGATCGAGGAGAACAGCACCGATCGCCCCTGGCATCAGCGCGAGTGGCTGCGCGTCGACTGGTCCACCAGCCAGGTCGATGGGCGGGCGTTCTACGGCGCGGGCGGGCGCGTGCCCTATCAGGCGCGCTTCTTCGTCCAGGCGCACGAGAAGAGCGCCGACGCGCCGCGCTTCATCGAGCGGGATGGGCGCGCGGTCGACTTCGACGCGCTGGCGACGGCGCGCGCGCGCCCCGCCGCGGCCTGGGGCGAGCGCATCGGCTATTTCGACCTGGTGGGGAAGTTCCTGCTCGAGCCCGAGACCGTCAAGCTGCGCTCGGGCGGGCGCGAGCGCGAGCTGCCCCTCTGCTGGTTCCAGAGCTACCGCGGCCAGAATTTCCAGACCGCGAGCTGCGGACCGACCGAGGTGCGCGTGCGCACCGCCTTCCTGCGCGTGGGCGAGCGCAACTTCGAGCCGGTGGCGCTGCCCAACCGCGAGATGGGCAAGTTTGGTTACTTTCGCACCGAGCGCTTCACCTGGGACCGCCGCTACGGTCTGCGCGAGTCGGGCCGCGTCTACCTCGCCGACGTCCACAATATTTGGCAGCGGGCCTATCGCACCGACGCGCAGGGCATGCTCGAGCGCGACGCCGACGGCGCCTATGTGCCGATCCCGGTAACCGAGCGGCAGCCCAAGCCGATCGTCTACCACCTCAACGAGGACTTCCCCTGCGAGCTGGTCGCCGCCGCGGAGCAGACGGCGGCCGGCTGGAATCGCGCCTTTCGCCGGACGGTCGCCGTGGCCAAGGGCCTGCTCGTGCGGACGACGGGCGAGAGCGAGGCCGAGCTCGACGCGATCGGCCGGGACGTCGTGCCCGATATGTTCCGGCTCGATCGCAATGGCTGGGAACAGCAGCAGCCGGGTGACGACTTCAGCTGCGCCAATCTTCGCCACGACGCGACGCGCGTCCGCGCCCGGCTCGGCGACCTGCGCTACAGCTTCCTCGCCTGGGTGCCCGAGCGGCAGCTTCGCGGCCCGCTCGGTTATGGTCCGCATTCGGCGGATCCGGAGACCGGCGAGGTGATCGCCGGCATGGCCCATGTCTATGGCGCTGCCGTCGACGAGTACGCCTCGACGGCGCTCGAGATCATTCGCGTGCTCAATAACGACCTGAGCCTCGACGACCTGACCACGGGCGCCGACGTCCGCAGCTATCTGGCCACGGTGCGCCAGCCAAGCGATCCGGCCAAGATCCCGGCCGAGGTGGCGCAGCTCCGCGGTGAAGCGCTGCGGGCGCTCTTGCTGGGCAAGGACGTGCAGCAGAAGCTCGCCGCCTTGCGCGAGCGCGGGCTCGAGCCGGCGAGCCCCGGCGCCAGCGCTCAGCGGCGCGAGCTGCTCGCGGGCAGCAGCCTCGCGGCGCCGCTGGTCGATGATGAGATCTTGCGCGCCTTGGCGCCGAGCGCCGCCACGGGCGGGCAGCTCGATCCGGCGAGCTTGCCGACGGAGCTGCGCGACGCGCTCTCACCGCTGCACTGGGCCTCGCCGGAGGCGCGCGAGCTCGACGAGCTGCGCATCGGTCGCGCGGCAGCGCAGACGCTGTGGTTGGCCGAGTTCGCCGACGATTCGATCCAGGGGCTGGCGGAGGAGGTCTGGCGGCGCTTTGGCGCCACCAAGGACTACGACGCGATGTGGCAGTACCTGCGCCAGATGATCTTCCGCGCGGTGATGGAGCATGAGGTCGGCCACACCCTCGGCCTGCGCCATAACTTCGCCGGCTCCTACGACAGCGTGAACTACTTCAACCGCTACTGGGACCTGCGGGCGCCGGCCGACGCCCAGGGCAAGGGCGGACTGATCACGCGCGATCCGCTGGCGGCGGGTGAATCGCTGACCTTCGCGCAGCTCTACCAGCAGGCGCAGCAGACCTCGGCGCAGGTGGCGGGGCGCATGCGCGAGCAGCAGTACTCGTCGATCATGGACTACCACGCCAAGTTCAACTCCGACGCTCAGGGCATCGGCAAGTACGATGAGGCGGCGATCCTCTTCGGTTACGGCGGCCACGTCGAGGTCTTCGACGAGGCTCCGGTGGGGGCCAAGGTCGTGCTGCGCGACCGCTTCAAGGACTGCCTGCCGCGCTACGAGAGCATTCCCAACCCGGCCTTCGACTATCTGCTCGAGCAATGGCACTACAGCTCGGTCTGGAACCTGCTCGGTGGCAAGAGCGGCCTGGTCCAGCGCCGCTTCCGCCGCTGGGCCGAGCTCAAGGCCGAGCAAGACCAGGCGACGACGCAATGCCGAGCCTTCGTTGCCGACGGCAGCGAAGAGGTCGCCGACTATGTCGCGCGTGAGGACACGCAGCGGGACGCTGAGGTGCCCTATATGTTCTGCGGCGACGAGTACGCGGGCGCGACGCAGAGCTGTCAGCGCTGGGACGAGGGCGCCGACCCACGCGAGCAGGTGCAGAACGTCGTCGACGGCTATCGCAGCTATTACTTCTTCAATAACTTCAAACGCGACCGCTTCGCCTTCGACGCTTACTCGGTCTTTCGGCGCGTCGCCGGCCGCTACTTCTCCTACCTACCCAACACCTATCAGCATTGGCTCTTCCAGACGGTCTTTCGCGACCCCCCGGATAGCGTGCAGGCGAACTACTGGACGCTGGGTACCTACACGGGCTTCAACTTGTTGATGGACGTGCTGGCCACGCCCTCCTATGGCACGTACTGCCGCTTCGACCCCGTGACGCGCAAGTGCTCGGCGACAGGGACGCAGTGGGGCCAGCTCAGCGACGACACGAAGGCGCCCGAAAGCAACCGCCTGGTAATCGAGCGCGGCCCGGGCCGCCGGCGCTTCAGCCGCTTCGACTATGCCTCCGGCTACAACTACCAGGAGCAGGTGCTCGAGAGCGGGCACTTCTGGGAGTCGCTGGCCGCGCTCGAGATGTTGACCCAGTCCGTCGGCACCTTCGTCGGCCGCGAGACCGGATCGGACTTCACGAGCTATCTGGTCCCCTACTACTTGACCTTCGACCACGAGCTGACGCGGCACTTCGAGGGCATCCTGACGGAGGACTACGAGCGCTATGCGCCGCGCATCGTGGAGGGCAAGCTGCGCACGCGGCCGGCGCGTCCGCTGCGGCTGCGGCCCGTCGGCAGCGAACCGGCCGTGCTGCTCGACCCGGCCACCGGCGAACGCCTCGACAACCTGCCGCTCGGCGAGGCGATCGATCTGCAGAATTGGTTCACGCAGAAATACTACACGCTGGTCCTCGGCATGCTCGAGCTGCGCTCGCTCTACAGCCTGCGCTTTGTCGACCGCCAGCAGGTCTTTCGCCAGGGGTCGGGGGAGCAGGTCACGCCGGCGCCGGGCAAGGAGCTCGTGTCCTGCGCCGATCCCTTGGGCGGTCACCTCTATAGCGCGCTACGCGACCCTGCGGTCGCCGACGAAGAGCAGCCCGCGGCGGTGAAGATGGTGCGGCTATGCCAGGACCAGGCCACGATCTACCTGGGCAATCCGACCTCCGACACGGCCACCGCAGACCTCAACGACACGATCAAGTGGCTCAACCTGATGCGCGGCCTCTACGGCATTCTCGGCAGTAACGTGAACTGAGGCCGCGGTGCGGAGCCCGTGGGGGCGCTTGCCGCTGACTAGGTCGCGCCGCGCCGCAGTCGCTCGAACTCGGCTTCGAGCTGCAGCAGGCGTGCTTCAGCGCGGTCGGCGCGCTGCTGTTCTTGCTCGGCGCGTTCTTCGGCCTCGAGGCGCTGGCTGACCAGGCCATCGACCATCGACTCCAGTCGCAGCGCGAGCTCGTCGGCCTCGGGCAGCGGCGCCGTGCCGTAGTAGAAGCGCAGCCGCTCTTGCTCGAGCGCCAGCTCCAGGCCGAGCACGGCCGAGGGGTAGCGCCCGTGTTGGGCCAGGATCGGCTGATAGCGGCGCTGCGCGGCGGTGGCGAGTCGGTAGCCCGTCAGGCGCCCGCGCAGGCGGTCGAAGATGAAGTACTCGGGAATGCCGAGCCGCGCGTAGCGCTCCACATTGACGGTCTGGTCCTTGTGCAGCTCGCCCCAGACGTGGACCTCGAGCACCCAGTCGAGGCCCTTCCCCTCCTGCGAGACGACCCACTTGTCGCGCTCGCCCGGGTCGACGTCGAGCACCGCCAGCACGTCCGGGTGGAAGCGAGGCTCACCGGGGTAGAAGACGTTGAGCTCGGAAGACAGATACACCTTGCGACCGATGCGGCGGAAGAAGGCATCGAGGGCGCTGATGGCGCTGGCCTTGGCCTTGCGATGGCGGTCGCCCTCCGGCATGAAGAGCTCGGGCGGGATGGCCGCGGGAAGCTGGGCCACGACGGCGCTGCGCTCGTCGGCGCTGAGGCGGTCCCAGCGCTCCTGCGTCGGGGCGCGCGGGTCGTTGGCGTCGATGATAGCGGTGGGCGCCGGCATCCACTCAGTCTAGCCGCGCCCCCGCGGCGGGTGCAACAGCCTGCCTGCGGCCTATCTCGTGGCTTGTCCCGCGACCTGTCCCGCAGCCGTCGCCGGTGCTGCAGCCTTGCCGCCCTTGAGCTGCCGCGACAGGGCGACCACGAAGAGCGCGGCGGTGGGCAGCGCCTTGCTCAACACCACCAGATAGCGCGCGGCGAGGGGCCAGGCGGCAGAGGGGTCGACCACGCGCGGATCCTTCTCGAGGTCGAAGAGGGCGAAGGGGGTCGGCAGCGCGAGCAGCACGAGGGCGGCGACGACGACGGCCGTATCCCAGCGGGGCCGGCGCGGCTGTGGCGCGGCGCCTGGCGCCTCGGCCAGGAGCAGCAGCACGCCCAGCACGAGGACCCCGCTGGTGTGGTGCTCCCAGACGTGCGCATAGCTGACGAAATGCCCCAGCAAGAGCAGCGCGACGCCGACGCTGAGGTCGCGCCCGCGGGCCAGCAGCACCACCAAGGCGCTGGCCCCCAACACGCCGATCCGCCAGAGGCCGAGGAAGCTGCTCCAATGCGCCGCGTGCCAGGCGGGCCAGAGGCGCTCCAGCGCCAGATACGCCGCGTAGACGAGCCCGACGTTGCCGCCGTCCATGCCGCCCACGGGCTGCGAGAAGTTGAGCTCCCAGAAGGTGCGTAGCCGCTGCGGGTGGCCCGCGAAGTCGTTTAGCAGCGCGGCCGTCAGGGCGCCGAGCGCCAGCGCCAGCAGCGGCCAGTAGCGGCGCTGGCGCAGCAGTGCCGGTATGGCCACGGCGGGGAAGAGCTTCAGCAGCAGGGCGCCGGTATAGGCCAGCGCGGCGCCGAGCCGCAGCGACCAGCGCGCGGGCGAGTGGGCCGGGCCGCGCGCGTCGAGGAGCACCGCGAGGGCCACGGCCGCGACCGTCACGAAGGTGAACTGCCCCATGTGCAGCTCGAGCAGGTAGGGGCTGCTCAGCAGCAGCGCGCCCAACGCGACCTCGCGTTGCCAGGCGACGCGGGTCTGCCGGGCGAGCAGCGCGCCGACGAGACCCAAGAGCATCAGCTCGGTCAGCGCCAGCCACAGCAGGTAGGCTGTCTGGGGCGCGAAGGCGCTGGCCGCGCGCCCCAGCGTCTGCCCGACCAGCGGCAGGTAGCGAAAGGGAAACCAGTAGGGCGTGCGCCGCGGCGTCTCGAGCTGCTGGTAAGGGTCGAGCCCCGCCGCCAGCGCCTGGCCGGCGTGGTAGACGGCGAAGAAGTCTGCGCCCGGCCCGATGCGATGAATCGTATCGTTATGCAGCGGCCAGATCACCGCGCGATGCGAGGCCGAGGTGGCCTCGGTGGCCAGCGGCTGTCGCGCCACGTCGACGACGAGCGCCAGGTGCAACGCCGCCAGCGGCAGCAGCAGCCACCAGCGCGCTCGCCGCGCGGCGCCCGGCCTCCCCGTGCCGCGGGGCGCCAGCGCCGCCCTCCGCCCTGGTCGCTTCGCTCTGCGCCGTGCCATCAGCGGGATGATAGAGGAGATGAGCCTTGGTCGCGCGCCCGGCAGGCGCGGGCCGCTACGCCTCCGCCAGGCCTGGGAAGACGCGGCGGACGCGCTCGAGGTGCTCGGGCTCGTAGTACTTGCCTTCGACGACGAGCAGCAGCGCGAGCAGGTCGTCGTCGGTGACCTGGTAGCTGCGCTCGGGGTGGCGGGCGGCCTGCAGGCCGAGGCGCTTCTTGGCGTGACGCAGCGTCAGCGGCTTGCGCGGCTTGGGCGCTCCGTTGTTGCCGTCGGTGGCGCTGCGCAGCTGCTCCTCGAGCACCTGCCGCTCTTGCCCCGGGACGGCGTCCTGCACGGCGCGGCAAATCGCCTTGGCGCGGTTCCAGCTCAGCTTGCCGGCGGCGACCAGCTCACGGACGCGCGCGTCCATGCTCGGCGCGTAGCGCAGGAGGTCACCGATCCAGCTCTCGCTCTTGTCGAGGAACTGACCGATGCGCTGCACCGACCAGTTGGCGTTGTTGAGATAGATCACGACGTCGAAGTAGTCGGTGATCTTGGCGTCGAGGCGATCGGCGTTGAGCTTGAGGTTCAGCGCGCGAATCTCGTCGAGGTCGCCGGCGACGACGCGCGTGTCGACCCGGTCGAAGTAGCCCGGATTGGCGCGACGAATGCGGTCAATCGCCGCGCGGCGGTGAAAGCCGCCGACGAGAAAGAGCTGCCCCGGTCGCTTCTCCCAGACCACCAGCGGCTCGAGCAGGCCGTTCTTGAGGATGTCGTGCTGGTAGTGCTCGACCTTGCGCGGGTCGAGCGAGCGATGGTTGCTCACGTCCGGATGGACCTGGATCGCCTCGAAGGGCACATAGTCGAAGCGCTTGGTCGTCAGCATCGTGGCGGCCTCCTTCCCTGATGGCATGCAAGCTTGGCCCCTTGCTTAACAGATTCCGTTCTGGTCGCGAAGCCCCAGCCGCGCGCCGGCCGACGCCCAGCGCGGCCTCGGCTGCCGAAGGACTTTGCTGGCCGGCGACCCGGCTGGTGGGTGACTATGCTCGGCGGCCGGCGACGCAAGCGAGCAGCGCGGGGAGGCGTGGCGATGACGGAGACAGACACGGCGAGGGTGCGCTACGAGGTCAGCGCCGGCGTGGCGACGATCACGCTCGATCGGCCGCGCGCGCTCAATGCGCTCGACCCACCGACGCTCGCGGCGCTGCGCGAGGCCGCGAGCCGGGCGGCGCTCGACGACGCGGCGCGGGCTGTCCTCTTGACCGGCGCGGGGCGGGCCTTCTGCGCCGGCGGCGACGTCAAGCAGATGCGCGTCTGGACCGCCGCGGGCCGGGCGGCGAGCACGGCCGCGGTGCTCGCCGAGGCGTCCGTGCTGCACCAGGCGATCGCGACCCTCTATCGCCTTCCCAAGCCCCTCATCTGCGCCGTCAATGGACTCACCGCCGGTGCAGGCGTCGGGCTGGCACTCGTCGCCGACGTGGTCTGGGCCGCGCGCTCGGCGACCTTCACGCTGGCCTATACGACGCTCGGCCTCTCGCCCGATGGGGGCAGCACCTTCTTGCTGCCGCGGGCGGTCGGTGCGGCCTTGGCGGCCGAGCTGCTGCTGACCAACCGCACGCTCGATGCCGGCGAGGCGCAGCGCTGCGGCTTGGTCTCGCGGGTGCTCGACGACCAGGTGCTGGCGCAGGAGGCCGTGGCGCTGGCGCAGCGCCTGGCCCAGGGACCCACCCGCGCCTATGCGGAGCTGCGGGCCCTGCTGCACGGCAGCGGTCTGCACGGCTTCGAAACCCAGCTCGAGCTCGAGCGCCTGGCGATCGGCCGTAGTGCTGGCACGGAGGACTTCGTCGAGGGGGTGGCGGCGCTGAGCGAGCGCCGCGAGCCGCGCTTCGGCGGACACTGAGGGGCGCGCTCGTCGATGGCAGCCGCGTTGGTCAAATACGTGGAGCGCGCGGGCGTGCGCCTGGCCTATGAGCATCGCCCCGGCGCGGGCCCGCGTGTGGTGCTGGTCGCCGGGCTGGGGCTCTCGGGGCACTCCTGGATGGGCCTGCCCGATGGGCTCGCGCATCGCGGCTACGAGGTGCTGCTGCCCGATAACCGCGGCACGGGACGCTCGGCGACGCCGCCGCCGCCCTACCAGCTCGAGCAGCTCGCCGACGATCTCGCCGCGGTGATCAGCGACGCAGGCACGGCGCCGGCGGTGATCGTCGGCCTGTCCTTTGGCGGGTTGATCGCGCAGCACCTCGCGCTGCGCCACCCGGCGCTGGTGCGCGGGCTCTTGCTCGCGGCGACGACCTGCGGGCCGCCCCTCGGCACGCCACCCCGCGCGCGGGCGCTGGCGCTGCTCGCCGCCGAGCTGCTCGGTGCCGCCTCGCCAGAGCGCCTCGGTCGCCTGCTCTTGCACCCCGCGGCGCCGGCGCGGGCGCAGCAGGTGCTGGCCGCCTGGCTGCGCGTGCTGCGCGACGGGAGCGACGCCGATCGCCCGCGCGCTGCGGGCGTCGAGGGGCAGCTCGCCGCCGGCGCCGCGCACGACATCGGCGCACGCCTACGGCTGATCGACTGTCCGACCGAGGTGGTGACCGGCGACGGCGATCGCGTGATCGCGCCGGCCAACGCCGTCGTGCTCGCGCAGGAGCTGCGAGGCGCAGGGCTGACGGTCGTCGAGCAGGCGGGTCATTGCTTCCCGCTCGAGCGCCCGGCGGTGCTGCCGGCGCTGCTGGCGCGGCTCGCACCCTGGCCCTGAGCGACGGCTAGGGCCCCTCGAGGTGCAGGGGCGTGCGCGCGCCCTGGCGGATCACGAGGCGGCGCACGATGGAGCGGTTGCTCTCGTAGAAGATCGCGCGCAGCTCGTGGTCGCCCGCTGGCAGGCCGCCGAGCAGCGGTTGCTTCGGGTAGGCCGTGCCGAGGAGCTGCCAGGTGACGCGCATCCCCTTGCGCGTGCGCCGTGGGACGGCGGCGTAGAGCTCGGCCATCGAGCCGACGCTGATGGCGTAGCCCGTCTGCGGCGGCACCGGTCGAAAGGCCCCAGGCCGCCAGCGCGCGTCGCGCCAGCCGACGAACGCGAGCAAGAGCAGCAAGGCTGGGACCAGCAGGGCGAGCACGATCCAAAGCCGACGGCGTCGGCGGGCGCGCACGCGCTGTGCCGCGGTGGGTCGGGCCACCCGCGCCGTTCGTCCAGCCGACGCGGCGAGGGCGCTGAAAGGCGGCTCCGCTGGCAGCGGGGCCGGCGTGGGCAGGGGCGGTGTTGGTGGTAGGGGTGGCGGGAGGCGTGGTGCGTCGCCCTTCGCGGTGGCTCTTGCGGTGATCGCAGGCGGTGGCGGCGGCCCCGGCCGGGAGGGCGCTGGTGCGCGTGCCGTTGCGGGTGGCGCCGAGGGTGCCGGCGGGGGTGCCGGCGGGGGTGTCGCCGAGCGGCGCGGCGGGGGCGTCGCGCCCGCCTGCACCGGGATGGTGGCTCCATCGGGCTCCTGGCTGAGCAGCTCGTCGCCGCCGAGCGACCAAGCGTCCTCCGGCGGCATCGCCGGCGCACCGACGACCGCATGCACGGCCGTCAGGCGCGGACTGCGCGCCCCGCGCGGCGCCGTGGCCGGCGCGCTTTGTTGCTCGCGCTCCGCCTCGTCCATCTCTCGCGCCGCGTCGAGCAGGATCTGCTCCCAGCCGCCGTTGAGGTTGCGTTCCACCTCGGGCGCCTTGCTGCTGCGGCAGCTCACGCGCTGGGTCGTCGAAAAGACCAGGCGCTTGAGCGCGTCGTAGCCCAGGCCGGTCGCGTCGCGCGCCGACCAGAGCTCCCCGTCGACGATGTGGATCTCGCCGGCCTCGATCCCCTCGCGCTCCATCCGCAGCAGCACCGAATGCCTGCCCATGCAGGAGACCTGGATGTAATCGAGCGCCGAGAAAGGGGCGTCCTCCGTGGCATCCGGCGCGGCGCCCGTCGCGACGGCCGGCGCGGCGCGCGGCGCCAGCCGCTGCTGCACCAGCTCGCGCAGCCGCTCGAGCGCCAGCGGCTTCTCATGCACCTCGATGTTCATGCGTGAGGGAATCCGGCGCTGATAGGTGCTGACGTAGCCGGAGACAAAGAGAATCGGCACCTCGAGGCTTCGCTCGTCGAGCAGGCTGATCAGCTCGAGCCCGGTGCCGTCGGGGAGATCGAGGTCGGCGACCAGCAGGTCGGGCGGCCGCGCAGCGATCGCCCGCGTGGCCTCGGCGATCGTGCCGGCGCCGCGCACCACGACGCCCGGTAGCTTGGCGATCCCACGGACCATCGAGGTGCGCAGCAGCGTCTCGTCTTCGACGATCAGCACCTGCTTCTCGCTGGCGTCGCGCTCCGCTGGGCTCATGGCTGCGGCTCCGACTGCCCTCGTACGCGCGCGGCGCTGACGCCGCTCGCGGCTTTGGGTTCCGGCTCGGCCCGGGGCGCGTCGATGGCGCCCTCCACCAGCGGCACCGTGACGACAGCGCAGGTGCCGCCCCCGGCGCGTTGGCGCACCGTCAGGCTGCCCGCCGCCGCCTCGGCCGCCTGCCGGCAGAGCGTCAGGCCCAAGCCGCTGCCCCGGCGCTTGGTGGTGAAGAACAGGTCCGTGCAGTGCGCGAGCACCTCGTCGCTCATCCCGGCTCCGTCGTCCTCGACCGTGAGCTCGAAGATCTGACCGCGGTAGTGGCGCGCGTGCACGCGGATCTCCCCGCCGCGCGCGCAGGCCTCGACCGCGTTGGTGACCAGATTGAGCGTGATGCTGCGCAGCACGCTCGGCTCGAGCGGCAGCGCTGGCAGCTCGCCGGCGTCGAAGCTCAGGCGGGCGCCGTTGCGCTCTGCCGTCGGTCGCAAGAGCGTCACCACCTCGGCGATCGCGCCGGCCGCGTCGGCCGGCTGCCGGGTCCGCAGCGGCCGGCCGACCTCGTCCATGCCGCGCAGCCGCTGGCTGATCAGGTTGATGCGCTGCACCTCGTCGAGAATGCTCAAGAGGTCGTTGCGCGCGCTCGCCGCCGGATGCTCCTCGAGCAAGAGCTCCGTCGTCGTGCTGATCGCCGCGAGCGGATTGCGCAGCTCATGCAGCAGGGGTGGCATCAGCGAGCCGACCGCCGCGAGCTGCAGCAGCCGGTCGCGCTCCTCGCGCAGGCGCGTGACGATGCTGATGTCCTGAAAGAGGCAGACGTGGTGCTTCGCGCGCGGGCTGGCCTGCGTCGGCACGAAGGTCGTGATCGAATAGCCGAGCGCGAACTGACGGCCGTCGCTGAGCGTGACCTCGAGCTGGCCGCGCTCGGGGCGACTGCTCGGCGTCAGCAGCTGCGCCAGGGGCGCCAGCACCTCGTCGACGCGACAGCCCTGGAGCTCGGCCACGCTGCGACCGAGGATCGAGGCCGCGCGTGGATTGGCGAGCAGGATGCGCCCGGCGCCGTCGAAGACGATGACCCCGGCGCCGATCGCGTCCATCGCCTCATGGGTCCAGGTGCGCGTCGCGCTCTTGCCTGGCGTCTGGGCCGCTGACACGGTCTGTCCCCCGTACCCCTGCGGCCACCGCGCTCGCGGAAGATCCACGGCGCGCCGGCCAGCCGAGCCCACAAGCTAACGCCCCTGAGCCCGCTTGTGAAGAATACGGCCCTCGGGTTAGGTCTAGGTCCGGGGCGACGGGAGGCCCGCAGCGATGCGAATTTGCGTGGTGGGAACGGGCTATGTGGGCTTGGTGGCCGGGGCGGGCTTCGCCGACTTCGGCAACGACGTCGAGTGCGTCGATGTCGACCTGCGCAAGGTCGAGGCGCTAGGCCAGGGGAAGATCCCGATCTACGAGCCCGGCCTGGAACCGCTCGTGCAGCGCAACGTACGGGAAGGCCGCCTGCGCTTCAGCAGCGAGGTCGCGCGCGCGGTCGTCGATGTCGACCTCGTCTTCATCGCCGTCGGGACGCCGCCGCGGGACGACGGCTCGGCCGACCTGTCGCAGGTCTGGGAGGTCGCGCGCGCGGTGGCGCGTCATGCCACCGGCTTCACGGTGGTCGTCAACAAGAGCACGGTGCCGGTCGGGACGGCCGACCGCGTGCTCGCGATTCTGCGCGAGGAGGGCGCGGGCAAGGACTTCGCCGTCGTCTCGAACCCGGAGTTCCTCAAGGAGGGCGACGCGGTCAACGACTTCATGAAGCCCGCGCGCGTCGTGATCGGCACCGACGACGAGCGCGCCCGCGAGCGCATGCGCTATCTCTATGCGCCCTTCGTCCGCACGCTCGAGCGCATCGTGCTGATGGACGCGCGCTCCGCCGAGGTCACCAAGTACGCCTGCAACGCGATGCTGGCGACGCGGATCTCCTTCGTCAACGAGCTGGCGCGGCTCTGTACGCAGGTCGGCGCCGATGTCGAGCAGGTGCGGACGGGCATGGCCTGGGACGACCGCATCGGCTCGAAGTTCCTCTTCCCCGGGGTCGGCTACGGCGGCTCGTGCTTCCCCAAGGACCTCAAGGCGCTGATCGCCACGGCGCGCGAGCACGCGCTGCCGCTCGAGGTGATCGACGCGGTCGAGCGGGTCAACGAGCGGCAGAAGCAATACTTGGCCGAGCTCGTGCTCGAGCAGCTCGGCGCGCGGGCGAGCGAGGCGACGGTGGCGCTCTGGGGCCTGGCGTTCAAGCCGCAGACCGACGACGTGCGCGAGGCGCCGGCGCTGGCGATCGTGCAGCGCCTGGCGGCCGCGGGGGTGCGCCTGCGCTTGCACGATCCCGTCGCGGGCGAAAACTTCGCCGCGCTCTTGCCGCCGTCGGAGCGCGTCACCTACTGCGCCGACAACTACGAGGCCGTCCGCGGCGCCGACGCGCTGCTGCTGGTGACCGAGTGGCGCGCCTACCGCCGCCCCGACTTCCGCCGCGTGCGCGGGCTGATGCGCCAGCCGAACCTCTTCGACGGCCGCAACATCTGGGAGCGCGCCTTCGTCAGCGAGCTGGGCTTCCGCTACACGGGCATCGGGCGCTAGGGGGCTGGCCTTCTCCCCTTAGGGGGGCCTTGAGCAAGGCGCCTAGATCGCCGCTGGCGAGGCGAAGAGCGCAGCGACTCGCCCTCCCCAGCTTTGGTGCGTGTTGGGTGCCGTGCTGCTCGTTGACGCCGCGGGTGCGAGCATTGGGGCCTCCTTCTTGCGCACCCTTTGGTCCTCCGCTCCCATGAAGGTCAGCACTGCGCGCGTGTAGCCCGAGAGGGCCACGAGCTGGTCCGGATGCCGCAGCGCCTCGATCAAGGGGGCGTCGGGCCGTCGCGTCGCCTCCAGCACCGAGGCGGCGGCTCCGGCAAGCGGCGCGTTGCCCGTTTGCTTGGCGCGGCGGGTGGCTTCAGTGGCTGCCGCCGTCAGCGGACCCGCCGCTTCGGACCAGCGCAGCGCGCGGGTTGCCGCGTGGAGAGCATTTAGGAGCGAGAGCGCCCGCTGGTAGCCCTGCCTGGCCCCTGCGTGGTCTCTTTGTTCCGAGCGCCCGTGCGCGTCAGCGACGAGCGGCGCGACCAGCTGCGCCACGACGGCTTCGAGCGGCCCCTGCGCCCGGGGCGTGGCGGGGCCAGGCGGGGCTCTCAAGGGCTTGAAGATCGCCTTCTCGGCCCGAGCCGTCGGGTCCTTGCTGGCCGCGGCGCGTCGGCTCGCGTTCGTCGCACCCGCCCGGGCGGGCTCGCGCCTCTTTGCTTCACCCGTGGCTCTGGGCGTCGCGCCTTGCTCGCTGCGGACGCCTAGAAAGCCGCCTTGGCGCGACCGGAGGGAGCGACGGCCGGACGTCCTCGCGCGCGCGGCCGGAGGCCTAGACTCCAGGCTGAAGGGGTTGAGTCGCGTCGCGGCCGCCTGCAGCCTCGTGACCAGTGTCCCGAGCTTGGCCCACTGGAGCTTGCCCGACCGGGCGCCCGACCGCTCCGCCGCGCTCGCCGGCGCCCTCTTCGCCGCGCTCGCCGACGACGCGCCGCCCCACGCGGCCGCCCTTTGCGGGGCTCCCGCGCCTGCCGCCGCCACTACCCCCCAGACGAGCATCGAGCGCAACAGCCGCATGCTACCGTCTCCTGCTGCCAACCTGCTGTTTCGGCTGAGCAAAGCCAGTGCCAAGCGGGACGGAGTCTGCCGACTCTTCGTGATCTTTGCAACAATCAAACAGCCCACAAATAGTCCAGATTCGCCAAGGTGGCAGGGCGCTCACCGAGGATCGGCCAGCCCTCTTCGGCGCCGGCCAGTTCGGTAGCCGCCTGTCGCCGACGCGACGGGCCGACGTGACGGGGATCATCGCTCCGACCGCGCGGGGCGCGTATGATGGCCCGATCCACAGCTTGGCGAGGTCTTCAGGTATGGCGCAGATCGGCGAGGGGATGGAGGCGTGGGCGGCGCCGGGCTCCGGGGAGCGCGGGCGCGTCGGCCTCGCGATCATTCATGGCATCAGCAGCAATCCCCTGACGACACGGCCACTCGCCGAGGCCTTGGCCCTTCACGGCTTTCGCATCGAGGTGCCCCGCCTGCCCGGGCACGGCACCAACTGGCGCGACATGGCCGCGACGCGCTACGCCGACTGGCGCGCGGCCGTCGAGCAGGCGGCACACGAGCTGGCCGCGAGCTGCGATCAGGTGCTGCTCGTAGGGCAGTCGCTCGGCGGCACCCTCGCGCTCGATGTCGGCTGCGGCCGCCTGCCGGGCGTGGTGGGCGTGGTGGCGATCAACGCTGCCGTGCTCGATCGCGCCGGGCTGGTCGCGCGACTGGCGCCGCTGGTCGCTCGGCTCGTCCCCGCGATCCCGCCGCGGCTCGCCGGGCTCGTGCGCAACGACGCGGCGCGTCCCGGGGTCGACGAGCAGGCCTACGAGTGGCTACCGACCCGCGCGGCCCAGTCGATGCTGGACGAGCTGCCGCGCCTGCGCGAGCGGCTGCGCCAGCTCGAGCTGCCGCTGCTGCTCTGTTGCTCGCAGCAGGATCACGTCGTGCCGCCTGAGAACACGCCGGCGATCGCTGGGCTGGTGGCGGGCCCCGCGGTGATCGTGCCGCTGCGGCGCTCTTTCCATCTGGCGCTGCTCGACCACGATCGTGCGCTGATCGAGCAGCACATCCTCGGCTTCGCCGACGCGCTGCGCCGCGGCGACGCTTGGCCCTGGGCGCTGCCGCTGGCGGTGGCCGAGGCGGCGCCCTAGCGCGCGCCTCGCCGCTGCTAGGGCCGCCGGTCGGGCGCCGCGTGCTGGCGTCGGCGGCCGCCGCGCGCTCAGCGCTCGGGCAGCAGCTGCCGCAGGATCACGGGGCAGGCGGCCTCGATCAGGTCGAGCACGCGCTCGAAGCCCTCGGCCCCGCCGCGGTAGGGATCCGGCACATCGAGCGGCGTTCCCGCGGGCAGAAAGCTGCTCAGCAGCCTGGTCTTGTCGCGGTAGCGCGCCTGCGGATCGAGCGCGTAGAGCACCTCGAGGTTGGCGCGATCCATCGCGACGATCAGCGCGAAGCGCTCGAAGTCGGGGCTGCAGAAGGTTTGCGCGCGGCCCTCGAGCAGGTACCCGCGTCGCGCCGCCGCCGCGCGCATGCGCGCATCCCGTGGCGCTCCGACCATATGCTCGAGGGTGCCCGCCGACTCGACCGGGATCTGCGCCTCGAGGCCCTGCGCGGCCACGAGCTGGCGCAGCACGCCTTCGCCCGTCGGCGAGCGGCAGATATTGCCCAGACAGACGAAGATCACGCCGCGTGCGCTGGCCTCGGGGCGCTCAGCTACTGCGAGGACCGACCGCTCCATGACTCTGCTCCAGCTCCTGGGCCTCGATCGCCGCTTGGGGCGCGAGGGTGATGGGGAAACGATCGTGCAGCGGGCTGAGCCGCCAGCCCAGCGCCGCGGCGCTGTAGAGCATCCGCGCCACCGGGCGCAGGGCGCCGGTCATGCGCCAGGCCTGCGCCAGCTCCTCGGCCAGATAGCGGTCGAAGCCGCCGCAGAGCCCGAGGGCGAAGAAGCAGATCGGGAACGAGAGCAGCGCCGCGCCGAAGAAGAAGACCGTGAAGCCCACCGAGCCGAGCGGCGGCAGGGCGGCGGCGAGCAGGCGCCAGAGCGCGTAGTTGAGCGCGCCGGTCAGCAGCGGGGCGACCGCCATCTGCCAGGCGAAGAAGCGCACGCGGACGATCGAGCGATGGTTGATGCTCCAGCCGACGATCACCTTGAGGGCGATGGTGGCCAGCAGCGCGACGTAGAAGCCCGTGAACTGCAGCCTGGGGATCAGCACCCAGAAGAGCGCGATGCGCAGCGCTTGCTCGCCGCCGAGCATCAGCGCGAAGAGCCCCGGGCGGCCCGCGCCCTTCTGCAGCATGTCGCTCAGCCACGCTGGCGCGAAGAAGACGCCGACGAGCGCGGCGAGGGTCAGATACTCGGCGGCGCGGGCCCACTGCGGCTCCATCGCCTGGCGGACGAAGGCGGGCCCGAGGGCCCAGAGCAGGCTGGCACCGACGGCCGCGTAGAGCCCGCCGATCTGAAGAAAGCGGGCGAGGTAGTACTGCGTCAGCGTGTGCTTGCCGTTGCCATGGCTCTCGCTGATCGCGGCCATCGCGGTCTCGAAGAAGCGATAGGCGATCGGAAAGAGGAACATCAGATTGTAGTGGATCTGCGATTCGATGCCGAGCCACTCGGTGTAGTTGATCAGCAGCAGCGAGATCACGACGCGCTCGACCGTCTTGGCCGCGCGATAGAAGACCTGGCCGCTGACCACGCGCAGGCCGTAGGAGAGCAGCTGCTTGGCGGTGCCGAGATCGAAGTGCACGAGGAAGAGCGGGAGCAGGCGCAGCCCCTGCCGCCGATAGATCGGCACGCCGATGACGAAGGTGACGATCATCGAGAGGTAGAAGCCGACGCCAATCCCGAGCGCCGCGCCGAAGGCCTCGCCGTACTGCGGATGCGAGCGACCCCAGGCCCGCAGCAGCAACACGCAGGGGATCTGGAGCGCGAAGCGCAGCAGCCAGTCGGAGAGCAGGTCGAGGCCGACGTTGAGGTCGAAGCGCTGGTAGGCCTGAAAGAATACCGTCATCAGGCCGAAGATGCCGGGGTACTGGATCAGGGCGATCAGCACGACGAAGTGAGCGCTGTAGCTGTAGCGCGTATGCGGCAGGATCAGCAGCGCGCCGAGGCTGGCCAGCGTGACGAAGACCAGGCCGCTGAGGATCTGCCACCAGACGAAGAACTGCGCCGAACGCAGCGCCCGCGCCGGGTCCTTACTGCGGTACTCGGCGAAGTACTTGACGAAGGCGGTGAAGGTGCCGGCGTCGAAGAGGAACCAGGCGACCTGGAGCGCCTCCCAGGAGAAGTCCCAGATGCCCTTGGCCTGGGGGAAGGGCTGCACGCGGTTCGGGATCAAGATGTTCGTCAGCCAGTAGTAGGGCACGAAGAGCAGCAGCAGAATCGACGTCAGCGTGAGAAACCCGGCCAGCGGGCGCGCGAAGCCGATCCGGCTCCAGCCGCCGCGCGCGTCGCCGCCGCCAGGGCCCGCTGGGGCGGCGTTGGCACGCTCGTTAGCGAAGAAGGTCGTCGCCAGCTCCGGGTGGGCGCGGCTGTAGGCGCGCGCGCGGGCGAAGAGCGCGACGGTGACTGCCCAGCCGAGACCGAGCAGCAGCAAGAGCAGGCCGAGCTTGCTGGGCCCCGGGACCGGCGCGCCGGGCCAGTCGGCGAAGCGCAGCGGGCGCTCGCCGGCGGCCTCGCTCGAGAGCCAGTAGAAGAGGTAGCCGCAATAGGGCCAAAGCAGCAGCTCGCGGTTGCTCGCGGCGGTGAGGCGCGCGGCCCAGACGTAGACCCGGCCACGCCCGAGGCTGCCGGCCAGCAGCAGGGGCTCGCGTGCGCCGTCGGCCTCGGCGGTCGCCTCGATCAGCACCTGGGAGGCGCCGCCCAGCTGGTCGCGGCGCGGGTCGCTGCGCGGGTCGAGCCGATAGCGCGCGCCGAGCTGCGGGGCGCTGGCCCAAACCACATCGCCGGCGAGCAGGCGCGGGGCGAGCGCCGTGGCGCGCGCCGTGATCGGCCGGGTGGCCGCGCCGCGCAGGGTCAGGCCCAGCGCGCGCAGCCACGGCGCAGGCGCGCGACCCGGCACGACCACCAGGCCCGCCCCCCGCGCTCGGACCTGGGCGAGCACGCGCGCCTGCAGCGCCGGCGAGAGGTCTCCGACGGCCCAGATCACGCGCGCGCGCTCGATCGCGGCGGGGACGAAGCGGGGATCGATCAGCAGGCGTTCCCGCAGCGCCTGCGCCGCCTGATCACGCTCCCCGACGATCGCCAGCGGTGTCGTTGCTGGCCCGGGGCGCGCGCCGCGGGCGGCCACCGGCACGAGCAGCACGACCAGCCGCACGACGAGCAGCACGACGACGTGAGGGCTCGCGCGCTGGAGGTAACCGAGCGTCATGAAGGATTTCGCTTCGGGCGCTCGCGGGGGCGCGTTCACCGGCCAGCGGCGTGCGCCGCGGAGGCCGCGGTCAATAGCCGTAGTTGGGGTCGCTGGTGCTCTCGCCGCCGGCGGCCGGGTTGCGCGGCGACGATGCGCTGGCCGCGAAATAGTCCCGCGCGGCGAGCGCCACGGCGGGGATCGCCAGCAGCGCCACGAGCCCCAGTCGCAGCGCGTGGCGGGTCAGGGGCCGGCAGCGGGCCAGTCGTGGGAGCTGCACCAGCACCAGCCCGAGCGGCGCCAGCACGAGCAGCACGAAGCTCGCCTTGGGCAGCTCGGCGTAGAGCAGGCCGACAGCCCACTGGCCCACGGCGACGAGCGCCAGGACCGGGGCGGCGCTGGTCAGCCGCCCGCTGGCGGGCCAGCGCCAGGTGACCACCCAGAGCCCCCCTAGCGCTGCCGCGGCGGCGCCCGCGAGCTGGCCGACGGCGGCGGTTCCTGCCATCACGAGCACGGCGGCGCCGGCGACGACCCAAAGCAAGAGCGCCAGGCCGAGGCCCGGTCCTGGCTCGCGCGCGGCAGCGCCGTCGAGGATCGACCAGACGGCGAGCATGCCGCCGGCCACCGTCGCCGCGGCGAGGCCGTATTGGGCGATGGGGCCGCCCTGCGCCGCCAGCGGGCGGACGAGCAGCCAGGCGCTCCCGGCGCAGGCCAAGAGGCGCAGCCCCCAACGCAGGGCGATCGGTCGTTGCCATAGCGCGTCCAGCGCGCCCAGCGCACCGCCGAGCGCCGCCAGGTAGAGGAGGGTCTGGCTGACGTCGTTGTTGGCCGAGAGCGGGCCGCCGGCCAGGCCCCAATGTCCCGCGATATAGCCGGCAGCGAGCGCCAGGGCGGCGCCCCAGCGCCCAAGGGGCTGGCCTACCCCGGCCGCGGCAGACGCCTCGGATGCGGGGAGGGCGGCGGTGCTCGCGGCCGTGCTTGCGGCCCAAGGGCGGCTGGCGGCGAGGAAGAGGGTCGCCGAGAGCAGCGCTGGGACGAGGGCGCCCCACAGTAATACAGCGGTTACCATGGAGCGGACCTCCTCAGCGCGATCTCGATGGCTCCCCTTGGCTCTACTGGCGGATACCCTCGATGGCGATCGCCAGCTTGAGCTTCTCGCCGACCCCGCCGGGCATGCCGGCGACGCCGTACTCGCTGCGCTTGATCGTCAGCTCACCAGCGTAACCCGTGCGGAAGTTACCCCAGGGATCCTTCGCCGCGCCGACCTTGAGCAGCCGCACCGTCACGGGCTTGGTGGTCCCGTGCAGCGTCAGATTCCCGGTCACGCTGACGCCCTTGCCGGCATTGATCACCTTCGTGCTGACGAAGCTGATCTTGGGGAACTGCTTGGTGTTGAGGAAGTCGGGGCTCTTGAGGTGGAGGTCGCGCTTCTGCACGCCGGTGTAGATCGAGTCGGTGTCGATCTCGACCGTGACCGCGCTATCCGCCGGCTTCTTGCCCACGGTGAAGCTGCCCGTCACGCCGCGGAAGAAGCCGCCGCTGGTGATGCCGGCACCGAGATGCTCGGCCTGAAACACCACCGACGAATGCTCGGGGTCGATCTTATACTGCTCGCCTGCCACGGCCTTGGCCGCCGCCTCCTTGATCGTCGCGGTAGCCGCGGCCGTCTTGGCCGGAGCTTCGGTGATCGTCGCGGTCGTGGCGGCTGCGGCCTTCACGGGCGTGGCGGCTGCCGCCTTGGTCGTCGCCTCGCTCGCCTTGGCGGGGGCCTCATTGAGCTTGGTGGTGGCCGTAGCCCCCGCCTTGGCCGTCGAGGCGGCCGCCGCCTTGGCGACATTCGCCAGCCCGCGCGCCCCGGCGACGCCGCCGTCGAGCACCAACGCCAGCCCTCCAGCCGTGGTCAGTAGCAGCCTCGCCGTCCTCGCGAACTTGGTCATCATGATCATTTCCTCGTTGCTCCTTGCTTTGCTGTCGGCCCTGATGGCACGGGCGAAAGAGCCCCTCGGACGTCCGCGCGTGCGGGAGCTATGCAGCACCGAAAGCGTTTGACTTCGCGACCCGTCTATCGCAGGCCAACGCTAAAGGCAAGGCCGGGACCCGGGTCTTGGGTGGGCGCTCAGAGCGCGTAGCCTGCGCTCAGCGTCAGGCGCAGGTAGCTGTCGGTGCCCGAGGTCGGGGCCGGGCTGTCGGCGGTGCAGGGGCGCGGGGGCTCACCTGCGGCGTCGAGGCCGGCCAGATCCATCGTGTAGCGCTGGTACTCGACCTGGGCGCCGTAGAAGAGCCCCCAGCTCAGTTCCCCGCGCAGGCCGGCGCGAAGGGCCCAGGCCAGACCGCTGCTGCGTTCGCCGAGGGCATCCACGGCATCTTGGCCGACGCCGAAGAGCGGTCGGAGGTCGCCGCCCAGCTCGAGCACGGCCAGGCGGGTGCCGAGCGGTTGACGCGCGGCGAGAGCGACGCGGGCGAAGCGGTAGTTGAAGCCGGTCAACACGTCGTTGGCGCCGAGCGAAAACTCTCGCAGCCCAACTCCGGCGCTGCCGATCAACGTCGGGCTCCAGGCGCTCTTCAGCGCCAGCGGCCAGCGGAGCACGAGGTCGGCCAGGAGCTGCTGCGACCGCGTCGCCACCTCGCTGCCGAAGTCGCAGGTCGGCGCTCGCCCATCGCTCTCCGGCAGGTCCGTGCTGACCGCGAGGTGCCGCGAGTAATCGACAGCGAGGCCCAGGTGGCGCAGGAAGCCCCGGGTCACCGTCGCCAGCGGATAGGCCTCGGCATGCAGCACGAACTCGGGAAAGGGGCTGCCGTCGAAGGAACGGTTGCCCGCGGCCGTCGGCGCCTTGAGCTCATAACGACGCTGGGCGATGCCCACCCCTACCGAGAGCTCGCCAAGGCCGGCCCAGCGTTCGCGCAGACCGGGTCGCGGCGGTGGTGGCGGGATCGGGCGGGGCGCAGCCAGCGCCTCCGGCGTGTCCTCGGGCGTCGCCAGCGCGGCGGCCGCGGCCGCCTCCGGATCCTCGGCCACCGCTGCTGCTACGTCGCGGCCCGTGACGGGGGCTGCGGGTGCCGCCGCCGGCTTGCCTTTGGCGTCGGCGATCGCCTTGGTCGCCGCGACCTGCTGATAGCTGCCCCGCGCCACCAGTGGCAGGCAGAGCTGGCCCAGGCCGCGGCCCGCCTTGCCGAGCGCGCTTGCGCTCAGCTCGGGGCTGGTCGGCGTACCGAGCGGCTGCCCGGTCGCACCGTCGTAGACAACGAGCTCGAGTCGCAGCGCGGGGCGCGCCCTGCGCCGCCGCTTCGCCGCCGGCCCGCGCGCCGCGTTCGCCGGCGGGGCCACCTTGACCACGGAGCCCTTGACCACCGCGCTGCAGCGCAGGCGGGTGCAGACGGCGACGATGCCGGCCGCAGTAGCGCCGTTGACCCGTTGGCGGCGCACCTCGCCGGCATAGTCGGCGATGGCCAGCACCTGCACGCTGCGGCCCATACCGCGTACGACCGCCGCGCGGGCTTTGCCGCCGCTCAGCCCCTCGAAGGGCAGCACGACGACGCGGGCCTTCTGTTTGCGCGCTGGCTTGGACTCGGGCTTGAGCTGGGGCTTGAGCTGGGGCTTGAGCTGGGGCTTGAGCTGGGGCCGGGCCGCCGTCGCTTTGGCGCTCGCCGGCGCCAGCCGCCGCGCGGCGCGGCATAGCGTCGGGCCCTTCGCGGCCAGCGCCGCATGCTGCGCGCCCGAGATCAGCAGCAACGCCATGCTCGCCGCGAGCCAGGCACCGCGGGCGCCTACTGGGGGTCGCATCAATCGCATCGAATGCATCGATGGCATCGTTGCTCCGTTATCCGGTGCTAATCCGGTGAGAGGATGAGTGGTAGACGTTAACACGGAGCCAGCGGCGAAACGAAGTTGGCCGCGCGGCAACCACCTGTGCTTTCTTGGCTGTGCTCCTTTTGGCGAGGGCTGTGCTTGGTTATGGCGCTGGTACCGACCCCGGATCCCACCTTCGACACCGCCGCGGCCCCTCGAGGCGCGGCGCTTTTGCGCGCGCGGCGCTGGAAGCGGGCGCTCTTCGTCCTGCTCGCCGCGGCCCTGTTGGTGACGCCCCCGCTGCTCCTCTGGCGCGCGCGCGCGCGGCGCCCGCCGGCCCCGCGGGTCCTGCGCTTCGGGCCCCTGCGCCTCGTCGCCGCGCTCGCGGTGCAGGCGACGGTCGCTGCCGCCGGGAGGGGTGGCGCCCTCGCCGTCGGCACGCGTGAGGGCGGCGTGCTGCTGACCAACCTCGGGGGGGGGCGCGCGCTGCCGCCGCGCTGGCTGCTGCCGCCCGCCGGCGCTGCAGCTGTGCTCGACGGCCCCGTGACGGCCCTCGCCTTCAGCGCCGATGGGCGGCGGCTGCTGGCCGCCGGTGGGCGCGCGATCGGCTGGTGGCAGGTGGATCCGCCGCGCCTGCTCGGCCAGCTCCGCGGCCCGCAGGCCATCACCGCCGCCGTGCTGGCGCCGGGCGACGCCGGGGCGCTCTTCGGTACCGACCAGGGCTTTGTCCAGCGCTGGCGCCTCGACCGCCGCGAGGCCGAGCCGGCCGCGGGGCTCGGCTGCGAGCTGATCGTGCTCGAGTACCAGCGCGCGCGCCTTCCTCTGGCCCGGCGCTGCCCCTTCGGCACCTTCGTGCAAACCCACGACCTGCGCCCCGCCTGCGCCTACCCGCTGACCCAGCTCACCCGTCGCGGTGCCCTGCTGGCGCAGGCCTGTCGCACCGGCACAGCCTCGCTGATCACGCTGCCGCAGGGCGCCACGCAGCATACGCTCGCCGGCGCCCTCGGCGCGCTCGCCTTCGACCCGCGCGGCCGCCTGTTGCTCGCCCGCGCCGACGGCGAGCTGCGTCTTTATGATCCAACCGCCCGCGCGGTCGTGCGGGTCTGGCCGCGAGCGGGGGAGGCTCGCGCCCTCGCCGCTGCCGACGACCTCGCCGCCCTCGCCGGCGCCGACGGCAGCCTGCGCCTCTGGGACCTGCGCGCCGCCGGGGACGCGCCCCCCAGCGCTACCCTACGCCTGCCGCGCCCGCCGGTCTGGCTGGCCCTGGAGGCCCACCCCCTTCGCCTCCGCGCCCTGCTCGACGATGGCCGCCTGGTCGAGGCGACGGTCGCCGCCAGCCTGGCCGACGGCACTGGCCACTCGATCCGCCGCCGCCCGCCCCACTGACCGGCGGCCCAACCGAACGATGATATTTTCCTCTTGAGTGGCGGGGCATTGCGATCGGCACGAGCTTTGCTTTTATCCGCTCACAGGTCAGGCAGGTTTCCGCAAGGGCAGGTTTCCGCCAGGACAGGTCTCCGCCAGCGGAGACAAGGGGAAAATAGGTCGAAGCCATGCGCAGAGAAGCCAGGTCGCGCCGTTATGTCGCCTTTTTCGCCGTCACCCTGCTCGCGGGGACCCTGCTGGTCGCGGGGACGCCGGGCGCCTGGGCCGAGCCGGCGGCGCCGGCGGCTCAAGCTCCCCATCTCGCCCCCATTCGAGGTTACCTTGGTGCCCTGCAGGGACTGAATCGTCCGCGGGCTGGACTGATGCAGCGGGCCTCGGCCCACCTGGCCCGCCCCTTGCGCCGCGGAGAGATCATGAAGGGGCTGACCGAGGAGCTGCATCGGGTCACCCGACCCGATGCGAGGGGCGCGCCGCAGGTCAGCCACACGGAGCTCCACTCGCTGCTGAAGGCCCTGCAGGCTGAGCAGGAGCAGCACGCCAGCTTTGACGCGAAGACCTTCAGGCAGCTCAGCGGCGTGCTGAACGACCGGCTGGCCCGAATTCAGCATGACGAAGCCCAGGCGCCGGAGGCCGCGGAGGCCGCCCCCGCATCGGAGGCGCCGGTGGCCGAGGCACGGCCTGCCACGCCGCCCGCCCCCCTGGGCGCCGAGGCCAACGCGCTGGTCGAGGCTGAGGCCAATCCGGCGGTGCGGGCGGCCATGGTGCGAGCGCTGCGTGAGTCGGGCGTCGGCGCGCCCGAGCTGGTCGTCAGGCAGCCGGCCGCGCGTTGGTCGCACGACCCGGCCAGCGCAGCGCAGAACCCCAGCGTGCATGCCCTTCAGCCGGCCGGCGCCTACACTGGCCCCAGCGTGGTCGGCCGCAGCCTCAACATGTCGCATATGGGTACGGTGATCGAGCAGCAGGGTGCAGGGGCGGCCACTGGGGCGATCCTTCAGGCGATGAGAGACCGGCGCGATGGCTTCTACCAGCATCTGCTGGCGCTCCATAAGGCGCAGCTTAGCGCCGCAGCAGCCCGGGGAATCGGTCCAGTGGCGCGCGGGCCGCTTCGCGAGCAACAAGCGAGCATCCGCAAGACCTTCCTGCGGACGATGGGCTCCAGCGGTAGGGAGCTCATTCGAGATAGCGATGGCGTCCTTCGGATCGCCGTGCGCTCGAGCGGCGAGATCGGTGCCGAGAAGGCGCATCTCCGCGGGGCCGTCAAGGCCGAGAAAAAGCATCAGCGCTGGGCGCACCGTGCCGAGGTCGCGGCCGCGAATCAGGCCCAGTTCGAGACGAAGAAAACGCATTGGGTGACGATGGGCGCGGGGGCGCTGGCGCTGGGCGCCGTGATGCTCAGCGTCACCGGCGTCGGGCTCGCGACGCTGCCCTTGCTGATCCAGGGGAGCACGGCGCTGGCCGCCTGGACGCAGGTCGGGATGGTCGCCGGCGGCGTGTTCGCCGGCGGGGCCACGGGACAATTCGTCGCCAATCGCGTCCAGGGCCTGCGGGCGGGCCTCAACGGCGCGTGGCTCCGCGCGGCTGACCGCCGGAAGGACGAGGCCGCGGCCGCCCATCGGGCGACGCTGTCCTACTACAACCTCGATCCCAACGCGCCGGCGGCCAACGAGAACCACTTCAGCAGCCCTCCGCGGCGCGCGTTCCCGTCAAGCATGGAGCGCCAGTACGCGCCGGGTGCAGCGCGGGCGCCTGCGGTGGAGGCCAAGTTCCCCGACGAGGCGCCGGCCGACGCCCCGAAAGGGACCAACGGTCATCCCGGCTTCGATGTTGACGACCATCGCCTGCCCGAGGCCGCCTAGCCGGCGGCAGCGGAGCGCCTGAGCCCCCAATGCCAAGTAGACCAGTCGCAAGAGCAATCGAAGGCACCGCGCCGCCGAGCGCGTCAACGCAGGAGGTCGCCATGGCGACACGCAACCGAATCGCCCCCGCCCATCGCCCGCCGATCGGCCAGCTCATCCGCCAGCGCAGGGCCTTCACGGCAGCCGGCGCTGCCCTGGCGCTCGCACTCCTCGCCGCCTCGCCCGCCTGGGGCGCGGCGCCGGCAGCAGCCGTGCTCGGCGCCTCCACCACGGGCACTCGAACTCCAGTGTCCACACAAGTCAGCAGGTTGGTCACGGGGCTGGTCACGCGCGCTGCTGGTGGCCTTGCCCAGGCGCGAGCTCGGTTTGTCGTGCGGAAGAACGCCGGGGAGGAGCTGCGCCGCTCAGGCCGCGCGGGTTTGGTCACTGGGGAGCGCTCGGTGGCCCCGGAGGAGGCCTTGGCCGCGGCACTCGTCGCCCACGGGGCCACCCCGCAGGCCGCGGCTCGCGCAGCGTGGAAGACCGTCGCCCGCGCCGGCCGAGCCGCACTGCCGGTGCTGAAGAACGACCTGAGGTCGGCCGCGGCGGCCCTTCGCGGGGCGTCCAAAGGATCCCAGGCGGCGGAATCCGAGGTGGATCGCCCTGGCGAGCGCTTTCTGGACGCGCTCTGGAGCTATGCTTCCCAGGCCGGGGACCTGGGCCACTCAAGCTGGGGCGCCCTGCGCTTTCGGGATGCGGTCGGCGTGCGCCGAACGGTGGCGCAGAGCCATAAGGCGCTCGACGGCCACCTCGTCGACGCGGTGGCGGCGCAAGACCCGGCGAAGATCGCGGCGGCGCTGGGGGTCGCAGCGGCGTTCCGCAAAATCACCGCGGATCAGTTGGGCTCCGTGGAGATCCATCGTCCGGGCGCTCGTTTCCTTAGTCCAAAGGGTCACGGTCAGCCGCTGGTGGAGGCCGCCCAGCACGCCTTCGGCGTGGATCGCGTCTTGAGCGCCATCGAGGCGACGCGCGAGGGAGAGCTCAAGGGTCACTTCACGAATCAGCTCGCGAACGGAACGGCTACCCTCGATCGGCTCCTCGGGGACGGCAGGGGCCTGTGTGAGGTCGCCGTTTGGCTCGAGCCGAGGCTTCGAGGGCTAGACGACACACACACCCAGACCCTCACCGGCAAGGCCCTCAAGGCCCACTATCGCTTCGGTGGCGGGCAACGCAGGATGAACAAGGTGATCGAGGAGATCGCCCCGCGCGCCCTTCGGGCGATGCTCCAAGGACTCGTCTTGCGAGCGACGAGGCTGAAGCCGGCCGAGGCCGCGCTGATAGCACCGCTGATGCTCGAGGCGATGTTCTACGAAATGCCTCGCGCCCTGAAGAAGGAGCTCCAGCAGCTTCGCGAGCAGGTCCGGCTGCTTGGCGTGGAGGAGGAGGCGGCGGTGGTGGCGGCGGAGGCGTCGGCGGCGCAATCGTAGTCGGAGGCCAAGCGCGGGCGTGGACGAAGGAGCGCCATCGGCTCAGCGATGAGGTCCCGAGCCTGCGCGTGCAGCAGCCGCAGCCCTGATCACCCGCGCGCCCGCTCCGCGGAGCGATGCCCACCACCGCCTTGCCGAAGCGCTTCGAGGCCCCTCCCCGGCGCTTGCCTAGCAGCCGTCGGGGAGGGAGAGCTGCAGGAGCTGCGCGATCAGCTCGTCGCGAGAGGTGGCGAGGCCCGGCCAGCAGCACCAGCAGTTGCGTCTGCAGCGGACTACGTCGGCTCGCGCGCCCCTCAATAGGCCTTGGCCACCACCGCGCGCTGGGCGACCGGCTCGCCGGTGATGATGCACCTGCCGGGGCCGTCGTGGGCGTCGACCAGGGGTAGGCAGCGGACGCTGGCCTTCAGCTCCTTGATCTTGGCATCACAGGCGGCGTCGTCCTTGACGTGGACCATCACGAACTTGCCGCCGCCCTGCTCGGCGCTGGCCGGCTCGAGGATCGCCCGCAGCTCGTCGAGGCTGTTGGCCAGCACCGTGTTGTCGAGCAGTCGCTGGCGCGCGCGCTCGAGCAGCTCGCGCTGCATCGCCTCGAGCTCGCCGAGCACGCGCTCGGGCAGCCCCGCCAGCGGCAGCGTTTGCTTGGCGGCCGCGTCGCGGCGCTTGCAGACGGCCTGGCCGGCGGCCAGGTCGCGGGGACCGAGCTCGATGCGCAGCGGCACGCCGCGCTGCTCCCAGTGAAAGTACTTGAAGCCGGGCTTGTAGCCCTCGCGGTCGTCGAGCTCGACGCTCAGTGGCTGGCCCGCGAGGCGCTGGGCGCGCAGCTCCGTGGCCAGCCGCTGCGCTTGCTCGAGCACCGCGCTGCGCTCTTCCTCGCTGCGGTAGATCGGCACGATCGCCACGTGGATCGGCGCTAGGCGCGGCGGCAGCACCAGGCCCTGGTCGTCTGAGTGCGACATGATCAGGCCGCCGATCAGGCGCGTGCTGACGCCCCAGCTCGTCTGCCAGACGTACTCGAGCTCCTTGTCCTTGTTCTGGAAGCGCACGTTGAAGGCCTTGCCGAAGTTCTGCCCCAGGTCGTGGCTGGTGCCCGCCTGCAGCGCCAGGCCGTTCTGCATCATCGCCTCGATCGCGAAGCTATGCACCGCGCCGGCGAACTTCTCGGCCTGCGTCTTGCGGCCCTGGATCACGGGCATCGCCATCACGCTCTCGGCGAAGTCGGCGTAGACGCCGAGCATCCGCAGCGTCTCGGCGCGCGCCTCCTCGGCCGTGGCGTGCGCAGTGTGGCCCTCCTGCCAGAGAAACTCGGTCGTGCGCAGGAACATCCGCGTGCGCAGCTCCCAGCGCACGACGTTGGCCCACTGGTTGATGAGCAGCGGCAGATCGCGCCAGCTCTCGATCCAGCGCGCGAAGAAGTGGCCGATGATCGTCTCCGAGGTCGGCCGGATGACGTAGGGCTCCTCGAGGGTCTTGCCGCCGCCGATCGTCACCACCGCCAGCTCGGGCGAGAAGCCCTCGACGTGCTCGGCCTCCTTGCGCAGGAAGCTCTCGGGGATCAGCAGCGGGAAGTAGGCGTTCTTATGCCCGGTCGCCTTGAAGCGGCGATCGAGGTCGGCCTGGATCTTCTCCCAGATCGCATAGCCGTGCGGCTTGATCACCATCGCGCCCTTGACCACCTCGGCCGCCTCGGCCAGGTCGCCCTGGCGGATCACGTCCTGGTACCAGGTCGCGAAGTCCTCGGCGCGGGTCGTGATCTTGTCGCTCTGGCCGCCCTTGGCTGGACCACCCGCCGTCGCGCGGCCGCCGCCGCCCGCTGGCCTATGCTTGTTGGAATCGCTCTGGCTCACGTGCACTGCCTCCCCGCGCCGACTCATAGCGTCTGACGCGGTCGCCACGCAAGCGGCTCGCCCGCGCCGACCCGGACCGGGGCGCCGCGCGCGGCCCCGCAGCCCCCGCGCTCAGCGAAAGAGCGAGCGCTGGCCGCCGATCGCTTGCTGGATGCCGAGCAGCTCGGCCAGCGTCGAGGCGACGCGCAGCGCCGACACCTCTGCCGGGCGACGTCCGGGCGCCAGCGACGGCCCCATGATCACCACGGGCACCAGCGCGTCGTCGTCGTTCAGCGAGCCGTGCGAGGTCGTCTGTTGGCGGTCATCCGAGACGAAGGCGTGGTCCTCCGTCCCGAAGAGCACCTCACCTGCGACCTCCGGATGCACGGCGCGGCATTGGGTGGCGGCCGCCGGGGCGCGCGCCTCGCAGTCGCCACGGACGCTCGCGCTCGGCAGCGCGAAGGCGACGCCGGGCAGCGCGGCGAGGCCCTCGGCGATGCCGTCGACGAGCGCGGCGCGCTCGGCGGCAGGCAGCGCGCGGGCAGCCTTGCCGAGGTAGATGAAGGGCACCTCGGCCGCGGCGATCCAGGGGCCCGCGCCCAGCCGCGCCTCGGCAGCCTTGCCTGCGGCCTCGATGATCGCGGCGGGCATGATCCGCTGGGGCCCGCGTCCGCCCCTGCCGCGCGTCGCGCCGTGGTCGCTGGTCAGCAGGACGCTGTATCGACCGGCGCCGTAGCGACGGTCGAGCCGCGCCAGCAGCCGTCCCAGCAGCACGTCGAGGCGCAAGAAGATGTCCAGCGCCTCCCACGACTCCTGGCCCCAGGCGTGTCCGACCTTGTCGTGGGTCGAGAAGCTGATCGCCAGCAGGTCTGCGGTCCTTCGACGAGGTCCCCGCGCCAGCGCGTCGACGGCGCGCAGCGCGGCCTCGAGCAGCAGCTCATCGGCGACCGGCGTCCGCTCGACGAGCGCGTTGGCCGCCGGCCCGGCCGCGAGCAGATGCGGAAAGACGCGGCCCAGGGGATGGTCGGCGGGCTCGTCGGGAGCATCGTCCTCGCCGCCCCAGCGCCGCAGCAGGTCGCGGTCCAGGGCCTCCCAACGGTAGGGGAGCCAGTGGCTCGCCGGCGGCAGCGTCGCCGCCCAGCGGGGCAGCGCGGAGACATAGTAGCGGCTCGAGGTCATCGTCCCGGTGTTGGCGTCGTACCAGAGCGCCAGCGTCGGCCGCTTGCCGCCCATCATCACGGCGGCGCGATCCTTGACGCTGAGCGACACGACCCTGCCGCCCTGCGCGCTCAGCGCGTCGCCGACCGTCGCAACGCGCAGCGCGTGCGGAGAGACCCCACCCGCCGCCGCGTCGCCGAGGACGGGAGCGCGGGGATCCAGGGTGACTGGCACGAGGACGTCGCGCTGCCGATCCAGCTGGCGGTTGCCGACGATGCCACTCTGGGCCGGCGCTGCCCCGGTGACCAGCGCAGCATGTCCCGGCGCCGTCAGCGTGGCGGCGTAGGGGAAGCGCACGCGCGGGAAGACGACGCCCTGGTCGAGCAGTTGGCGCAGGCCCAGGCGCGCGAGCGGCGCGTGCGCCTCGAAGGCCCAGCTCGGCAGCTGATCGATCACCACCAGGACGACGAGGCGCGGCGCTGGCCGCGTCGCCGTCGGCGCCGGTCCTGCCTTCGCCCGCAGCGGTGCGCAGGCCGTAGCGCCGAGGCCAAGCGCGAGGACGATCCCGAGGACGATGCTTGGCGCTCTGAGTCGCATGGCGCGGATGCTCTCCTGTTGGCTATTGAGCGAGGTTTTTGAAGGGCGCAGGGCAAGCGCCGCGCTCGCTCGGGGCGGCCTGGGCGATGCGCCCGCGCCGCGGCGCAACGTTCGGGCATGGTGGCTCGCAAATCAACAGCAATCGCTTAGCAGCCGCGCGCTCCATCGTCTATCATCCGCGCCCGCTCGGCGGAGCATGCGCGAAGGCTGGGCTCGGCGAGACGGGGTGCGGACACGGGCGTCCGCGCCGTGGGCGATCTGACTACGCGGGGCAGCCTCTCCGCGGGCAATGGATGTGAACGTGGGCAACGTCGGAGCGGATATCGAGTCGATCTGTGGCAAGTGCGGCGACGTCTGGCATGTTGTCGTGGCCAAGGTGGGGGTGCGGGTGGCCAAGGTCCAGTGCAAGCAGTGCGGTGGCCTGCACGGCTACCGGCCACCGGGTGGGCTGGCCAAGGCAGCGCCGGCGCGCGAGCGCCGCAGCAGCCGCGCCACCGGGCGGCGACCCTCAGGGCGAGTGAGCGCAGAGGCTCCGCTGCCGACGGTCGATCGCAGCAAGCCGCTGCGCACCTATCGACTCCAGGAGACCTTCGCCGTCGGCGACCGCCTCCTGCACCCGACCTTCGGCGAGGGCGTCGTCGAGCTGCAGATCAGCCCGCAGAAGATCCAGGTCGCCTTCGTCGGCAAGCGCCGGGTGATGGCCCAGGCCCTCCCGCCGCTTGAAGACGCCTAGCGCGTCTGTTCACGCCCTTAGCAGCCTAGGCCTGTCGGCCCCCCGCGCCTCAGGCGCGGATCGCCTCGGCGGCCACCGTGCGTGCGGCGCGCAGCGCGGGCCAGAGGCCGCCCAGCAGGCCCATGCCGCAGCCGAAGAGCAGGGCGGTGCCGATGATCGTCGGCGTGGGCACGAAGCGGAAGATCATCTCGCTCCAGCCGGAGAAGTCCATCAGTGGCAGCTCGGCGAGGCTGAGCAACAAGGCCCCGCCCACGCCGAGCGCCCCGCCGACCAGCGCCAGCACCGTCGACTCGAGCAGAAAGGAGAGCAGCACCGCGCTGCGGCTGAAGCCGAGGGCGCGCAGCGTGCCGATCTCGCGCCGTCGCTGGGCCACGGCGGCGTGCATGGTGATCGTGGCGCCGATCATCGCGCCGAGCGCAAAGAAGAGCGCGATCACCACGCCGAGCCCGCCGATGAACGCGGCCGTGCCCTCGGACTGCTTGGCGTAGTAATCGGCCTCGCGGAGCGCCTCGAGCTGCAGGCGCTGGTCGCTCTCCACCGCGGCCTTGAAGCCAGCGAATTGGCTGGGCGACGTGAGCCGTACGCGGGCGAGCGAGAAGGTCGCCTCGCGTCCAAAGGCGTCGCGCACGACGTCGAGGTCGCCCCAGATCTCCGACTCGAAGGAGGCGCCGCCCGCGGCGAAGACGCCGACCACCTGGACGGGGCGATTCTTCTTCAGCTCGAAGCGCTGGCCGAGCTGCAGCCCCTTGAAGCGTCCGACCAGGCGCTGGCCGATCGCCACCTCGGCGGTGCCCGGCCGTGGCGGGCGACCGGCGACGATCCGCCAGGCGCGGTGGAAGTGCAGCGCCGCCGCTGGCACCCCGCGCAGCCGCACATTGGCGACGTAGGGTCCGCCGGGCTTCTCGAGCAGGATCACCAGCATCACCTCGCCATGCGCGACGGGGCCGTCGCCGCCCGCCGCGACGCCCGGCGCGGAGAGCAGCAGCCCCAGATGCTGCTGGTCGAAGTAGCTCGCCAGCTCGCCGTCGCTGCCCTTGCGCAGCACCACGACGCTGTCATCGCTGCCACCGGCGCGAAAGGTGCGCTCGATGCCCTGCACCAGCATCAGCGCCGCCGCCAGCACGAAGACGACGAGGGCGAGGCCGAGCACCGTGAAGGCGCTGGTGGCGCGGCGCGCGCGCAGCGAGCGCAGGTTGTAGATCAGCGGCACCATCAGCCGACCCTCCGCAGCGCGTCGACGACCCGCAGCCGCAGCGCGCGATAGGCGGGGATCGCCGCGGCCAAGGCGCCGAGCAGGAGCCCGAGGATCAGGGCCTGGAGCGTCGTCTGCCAGGGCACGCGGAAGTGCGGGAACAGGCCCCCCATGTTCTCCTCGACGAAGCGGCCCAGCCCCTGGTCGATCAGCGGGAATGCCAGCAGCACGCCGAGCCCCGCGCCCAGCAGGCCGGTGGCCATTCCTTCGCCGAGGATCAGCAGCGCGAGCTGGCGCGGTGTGAAGCCGACCGCGCGCAGCATGCCGAACTCCTTGGTGCGCTCACGAACGCCCATCGCGATCGTATTGCCGAGGATCAGCGCCATGATCAGGATGATCACCAGCGAGACCAGGTCGATCGCGCCGAGCACGGCGCCGAACATGCCGAGGAAGGAGTTATTCATCTCGCGCTCGCTCATCGTCGCGGTCTGCTGCTCTTCGCTCTCGAACATCCGATCGATCTGCTGGCTCAGCGCGGCGCTGCGCCCCGGGTCGCTGACGCGACAGACGATCCAGCCCAGCTGGTCGCGCTGCGCCGCCAAGAGGCCGGACCAGTCGTTGAGGTAGTCCCAGCGAAAGATGAAGCTCGAGCGATCGACGGCCTTGCGCGTGGCCTGATAGATGCCGCGCACGTTGAACTGCCAGCTGCCGGGGAAGATCGTGCCGCGCAGCGTGACGCGGTCACCGACCTTCCAGCCGAAGCGCGCCGCCAGTGCGTCGCCGACGACCGCCGCCTGGCGGTCCTGGCGAAAGGCCGCGAGCTGCTCCGGCGGCAGCGCCATGTCGTCGTAGACCTCGAAGAAGCTGTCGCGGTCGACGGCGATCGTCGCGAAGAACTCCTTGTCGCGGACCGGATGCTTGCCGCCGAACCAGCTCGCGAAGGTCGCCTGCTCGACGCCCGGCAGGGCGCGCACGCGGTCGATGTAGCGGCGCGGCAGGGTCATCAGGAAGGTGACCTTATGCCGCGTGGCGATGCGGTCCTGCGCCGAGTGCTCGGCAGCAGAGAGCCAGCTCCCGACGATCGTGCGCAGCGCCGTGAAGGTGATCACCGCGACCGCGACACCGAGCAGCGTCAAGAGCGTGCGGCCGCGCTGATGACGCAGGTTGCGCAGCGCCAGCAAGACCCACTTCACGTCAGCGCCCCCTTGTCGAGCCGCCGCAGCACCGTCGCGCGCTCGGCGGCGAGCGGGTCGTGGGTCACCATCAGCACCGTCTTGCCGAGCTCCTGGTTGAGGCGCTGCAGCAGCTCGAGCACCTCATCGGCGCTCTGCCGATCGAGCTCGCCGGTCGGCTCGTCGGCGACGATGATCCGCGGGTCGTTGACGATGGCGCGCGCCACGCTGACGCGCTGTTCCTGGCCCCCGGAGAGCTGACGCGGGAAGTGATCGGCGCGGTCGGCGAGCCCCACCAGGCGCAGCGCGGTCTGCGCCCGCTCGCGACGCTCCGCGGCCCGCAGCTTGGTCAAGAGCAGCGGCAGCTCGACGTTTTGCGCCGCGGTCAAGACCGGCAGCAGGTTGAAGGACTGGAAGACAAACCCGATGTTTCCGGCGCGCCAGCGTGCCAGCGCACCGTCGCTGAGCTGGTCGAGGCGCGTGCCGGCGACCTCGATCTCCCCGGCGCTCGGCTGGTCGAGCCCCGCCAGCAGGTTGAGCAGGGTGGTCTTGCCCGAGCCCGACGGGCCCATCAGCGCCTCGAAGGCCCCGTCCGCCACCTGAAGGTCGAGCGCTTGCAGCACGTGGAGCGGCTCCTTGCCGCGCCAGTAGGTCTTGCTCACGCCGCGCAGGCGAATGATCGGCGCGGTCGCTGCCGCGCCGCCGCCAACCTCCGTGGTCGCTGCCACCGGGGCCCCAGCTTCGATGCTCACGTGCTCTGCTCCTTGATCCGCTGGCCGTCGGCGAGACCGGCGGGCGGGTTGCTGACCAGTCGCGTGCCGGAAGGCGGCCCGGCCAGCAGCTCGAAGCCGCCGCCAAAGGCCGGGCCGAGCTGCACCGGTTGCAGGCGCACGCGGTCGCCGTCGACGACGAAGACCAACGCCGCAGGGCCGCGGCGCACCACCGCGGCGGCGGGGACGATCACCTTGGGCGGCGCCTGCACGCTCGCGGCGTCGAGCGCCGCGCCGCGCAGGAAGGCGACGCGCGCGGCCATCTCGGGCCGCAGCTCGCTGACGGGGTCGACGAAGCGCACCTTGACCGTGGCGGTCGCCTTGGCGCGGTTGAGGCGCGGGCTGACGCGGACGACCTCGCCGCGCTCGCGCCGCTGCGGGAACGCGTCGAGCACGATCTCGCAGGGCGCTCCCGCGCGCACCTGCTGCAGGCGCGCCTCGGGCACGTCGACCTCGACCTCGAGCGTGCCGAGGTCCGCGAGCTCGAGAATGGGGGTGCTTGGTCCGACCCACTCGCCCAGCTCGGCGGGCTTGCTGACCACGGTGCCGCTGATCGGCGCGGCGATGGTCATGTAGTCGAGCTCGACGCGCTGCGCCTCGGCCTGCGCCCGGCTGGCGCTGACGTCGGCTCGGGCCGCGTCGACCTCGGCCCCGAGCGACGCGACGCGCGCGGCCAAATCCTCGACCTCGGCGGCGGGTGTCGCCCCCCGCTGCTGCAACGCGCGCTGTCGCCGGAGCTTCAAGGCCGCCTCGGCCAGCGTGGCCTCGGCCGCACGCACCCGCGCCTGCGCCGTCGCCACCCGCGCCCGCGCCGTCGCCAGCGCACTGCGGCGGTCGGCGTCCTCCAGCCGCACCAGGGGCTGACCGGCGCGGACGAGGTCGCCCTCCTTGACGGTGACCTGCGCGAGGCGGCCCTCGATCTGCGGCGTCAGCCGCGAGGCGCGCTGGGGCACGACGTAGCCGGTGGCCGTCAGCTCGACCCGCGCCTCGGCGGGCGACATCGTCAGCACCTCGGTCACGCTGACCGCGGTCCGGAACACCCGTCCGCTGAGGGCGGGCCATACGAAGGTCCTGGCGCCGAGCGCTGCACCGGCCAGGAGCGCGAGCAGCAGCAAGCGCCCGGGCCAGCGGCGCGGAGGCGCCTCCTCGGCCGAGCGGTCGATGCGTAGCGAGGCGAGGTCGCGGGATAGCTCTTCGGACATCGTGGTGGCCGCCGACGCTCTTGGTCGTTCTGTCGCTTCAGCCCTTGCCGATTCGGCCCGGGAGCATAGACCAGCCAGCGTCCCAGAGCGACCCCCTCCCGACGGCGGGCACGCGCCCCCTGCTGGGACCCGGCCCCCCGGGGAGACTGGCGGCACGCTGCGCTTGACGTCGGCGCGCCGGGCGCAGCAAACTGCGCTGCTGAGGCCTGCGCCCTGACCCGAGGACCACCATGAACGCCTGGTTTGCGGCCCTTCCGACGATCGAAAAGGTCTTCCTGCTCTTCGCCATCGCCGGTGGGGCGCTCTTCGCGGTGCGCCTGGTGCTGGCCTTCGTCACGGGCGGTGGCCTCAGCGACGGCGACGGCGCCGACCTCGATCACGCCGATCTGGCGGGCGAGGGCGAGGCCGCCCACGCTCACGACGGCACCGCGGATCTCGCGTTCAAGCTGCTCTCGTTTCAGGGGATGACGGCCTTCTTCATGATGTTCGGGCTGGTTGGCCTGGCGCTCAGTCGGGCCCACGCCATACCGGCGGTCGGGGCCGTCGGCGGGGGCCTCGCCGCGGGCTTGCTCGCGGTCTGGTTGATCGGCGCCTTGTTCGCGCTCTTCAACCGCCTGCAGTCGAGCGGGACGTTGAAGCTGCACAACGCGATCGGCGCCGAAGGTACGGTCTACCTGGACATCCCGGCGGGCGGCACCGGCAAGGTCCAGGTCGCCGTGCAGGGCCGGCTGCTGGTCCTCGAGGCCGCCAGCCACGCGGGCGACCCCGTGCCGACGGCGACCCGGGTGCGCGTCGTCGCGCTCAGCGGCGCCAGCGTCTTGGTGATCGAGCGCCTCGCCCCGCTCGCCGGGGCTGAGGCCTCCGCCGCAGGCCGCAGCCTTTGACCGAGAGCGCAAAGCACCTCAGCGAGACCGCGCAGCAGCTGCTGCAAGGAGGCCCGATGCCCCTCACCCTCTGGACCTTGGCGATCGCCGCGTTGTCGGTGCTCGTCGTCTTCTTCATGTTGTTCCTGGCCAGCCGCTACAAGCGCTGTCCTTCGGATAAGGTGCTGGTGGTCTTCGGCAAGGTCGGCGTCGGGCAGTCGGCGCGCTGCATCCACGGCGGTGGCACGCTCGTGCTGCCGCTGATCCAGGACTACCGCTTCCTCTCGCTCACGCCGATGACCATTGGCATCCCGCTGCAGAACGCGCTCTCGCTGCAGAACATCCGCATCAACGTGCCGAGCACCTTCACCGTCGGCGTCAGCACCGATCCGACGATCACGCAGAACGCGGCCGAGCGGCTGCTCAACCTGCAGCCGCGCGAGATCGAGGGCATGGCGCGCGAGATCATCTTTGGCCAGCTGCGCCTGACGGTCGCCTCGCTGACGATCGAGCAGATCAATCAGGATCGCGAGTCCTTCCTGGCGTCGATTCGCAAGAACGTCGAGCCCGAGCTCAATAAGATTGGGCTCTACCTGATCAACGTCAACATCACCGACATCACCGACGAGTCGACCTATATCGAGTCGATCGGCCGCAAGGCAGCGTCGGAGGCGATCAACAAGGCCAAGGTCGACGTCGCCGAGCAGGACAAGCTCGGCGCGGTCGGTGAGTCGGGGGCGGTGCGCGAGCGCGAGATCCGCGTCGCCGAGAACGTGGCCCAGTCGGAGAAGGGCAAGAAGGCCGCCGAGGCCGACCGCCGCATCTACGTGCAACAGCAGGAGACGGAGGCCGCCGTCGGTGAGGCCGCGGCGGTGCGCGAGCGGCACATCAAGGTGGCAGAGAACGAGGCGACGGCCGATAAGGGTCGCAAGCGCGCCGACGCCGATCGCCGCGTCTACGTCGCCGGCCAAGAGGCCGACGCGGTGCGCGGCGAGAACGAGGCTCAAGCGCATATCGCCGGCTACAACGCCGAGCTGGAGGTGCGCCAGGCGGAGGCGATGCAGCGCGGGCAGGTGGCCGAGCGGCAGGCGATCGCCGAGGTGCAGAAGGCGCAGTACCTCGCCGAGCAGGAGCGCCTCAACGCCGAGCAGATCGTCCGCCAGGAGATCGACCGGCGCAAGGTGGAGATCGCCGCCGAGGCCGAGGCCGAGAAGACGCGGCGCGAGGCGCGCGGTCAGGCCGATGCGACGCTGATGCAGTACGAGGCCGAGGCGCGCGGGTTGCGGCAGGTGCTCGAGTCCAAGGCCGAGGGCTATCGCGCGCTGGTGTTGAGCTGCGCGGGCGATGCGCGCGCGGCGGCGACCTTGCTGATGATCGAGAAGCTCGAGAACATCGTGGCGCGTCAGGTCGAGGCGATCAAGAACCTCAAGATCGACAAGGTGACGGTCTGGGATAGCGGCAGCGGCGAGGGCGGTTCGTCCTCGACGGCTGGCTTCGTCTCCAGCTTGATCAAGAGCCTGCCGCCGCTGCACGAGGTGGCGGCGATGGCCGGGGTCGAGCTGCCCAGCTACCTCGGCCACATCAAGGAAGGCGCCAGGGCCGGCGCCGCGGGTCATCCGGGGGCCGGCGGCAGCCCCAGCGCGGCGCCAGCGGCGCTCTAGCCGGGCGCGCGACCGCGCTGGCCGACCGCGCTGCCCGTGACGAGGCCGGTACGGGCCGCTACGACTTGGGACCCTTCTCTTCGCGTTGACGCTGGGAGTGGTCGAGCGTGCGCTTGCGCAGCCGAATGGCCTGCGGCGTGACCTCGACCAGCTCGTCCTCGGCGATCAGCTCGAGCGCCTCCTCGAGGGTGAAGCGCAGGTGCGGGGTCAGTCGGTAGTTCTCGTCATGGCCGGTCGAGCGGACGTTGGTCAGCTGCTTCTTGCGGCCCGGGTTGACCACCAGATCGTTGTTGCGGCTGTGCAGGCCGACGATCTGGCCGCCATAGACGGGCTCCTGCGGGCCGATACAGAGGCGCCCGCGCTCCTGCAGCCCGTTGAGCCCGTAGGTCACCGTCTCGCAGGCCTGCTGGACGATCATCACGCCGTTCTCGCGCCGCCGCAGCGCCCCCGCCCAGGCGCCGTAGCGCGCGAACGAGTGGTAGAGCACGCCCTCGCCGCGCGTATCGGTGAGGAACTCGCTGCGGTAGCCGATCAGCCCGCGGCTCGGCACCTCGAACTCGAGGGGTCGCCGTGCCGCCGAGGTCGACCTCGTGGCGCATCAGCGTCGCGAAGCGCCGGCTGAGCTTGTCGATCACCGTGCCGGAGAAGGCCTGCGGCACCGACACCACCGCTAGCTCGTAGGGCTCTTCGCCGTCGCGAATGACCACCTGGGGTTGGCCGACGGTCATCTCGTAACCCTCGCGCCGCATCTTCTCGATCAGCACGCTGAGGTGCAGGGTGCCGCGCCCGTAGATCTTCCAGGCCTCGGTCCCCTGGGTCGAGCCGTCGCGGAGCGCCTCGAGGCGCAGACCGACGTTATGCTCGAGCTCCTTATCGAGTCGCTCGCGGAGCTGGCGTCCGGTGACGTACTTGCCCTCGCGTCCGGCGAAGGGCGAGCTGTTGATGCCGAAGAGCATCGAGATCGTCGGCTCGTCGATCGGGATCAGCGGCATCGGCGCCGGGTGTTCGGCCGCGCAGATGGTCTCGCCAATCGTGACGCCCTCGATGCCGGCGAGCGCCACAATTTCCCCGGCGATGGCCTCCTCGAGTTCGACGCGCTCCAGCCCACGAAAGCCCATCAGCTTGGTCACGCGGAAGAGATCCTGCGCCCCGCTCCGCCGGCAGCAGACGGCCTGCATGCCGCGGCGCAGCCGCCCGGCCTGCACGCGGCCGATCGCGATGCGGCCGACGTACTCCGAGTAGTCGAGGGTCGAGACCTGGAGCTGGCAGGGCGCGGTCAGGCTCATCGCCGCCGGCTCGACGTGGTCGATGATCGCCTGGAAGAGCGGGCTCATGTCGCTGCCCGGCGCGTCGTCCTGCAGCGAGGCCCAGCCGGCCTTGGCCGAGGCATAGACCGTCGGGAAGTCGAGCTGGCGGTCGCTCGCGCCCAGCGCGCTGAAGAGGTCGAAGATCATGTCGAGCACCTCGTTGGCGCGTGCTCGGGGACGGTCCATCTTGTTGATCACGACCAGCGGCCGGTACCCGTGCTCTAGCGCCTTGCGCAGCACGTAGCGGGTCTGCGGCATCGGGCCCTCGACGGCGTCGACGACCAACAGCACCGAGTCGACCATCCGCAGCATCCGCTCGACCTCGCCGCCGAAGTCCTGATGTCCCGGCGTGTCGACGATCTGCACGCGGTGGCCCTGCCACTCGACGGCGGTGCACTTGGCCACGATCGTGATCCCGCGCTCGCGCTCCTGCGGATCGGAGTCCATCACGCGTTCGACGACGGGGCCGCGCTCGCTAAGGGTGCCCGACTGTCGCAGCAGGCAGTCGAGCAGTGTGGTCTTGCCGTGATCGACGTGGGCGATGATGGCAACGGTACGGCAGGGAAGATGCTCGTTCATGGGGCGCCATCCCTACGCGCGAACGACCAGGTCGTCAAGCGCTCTTCTTCGCGCGGGGGCTCGCGCGGCGTGCTAGCGTCACCGGGCCGAGGATCGCGCCCCCCGGATGATCGACAGCCATTGCCACCTGACCGATCCGCGCTTCGCCGCCGACCGCGACGCCGCGCTGGCGCGCGCGCGCCAGGCAGGACTGAGCGCCTGCGTGACGATCGGCACGGGCTGCGCCGACGCCCGCGCCGCGCGCGCGCTCGCCCGCGCCGCGCCGGACCTGATCTACTGCAGCGCCGGGCTCGACCCCTTTTCCGCCCATGCGCTCGGCGGCCAGTTCGCGGCCGGATTGGCGGAGCTTGGCGCCCTGCTCGCCGAAGGTGGCTTCGTCGCGCTCGGCGAGGTCGGGCTCGACTTTCACTACGATTTGGCGCCGCGGCGGGTCCAGGCGGAGCAGCTCGCGGCGCAGCTCGGGCTGGCCGAGGCGCTCGGGTTGCCCGTCGTCATTCACGTCAGGGAGGCTCACGCCGCGATGGCTGGCGCGCTGGAGGCCTTCCCGCGGGTCAGCGGCGTGATCCATAGCTTCACCGGGGGACCGGCCGAGGTCGAGCGCTACCTGGCCCTCGGCTGGTCGATCGCCTTCAACGGCATCGTCACCTTCCCCAAGGCTGAGGCGCTGCGGGCGGCCGCCTGCCTCGTGCCGGCCGAACGCCTCTTGGTCGAGACCGACAGCCCCTATCTGGCCCCCGTGCCGCGGCGCGGCCAACGCTGCGAGCCGGCGGACCTCGTCCAGGTGCTGGCGCGCCTGGCGCAGCTCCGCGCGGTCCCGCTCGAGGCGCTGGCGACGACGACCGCTGCCAACGCCCGGCGCTTGTTCCGGCTGCCGCCGCCGCCGGCCGTCGCCGGGTCGCCCGGCCCCGTCATCGGACTCGGCCTCGGCTGAGGCGCCGATCAGCGAGTGGCCACTGGCCCTCGCTCGGCGCGCGTACTATGGTGCGCCGCGATTTTCGAAGACCCTCTTCGAAGATCCTTTTCGACGGCCCCTTTCGAAGACCAACGGCAACTGGGGCGAGAACACCTGGCGCAGGATGAAACACCTGGCGCAGGATAACGAGGAGTGAGGGCAATGGCGACCGTGGAACTGACGGCAGAGAACTTCGAGGCAACGCTGGCCAGCAAGGACATCACCCTGATCGACTTCTGGGCCGGATGGTGCGGGCCCTGCCGCTCCTTCGCCCCGATCTTCGAGGCGGCGTCGGAGAAGTATCCCCACATCACCTTCGCCAAGGTCGACACTGAGGCGCAGCAGGAGCTCGCCGGCGAGTTCGAGATTCGCTCGATCCCGACCCTGGCGGTCTTTCGTGAGCAGATTCTCCTCTTCATGCAGGCTGGCGCCGTGCCGGCGGCGGCGCTCGATGATCTGATCAAGCAGATCGAGGGCGTCGACATGAAGGAGGTGCGGGCCGAGGTGGCCAAGCACGAGCAGGGCCATGAGCATGAGTGCGGCTGCGGCGCCAAGCACTAGCCGCCGGCTGCGCGCGCCTCAGGCGAGGGCGCTCTCGCGCCCCGAATCGATCGTGAACAAGCAGCTCGAGCGCGTCGCCGCGACCATCCGCGCGGCGAAGGCCAGGTCGAGATCGTGCGGCATGCCGAACACGTCCATATCCGATTGAGGCGCGCGCGCGAGCCCTTCCTCCAGCGTGCCGAGGAAGACCAGCGTGCGGGCCGCCGCCGGGATCCTGCAGACGTCGCGCAGCTCTTCGACGTAGGCCTCGACGCGGACGCGATCGCCCTCGGCCGCAACGACGGAGATCAGGTTCAGCTCGGCCCGCCAGGCGCGGGCGAGGCGGTAGGCGAGCAAGATCCCCAGGTGCATGTTGCCCTTGGCCAGCGCCGCTTCGATCGTGTCACCGGCGTCCGGGGCCCGCAGCCAAACATTGACGACCGTCTCGCGCCCCAGCCCTGCGCGCGGGTGCATGCCGAGCAGCGCGACGCCGACCTTCAGCCGCTTCGCCTCGCGGACGACGCGTTCGCTCTGCGTGCGCCGCTCGGCCTCCTCGGGGAGGTTGAGCAGGAGCACGTTCGGCCGGAAGAAGGCGCTCTTCAGCGCCTGCAGTCCGGTGATGATCCCCGTCACGTAGTCGGTCGAGTCGATCACGCTCCAGGTCGAGAAGACGCCGCGTTGGCGTAGGGCGCGGCCGAGGCCCTCGACCCGCGGCGTGAGGTCGGCGAGGGTCGTCAGATCGGCGATGCCGAGCAGCTTGGCGCTGCCGGCCGGCTTGGTCATGTGCACCACCAACGAGAACTCGCCGCGCACCTCGGCGCCATCGACGACCGGCACGAGGAAGCCCGGCTTCCACGCCCGGGCGGTTTCGATCCCCAGCTCCGTGCACTTCGAGGCCGCCCACTCGGCGAAGGCGACGAAGATGCCGCTGCGGACATCCTCGCGGCTGCCGGGGATGCGCCGCTGCATGATCCAGAAGTAGAGCGCGCCGACCATGCCCCAGGCGATCAAGGAGAAGGACGGGTTGACGATGAACATCGCGAAGAGGCAGCCCAAGGTGCCCAGCAGCGGCACCCAGACCGGCAGGCGCAAGGTGGGGCGAAAGCTGACCAGACCGAGGCTCGATTCGACCAGCATCACGACGTTGATCACCGCGTAGGCGATGAGGAAGAACATCGAGATCAGCGGCGCGATCACGTTGAGGTCGCGCAGCAGCAGCGCGGCGAGGACGATCCCCCCGGAGAGCAACATCGCGCGGCGCGGCTCCCCCTTGGCCGTGACCCGCGCCAGCCCGCCGCCGCCAGGGATCAAGCCGTCGCGCGCCAGCGCCAGCAGGATGCGCGGCGCGCCCACCAGCGAGGAGAGCGCGGAAGAGAAGGTGGCGCCGAGTAGGCCAGCGAGCACGGCGGGTCGGTAGAGCGACCGGTCGACCATGAAGGTGTAGTTAGCCGTGAGCTCCGCGGGCGTGCCGGCGCGCGAGGCCCAGACGGCCAGCACGACATAGACCAGCGCAGAGACGCTGATCGCGGTCAGCGTTCCGAGAGGGATGCTCCGGCGCGGGTTCTTCAGCTCGCCGCTCATGTTGGCGCCGGCCATGATCCCGGTCGCCGCGGGAAAGAAGACCGAGAAGACGACCCAGAAGCTCGTCCCCGAGAAGCCCTTCTCCGGCGAACCGCGGAAGCTGCCCCACCAGGTCGGCGCGAGGCTCGATCGCCAGACCTCGAGGTTTCCGAAGACCGCCACCAGGGAGACGACGATCACGACCATCACGACGTACTGCACCTTGAACGCCAGCCCGGCGCTCAGATACGCGATCGCGAAGACGACGCCGAAGGTGGCCAGGTCGACGAGCAACGCCGGATGAGTGGGGAAGATCGAGAGCCAGCCCTCGCGGAAGCCGAAGACATACATCGCCACCGCAAGGGCCTGGGAGAGGTAGAGCGGCACGCCGACGCTGCCGCCGATCTCGATCCCGAGCGATTTGGTGATGATGGCATAGGGACCCCCGGCGCCCAGGCGGGTGTTCGTGGCGATCGACGAGAGCGAGAGCCCGGTCGCGGCGGTGATGCCGAGGGCGAGCGCCATGATCAAGAGGCCACCGAGCAGCCCCGCGTTGCCGACCACCCAGGGCAGGCGCAGGTACATGATCACGCCGAGAATCGTCAGGACGGTCGGTGTAAACACCCCAGCGAAGGTGCCGTACTGCGTCGGCGCGGGTCGGCGCGGTGCTGCGGCTGAAACGGGTTCCGTTTCCATCGGTCGGCCTCCACGGTGGTTGCGAAGCGGCGCTGAGCCCCACAGATAGCATGGTCGCGGTCGATTCCTCGCCGCCTCTCTAGCAGGGCGGTCGCGCAACTGCTGGCCGGCGGTTGCCGATAAGGCCGGGCCACTCGCCGCCGCAGGTCGCGGTTGGCGCAGCCCCAGGAGTTCGCACGCCATGCTAGACCCACTCGTTCGTCGTGGCTCGCCCTTGAGCGGCACGCCTGCAGCCGCCTCACACGCCACAGCCAAAGCCGGTGGCTCTACGGGGCAGTCGTTTCGCGCGCTGATGCTCGCCGCCGAGGCGGGCGGCCGCTCAGCGGCCCCTGCCGCTGGCGCAGGAGGCCCGGCCGTTGCGCCGCCCGGCGATTCACCCTGGGCGGGGCTGGTGCGCGATGTCGACACGCGCCGACGCGAGCTCGATGGGATGATGCGACGTGCGCTGCGCGGTGAGGACCTCGGCGCGCGCGAGCTGCTGGTCTGGCAAGCCCAGGTCTACGCCTACAGCCAACAGGTCGAGCTGGTCAGTCGCGTCGCCGACCGCACCGTGCAGGGGGTCAAGCTGCTGCTCAACACTCAGCTGTAGTAGCGAAAGGCGTCCATTGCGTAAGGCGCCACCTGCGCGGCGGAGCGCGCGGCGATCGCTTGGCGCAGGGCGTGGGCCGCCTGCACCAGCTGATCCGCCGGCAGGGCGTCGCGCAGCGGCGAGACGAAGACGAGGTCGCGCGCTCCCAGGTCCATGCGCGCGATCATCGTGGCGGTAGCCTCGGCATGCGCGGTGACTGAGGTCGCGCCGCCGGCACCGGCGAGCACGATTACCCCGGTGCGCAGCGGGGCGCGGCGTTGGGCGGCGACGGCGCTGAGCAGGCCGTCGAGGTCCGGCGACTTGCCGAGCGCGGCACGTAGGGGCGCCAGTCCCGTCTCCAGCCCCAGATAGACCGCCCGAAGGCCAGCGCCGTGGAGCGCCTGCCAGTCGCTCGGATTGCGCGCCGGGGCGTGGTCCGGATCCCAGAACGCGGCGACGCCGCGGCGCCGCTCGCCGAGCTGGGCAGCGCAGGCGGCCAGCGCCGCGAGCAGTCGTGGCTGCGAGAGGCTGAGGGCGCTCGCCGAGCCGAGAAACACGCCGCTGCGCAGCGCGAGCAAGGGTCCGAGCAGCTCGCGGACGGCCTCGAGGTGCGCCGCGAAGGCCTGGGGCGTCTGCGGGCGAAAGCGCCGGGCACGATAGAACGCGCAGAAGGTGCAGCCCGCATTGGGGCAGCCGATCGCTGGCAGGGCGACGACATCCATCGTGCGATCGGGCGGGAGGATCTCCACGGGCTCGGGGTAGGTGGCCGTGAAGCGCTGCGCTTCGCGCGCGTGCTCTGCCGCCGACCAGCGCTCGGCGCGGGCGAGGCGGGCCAGCAGCTCGGCGCGGTCGGGTTGCGCGCCCGAGAGCCGCAGGGGCCCCTCGCCGTCGCTGATGCGGCGGTGGAGCGCGGCCGCGAGGCGGCGCGCCGCTTCGTGGCAGCCGGCGGGATCGCTGACCGGGCTGGGGGAGGGTCTGGGCTGGAGATAGGTCACGACCTCGCCGGCGAGCGTCCGGCGAAAGAGCTGACCGTGCGTGCGCAGCGAGCACCAGCGCCCTCGCGCGTCGAGGCGCAGGCCCGTCCCGCCGTCGAGCTCGACCGCCGCATCCGCCGGATCGATGCGCGCGTCGAGGGTAGCGACGGTCGACCTGGCGCCCATCAGCGCGCGCGGGGGCTTGTTCTGCCGCTGCTTGAACACGCGCCGCTCCCCTCCGCGGCGGGCCAGGCCGCCCGCTCTCGGCTGCCGCTCATACCATGGACCGAAGGCGGGCAGCAGCGCGGCCGGCGGCAGGCCCGGACGCGCCACGTCGCCGGGCCGCGGCCACGTCGGGTACTCATACGATGTCACAAAGAAGTCACTTCGTGCCGCCGGCACCTGTCACGCGCGCCGGGCAAGGTTCCGGACGCGATGGGAGCCGGTGTTCCCGAGGAGCTTGAGTCGATGCGATGTCTGAAGCGCGCCCCACGGCCTTCCCCCCACGAGCCCACGGGCCCGAGGGCGCTCGAGGCCACGACCCGCGCCGCTCTCAGTCTTCTGGTGCTGGGCCTCTTCGGTGGCAGCTTCGGCTGTGCCACCGGAGGCCTGGGGCAGCCCGCGGCCGCGCCCACGGCGGGCGGCTATTCGCTCTATGAGCTCTCGATGCCGCCGGACGACGGTCGACTGGCGGCCGAGCTGCACGCCAGTCGCCTGGCGGCGGCGGAGGCGCGCCGCCTCGGCCGTCCCTGTCCCGAGGCGCCGCAGCCCGCGCCCTTGGACGGCGCCGTGGCCGTCAACTGCTACCGCGGCCACGTACTCGATCCCCTGGCCGAGCCCGAGCCCCTGCGGGGAGCCTCAGCGTCGAGCAACGGCTATCGCACGCTGCGTCAGCGCGAGCTGACGGCCGAGCGGATGAGCGGCATCTCAGGCATGACGGGGCGCGTGGAGTTCCGCCGCGCCTGGTCGGCTTCCGACCTCGGCGGACTGGCCCGCTTTCAGTGAGGGCTGAGGCTCAGGAGGCGGGCTTGGGCGCTGGGGCCGGGCGCTCGACCAGGGCGTAGGTGAAGGAGAGCAAGAGGTTGTTCTACGAGGCCCAGCTCACCAGCTTGAAGGAGAGGTTGAGCTCGAGGTTGACGTTGGTCAGCTCGAGGGCGTTCCGCTGGTCGGTGGCGGCCTGGTTGTTGATCGCCGGGACCATCGCCTCGGCCAGCCCGCCGTAAATCACGCGACCCTCCGCCGTCGCGCCCTTGCCGATCAGCCCGACGGAGGGGCCCCCCTGGACGACGTGCTTCAGCGCCACGACCTCGATCTCGGGCGTCGCCGCATCGTCCGCGATCGCCAGCTGTCCGTCGGCGATCATTTGGCGCGCTTCGAAGCCGGCCTTGAGCTCGAGGGAGAGGTCCTTGCGATCCAGCGGCTTGCCGAAGGCTCCGACCGTCTCTTGGAGCGTGGTCGGCGTCAGGGCGTCCGTCAGTCGCAGCGTATCCGCCGTGCGGGATAGCGCGCCGGTGTAGGTCACCGGGGCGGCGCGCACGTCCTCGCCGGGGAAGAGCGCCGTGGTCAGCTTGAAGCGCGCGAAGGGGCCGAGCCAGGGCAGGCGGCGCGGGTGGTAGAGGTAGATGCTCTCGAGCAAGAGCTGGTCGTTGGTCTTGACGAACTGGTCGACGGCCGGCGTGCGCGTGAAGGTCTCGCCGAGGGTCAGGCCGTTACGCCACTCGTGCACATCGCGCGTCCAATCGAGCGCGCCATTGACCTTGAGGCCGACCGCGAACGAGGTACCGTCGATGCGACCGACGACATTACTGCTCTGCGAGAGCGCGACCGAGGAGCCGAGCGAGAGCTCGCCCTCCCAGCCGCTGGTGGTCAGCGCGGCAACGACCACCGGCGCGTTCGGTACGTAGCGCGGTTGAGGCTCCGCGGCGTTGGCGGCGCCGGCCCAAGCCGTGCCTGCCAGCAGGCCGAGCAGGGCGGCGCGCCTCGAGCGACCGCCCCGACCTCGAGGATGCCGGTGATTTCTTGGCGTCTCGCGGCCAACCTCCGCGCCGGTGTCGGCCTCGCCACGGTTCATGGCCCCGATTTGGTCAAAACTGCTCTGCATGACAGCCCTCCTCTCGTCGATTGATGCCGCACGCGCGGGTCGACCGCGTTGCGCCGGGCCCTGTGCCGCGTTATGCCGCGTTGTGCCGGGCCCTGTGCCGGGCCCTGGCCGCTCGGCTCGTCGGCCCTGGCGCGACGGTCAGCCGTGCGAGCGCCGATCTCTTAGCCGATCAAGCGCGCCGCTGTAAACTAAGTTATTGTTTTAATGTATCGTATATTGCGATATCCTTACTTGCTTATTGGTGAAGGTCGAATGCTGGATCACGAGCACGGGAGCCATTCGCTGGTAGGGCCTGCCGGCCAGGCGGCGGAGCGGCGCGTCCGCGCCGGACTGCGCGCGCTCCTGGCTGGCGGCGTGGTCGCGAGCGCGCTGCTGGCCGCAGCGTGTCACCTCGTCCTGCCCTACACGGCTTCGACCGTCGACGCCGCGCCGACGCGAGCGCAGGACGGTGCTTTGGCCAGCGACGCAGGCGTCATCGCGACGGCGGACGGCTGGGCCGTCGTCGACGCCGGTGGTGATGCCTCAGCGGGCGGCAGCGGCTGCCGTGTCGGTCTCGCCGCGCGCCCAATCGACGAGACGATGGTCGCCTGTCGGGTCAGCGGCGCCGCGCGCGAGGTCGATCAGTGCCACGCCGCGTCGCTCTGCAACGAGGGGCGCGGCTGGCAGCTCTGCGCGCCACTGGCGTACGCCCAGCGCTTCGCGGCGCGGCGGCCGCCGGTGATCGGGGCCTGGATCGGCGGCTGCATCTACGATCTCTCAGCGCGACCCTACGCCTTCCTGGTCCAGGGCGCCTGCCCCCATTGCGGCGACGCGGAGCTCGGCACGGCGGTCGCGCTGGCGCGCAACTGCCGCACCAACGGCAAGGACGACGACGCTAAGGACAGCAACACCAAGGCCTACCGGAGCGCGGCCAAGAGCGTCGGCTTCGTCAGCGGGGCCGCATGCGCCACGATGCTGCCGAGCCTCGCAGCCGGCCAGACGGAGGCCTACTGGCTGCCGGCAGCGGCCAGCGAGCCGCGCGGGGCCGCGTTCTGTTGCCTCCAGCCGGAGAAGCGATAGCGCGTCGCCGACCGCCGCGCGGGCGCGGGCGTCAGCGCTTCCGGGCTCGGGTCGCTGCAGCGAGCGAGTCGCCCCAGCGTCATTGGCTCCAGCGTCACAGGCTGTCCCAGAAATCGCACTCCGCCCGCTTCCAGGCGCTGATTGTCGTCGGCTCGAGGTCGAGTCGGAGCAGCTCGTCGCCGGCCGCGGTGAAGCGCGGCCACGCTGGCTGGTCACCCCCAGGCGCGCCGTCGCGCGCAAAGCGCGTCCAATACCCGGCCATTTGCTCGGCCAACGCGCGCTCGCCGGCCGTGAAGGTGCCATAGCCCTCCGGACGGTCGAAGAGGAAGAAGACCTCCGCCCCGTGATAGGCGCCGAGCGGGAGCGTCACGAGCCTCACGTCGTCGGGGGCGCGCATGAAGGCGTAGCCGTAGACTGTGGCGCCCGCGGCCACCAGCGCTCGGGCCGTTCGCCGCACGCCGCAGACGAACACCGCATCGCCCACCAGGGTGCTGATCGCGTCGCGCGGCGCCTGGAACGCCTCGGCGGGGTAGCGCGCCAGGACCGCCGCCGCGTTCTCGCTCCCCACGCGCCGCTCGACGACCTCCGTGTAGCTCGCCGCGTTGGCGCCCCAATAGCCCGCCAGGAGCGCGAAGATGGTGCCCTCGTCGCCGTTGCTGCCGACGATCGCTGTAAGCGCGCCGAGGTCCGCGGACCGAGCGGCGTCGGTGGGCGACGCGGGGAGCGCGCTGCCATCGACGACCGGCCCCCAGCGCCGTCCCGGCACCACCACGGTCGAAACCTCGGTGGGCAGCGCTTGCATCACCTGCGCGCCGGGACGTGCGCGCAGGCAGCCGAGGACGTCGCTCGCCGCGTCGCAGCCGAGCGCGGCCACCAGCGCATCGGCCTGCGCCCTTCCCGTCGCCAGGTCGTAGTCGCCGTCGCCGCCCGCGCCTGGGTGGATGCAAGCGCCGCTCTGGATGATGATCCGCTGAAAGAGGCCGCGGCTCGAGGGCATGAAGGTCTGGAGGCAGACGGCATCGCCGCCGGCAGAGGCGCCGAAGATCGTGATGCGTGTCGGGTCGCCGCCAAAGGCCGCGATGTTGTCGCGGACCCAGCGCAGCGCCGCCTGCTGGTCGAGCAGGCCCCAGTTGGCCCCGGGGGCGGGCAGGCTCGGGTGCGCGAGAAAGCCGAGTTGGCCGAGGCGATAGTTGAAGGAGACCACCACCGCGCCGCCCCGCTCGGCGAGGCGCTGGCCGTCGAGAAAGGGCGAAGCGCTGCCGCCGGAGAAGAAGCCGCCGCCGTGGATCCAGACCATGACGGGCGCGGGGAGCGCCGGCTGCGGGTTCGGCGCCCAGACGTTGAGCGTCAGGCAGTCCTCGCTGAAGGGCCCGGGAAGGCGATCGGACGGGAGGACGGTTTGCAGGCAGGAGGCGCCCAGGCGTCTGGCGTCCCGTGGCTCGGTCCACGGGGCGGGCGGCTCCGGCGGCGCCCAGCGGCGTTCACCGCTGGGTGGAGCGGCGAAGGGGATGCCGAGGAAGACCCGGCTGCCGCCGACCACGCTGCCCCGGAGCGGTCCGCTGCCCGTCAAGGCCATCGCGGTCGTCGCGCTGCGGTCGCCGCCCGCGTCGCGCGCCCTGTCCGCATCGGGGGGCGTCGCCGGCGCTGCGCTGCCCGAGCAGGCGGGTGCCAGCAGCAGCGTGAGCAGCGCGAGCGGCAGGGTCCGAGGCCCTCGCGCCCCTCGGGTCGCGGCCGAGCCGCCTCGGCCCCGTGATCTGCGGTCCAGGCGACGCAGCATCATTCCCCCCCGTCCCTCGATGTCGTATCGCTCGATGTCGTATCGCTCGATGTCGCTGGGCCGGCCCCGCGAGGCCACGATCCGCGCCGAGTCTGCGGCCGCGCCGGCGCCTGCGCAAGCTGCCGATCGGTCGACACCCGATGCACCCGCGGCCAAGGATCAATCAGGGATCAACGATTGCGTTGATTTTTCTCCGCGGGCAAAAGAAAGTACGCCGACGGGTGCTCGTGGACCCCTCTGCGCACGGGCAACGCCCTTTCGGCAGAAGGGCTGTCTCCAAGGGCGGGTGACGCCGGGCGACGCGCGGCGTCAACGTGCTCGCGCCGTCGCAGGGTGCCTTGATGGCAGGGTGCCTTGATGGGAATGCCGCCGAGCGCGCGGATGCAACGTAGGCGGATGCAACGGATGGGAGAGCCATGAGCAAAGGGAAATCGACAGCGGGCTGTCCGACGCAGGTGTTGCAAGGCGCCATGGCCTCCGAGCGCTCGATGCCCTCGCTGCCGCGGACCTGGCTCGCGGCCCTTGCGCTCCTTGCGCTCCTCGCGCTTGCCCTCGCCAGCGCGGGCTGCAGCGGCAGGGAGTGCACGAGCGGCACGATCGCGGTGGGCGACGAATGCCGCCCTGCCGAGGCGCAGGTGACCTGCGGGCCCGGCTTCAAGGTCGTCGGCATCGAGTGTCGTCCGGATGACGATTGGGTGAAGAACTACTGCGACGCGGCGACGACGACCTTCCAGGACGGCAAGTGCGTCGGCACCGGCGGCCCCGCCGGCCTCTGCGCGAATAAGTGCCCCGCCGCTGCCGGGTCGACGATCTGCGTGGCCGGTCGGGTGCTCGAGTTCACCAGCCTGCTGGCCAAGGGTGCCAAGGAGGCTACGCCGCTGAGCCCCGCGAGCGGGGTCGAGGTCGCGCTCTACGATCCGGTCCAGTTTCTTACCCAACCCGGCAGCCCGCCAATCGCCACCGCAGCGATCGACGACGAGAACGGCTGCTTCACGATTCCGCAGATTAATCTGCCCCTCGTGGCGCCGGTCTTCGCCGCTGGCGTGCGCGCGAAGGCTGGCGGTGCGGCGACCACGCTGATTCAGGCGGCCGTGGCCATCTTCGGTCGCGCCGACACCAACGTGACCACCGCCGAGGTGCTGGCCGTGAACCAGGCGACCACCGACGCCTGGGGCGTCAGCGATCTGCTGACCGCCGGCTCGATGGCCCTGTGGTATCGCTCGGAGAGCAGCGGCGCCGGCATCGAGGGCGTGGTCCCGACCCAGAGCGGCAACCTACCAGCGAGCTGGACCGGCCCCACGTGGTGAAGCCCGTCGTGCGCTACCTCAGCGCGGACGGAGGCGCCATCGACGCCGCTGCCACGGCGACGACGGGCTCCGGGATCGCCGTCGCCACCCCTCCAGGCCTCGGCAACTACGGCGGGATCAAGTCTGGCTGCACCTTCACCGACACGCTCACCGGCAGTGCACCGGGGGCGTTGTTCTTCGTGCCCTTTGCCGGGCAGGGCTGCTGAAGCAGGCGGAGGTTGCGAAGCATGCGACGATTGCTGCTGCTCTGCCTGCTCGCGGTCGCACCGGGGGCGGGCGGCTGCATCGAGCCCTTCCAGGGCACCTACGTTCACATGGACCTCGTCGGCATCCGCTCGCCCTGCGAGATGATGCGGATCCTCGCGCTGACGGCACCCGAGGGCTGGCAGGCTTGCCCCGCCGATGGCAGTCCGGCAGCCGGACGGCTCGTGCACCACTACGAGCTCTGGGGCACGATCGCGCGCACCTCGGTGGTCCAACTGACGCACTTCACCGTCCAGCCGGCCACGCTCTTCGACGAGCAGCTCGAGCTCGAGCGACAGGGCGCGCGCTTGCCCGACGCCAAGGTCTTTCGGATGGCGGGTCCCGGGGCCTTCGACGCCCTCCCGGAGAGCGAGCAGCTGCGGATCAAGGACCGGATCCAGCAGGCCAGCGCGGTCAACGTGATTACGAGCTACAGCGCTGAGCGCTTCGCGAGCGACGGTGTGACGCTGCTGCCCTCGCTCTACCTGGGCAACTTCCGCGAGCTCTCGCAGCCGCACGCGGGCACCTACTTCGGCCAGGTCCAGGGACCGCCCATCGGTGGCGGGGCCTCGATCGTCGGTGGCGCCGTCATTCGCTTCCCGGTGGCGCTCTATGATCTGGACGGCTTGACGCTGACCATCGAAGACGGGCCGGTCGAGCGCAAGCCGAGCGCGCCCTCGGGGCTGATCGTCGTCGCCGGCTCGGCCCAGGCGATCGCTCGCGGTCTGCTCAACGTAGCGGCAGCCAATGAACGACGGCCCGAGATTTCAGCGACCTTCGGAGTCTATGAGCGTCTCGACGAGGAGTCGTATTTCTGATGGGCACCCAATCGCCGGGCGCGGCTGAGCGGCAGAACTCGTGATGCACCTGCGCGCAACGAACCTATCCATCGCCATGCTTGCGGCTGTCTTGTTGAGCACGACCGCGGCCTCTGGCCAGTCGCGCGCGGTCGACGCCCACTTCTTCCGACCTGGCCTCTATACCGGCGCGATGTTCGGCGTGGACGTCGCGCAGTCCGCGCTGAAGTGGCGCCTCGGTACCCGCGTGCTGGCCGACTTCGAGAGCAAGCCGCTGCACCTGCGCTTTCCCCAGGCCGACTGCCCCGCGGGCGGGTGCCGGCGCGGGGTGCTGGATTGGGCGATGATCTCGCACCTGCAGGCACAGTTCGGCCTGACGCGCTGGTTGGAGCTGGGCCTCGATTTGCCGCTGATGCGTCATGGTATCGCCGGTGGCGCGAGCGGTGGTCTCGGCCTCCTGCGGGCCAGCGATCCGATCACCAATGTCCCGGCCTCGCGCGTCTCCCCGCTCGACGTGCGTCTGGGTCTGCGCGCTCGCCTGTGGCAAAGCGACACCCTCGCCCTCGCCATCGCGTTGCAGGGCAGCGTCCCCTTCGGCGATGAGGAGGTCTTTGCCGGCGAGGGCAAGGCCACGCTGGAGCCGCGGCTGCTCGCCACGGCTCGTCTGGACGGGTGGGTCGCCTCGCTCAATCTCGGCTATCACTGGCGGCCGGAGCGGCGGCTCGTCCTCTGGGACAATCCGGACGACGCCGAGGGGGCCGTGCCGCTGCTCGGCGTCGACGACGAGCTGAGCTATGGCGCCTCGCTCTTCTTCTTCCCCCACTGGCGCGTCGGCCTCGGCGTCGAGCTGCTGGGTGCGCTGCCCCTTTCCAGCGCCGCCTACAGCGTTCAGACGCGCAGCATCATCTACCCGCCGGCGACCGGTTGCCCCGCGGGTGCCGCGGCGGGGCTGCCCTGCGAGATCGTCACCAGCCGGCGGGCGGTGGCCCCGGGGACGATGGTCAGTGAGCTGCTCGGGGGGCTGTCGCTGCGGCCGAGCCGCAGCCTCAAGCTCGTGGTGGGCGCCGGCGCCGGCCTGACCGGGGCCGAGCGTCGCGCCGATCTCCGCGTGCTGGCGGGTCTGAGCTGGATCTCGGCGAGCAGTCAGGAGTACGACCGCGACCACGATGGCATTCCCGACGAGCGCGACCAATGTCCGTTGCAGGCAGAGGACGTCGATGGCGTCAGCGACGACGACGGCTGCCCCGACTTCGATAACGACGGCGACGGCGTCGGCGACGTGCGCGATCGTTGCGAGAACGAGGCCGAGGACATCGACGGCTTCCGCGACGACGATGGCTGTCCCGACCTCGATAATGACGGCGATCAGATTCCGGACCTTCTGGACCGTTGCCCCGACGAAGCCGAGGACCGCGATGGTGTGCTCGACCAGGACGGCTGTCCCGATCTGGATAACGACGACGACGGCGTGCCTGATGCGCGCGATCGTTGCCCCGACGAGGCAGAGACCAAGAACGGGTTTCAGGACGACGACGGCTGTCCCGACCTCGCGCCGCAGCTCTGAGGTCAGGTTGAGATGGCGATTCGCGCGCGCATGGGTATCGCCGGGCGGTTGATCGTCACCAGCACCTTGTTGCTGGTGCTGGTCGTCAGCGCCTTCGGCTGGGTCGCCGCCGGCCAGTCGCGGCGCCTGATCGACCATGCCGCGCGTCGCCACCAGCAGCGCCTCGCCGAGTGGCTCGACCGCTCGGGCCGGGCCCAGGTGCTCTTTCTCGCGGAGACGGCGCGCATCGCCATCGTGCAGAGCGACTACACCACGCTGCAGGAGACGATCGAAAACGTCGCCCGCCGCGACGATCTGATGCTGCTCGCCACGGTCGTCGATTCGTCGGGCAACGTCCTCGCCGACAGCCGCGCTGCCCAGGTCGGCCACCCCGCCGATGCCAGCGTGGCGCCGCTGGTGCAGGGCGGGGAGCCGCGCGTCGTCGCGGATGCGACGATCCGCGGGCAGCAGGCCATGATCTTCACCGCGCCGATCATCCACACGGGGAAGGTCCTCGGCCACGTCGCCTTCGCGTCGAGCCGCGCGCCGCTGCAGGCGGAAATGGACCGGGCGCAGCAGCTCAAGCAGCTCGAGCTCAAGGCCACGTTGGCCAAGACGCTCGGCATGGGACTGCTTTCGGTGCTGGTGGGGGCCGTCCTCACGATCCTGCAGGGGATGCGAATAAGCCGGCCGCTGCGGGAGGTCGCGCGCAAGGCCGATCAGATCGCGCGCGGCGACCTGCAGGCGCGCGCGCTGGTCAACAGCCAGGATGAGATCGGGCTGCTGGCCGACCGATTCAACTTCATGGCCGAACAGGTCAGCGTGCTGATGAACGAGGCGCTGCATAAGGCGGCGATGGAGAAGGAGCTCGAGCTGGCGAGCGCCGTACAGGCGACCTTGGTCCCGAGCTCGCCGGTGATCCGCCGGCAGGGCATCAACCTGGCAGGCTACTTCAAGCCAGCGACGCGCTGCGCCGGCGACTGGTGGACCTACTACGATCTCTCCCACGGCCGCCTGATGGTGATCATCGGCGACGTCACCGGCCACGGCGCAGCCTCGGCGATGGTGACCGCCGTCGCCAAGGGGACGGCGTCCACGGTCAACCGACAGTCCGCCGGTAACCCGGACCTCACCGAGCTGATGCTGGCGATGAACGCCGCGATCCATGACATCTCGCGCGGGCAGTTCGTGATGACCTGCTTTGTGACGATCTTCGATCCGCGGACCTATACGCTCGAGTTCGCCAACGCGGGGCACCACTTCCCGGCGCTCTATCGCGCGGGAAGTGGGCAGATCGAGGGCCTTGTCTCGCGCGGCAACCGGCTCGGCGATCTGGCGGAGGCGCACTTCGCCGTCGAGCGGGTGCAGGTCGCGCCCGACGACGTCTTGGTCTGGTACACGGATGGGATCATCGAGTGTGAGAACGCCGCCGGGGCCGTCTACGGCGAGCGGCGCTTTCGTGCGGTGATTCGCGACCATGCCGCGGAAGCCGCGGAGCGGGTTCGCGATGCGACAGTGCAGGAGTCGAGCAAGTTCTGCGGCACCGCCGCCGCGCAGGACGACGTGACGGTCGTCGTGGGGAAATTCAGTTGAGACCATCACTAGCACGCCATCTCGGGTCCTTCTTCGCTCTGGTCGCGGTCGTTGCGCTGACCACCTCCGCTCACGCCCAGGGGCGCGCGAGCTCAGCCGCTGCGGCGCAGGATTTGGTCGAGCAGGCCGACGCGGAGCTCGCCGAGGGCCGCCTGCCCGCGGCGGAGGCGCTCTATCGCCGAGCGTTGGCCTATGCGCCGCTGGAGATCGGCTTCGAGCGCTATTCGATGCTGCTCTTCGCGCAGCGCCGCTTCCTCGCCGGGCAAACCCTGATCGACGCGGGGCTGCGGCAGCATCCGCAAAGTGAGGCCCTGCGGGCGCAGCGCGGGCTGCACCTCTTCAAGCTCAACCGCGTGCGCGAGGCCTACGCGGACCTCAGCGCGGTGGTGGAGAGCCAGCGCGGACGCTTCGCGACGCAGGCGGTCACCGCCCAGTGCTGCTTGCGCATGGCTGACTATCCGTGTGTGCGCGCTGCCGTCGACGCCTATCTGACGGCTCGGCCGCCGAAGATCGAGGGCAAGGACTACTCGTTTCGGGTGCTACGCGCGCTGGCCAACCTGCGGCTCGGCGAGCGGCAGACGGCCTCTGCCGAGCTGGCGGAGGTGCTGCGGGCGCAGCCGCAGTACCTGCCGGCGCTGCAGGCGCAGGCCGAGCTCCAGCTCCGCGCAGGCGCCTTCCGCGCCGCCGCCTTCAGCTACGAGCGACTGCTGCCCCGCGCACCGAGTCCAGAGCTGCACCTGATGCTGGGGCAGGCCTATCTCGGTGATGGGAGGGCGGCGCTGGCCCTGGTCCAGGCGCAGCAGGCCTTGGCGGCCCAGCCGAAAGATCGGGAGAGCATTCTGCTCGAGGGCGACGCGCTGACCGCGCTCGGGCGCTTCGAGCAGGCGCTGGTCGCGTATCGGCGGTTGGCGGCGCGCGACGCCGCGACGATGTACCGGCGCAACGCCAAGCTCTTTCTGCGCCGCGGGCAACCCGCTGAGGCGCTGAGCGAGATCGAAGCAGAGGCCCGTATGCCGACCGCGCCCAACGAGGTGCTTGCCCTGGCGCTGCGGGCTGCGACCGGCGCCAAGCTCGTGCCGCAGGCCAAGGGCTACGCCGACCGCCTGCTTGGCCGCAGCGGGATCACGGTCGAGATGCGCCTCCAGTGTGGGCGCGCCTATGGCGCCGCTGGCGAGACGGAGCGCGCGGAGCAGGTCCTCGAGGCGGTGATTGCCGCCGAGGCCGGGAACCTCGCGGCGCGCCGGGAATTGGTGCGGCTGCTCGTCGGCGTCGCCGAGGCCGCGCGCGCGAGGGGCGCGCTGCCGCTGGCCCTGAGCACGCTCGAGCGCGCTCAGCGGCTTCAACCCGCGGCGATCGTCGTCGCGCGCAACCTGGCGCTGTTGCAGCTCAAGACCGGAGCGGCGGCGGCGGCGTTGCTGCAGCTCGAGGGGGTGCTCGAGCGCGTGCCCGGGGACCTTGATGCCAACCGCTTGGCGGGGCGGGTGCTGGTCGCCATGAAGCGTCCGGAGGCTGCGCTGCTACGCCTCAACGCCGCGGTCGCTGCAGCCGGGCCCCTCGGTGGACCGGCGCTGGCGCGAGCGCTGGCCGACACGGCGGCGGTGCACTGCGGCCTCAGGCATTTCGACGAGTGCATCGCGCAATTCGACCGCGCGCGCGAGCTGCTGCGCGGCGCCACGGGTGACGCGGCGCGCTTGGCCGCGCTGACCGGCTTCGTCACGGCCCAGAGCATGCGTGCCTACCTCCAACGCGCGGTCGCCGCCGGGGTCGCGGCGAAGGCGCGGGCAGCCGATGTCCGCCAGGCGATCGCCCTGGCCGCGGCGCTACCAGAGAGCGAGCGCACCCTCGCCCAAGGGGTGGCGGCGGTCGTGGCGGTGCTCGAGGAGCCCGAGGCCCGTCGGCGGCGCGGGAACGCGCTCGGGCGCTTGCGCTGGGCGCAGGTGTTGCGGCCCGGCTATGAGCGCATCGGCGCCAACCTGATGGCCGCCTACCTCGACTACCTTTCGGGGGCCCCCTCGCGGAAGCTGCGCGGCGCCCAACGTCTCGAGCGCCTGGCGCGCCAGGTCAACGAGCCGGAACGAGGCGCCCTGCTTCAGCTCGCGGCGAGCGGACATGAACAATACGGGGCCGCGCTCTTCCGCGCGGGCCGCTTTTCCGTCGCGCGGCAGGCCTACGCCCAGAGCGCCGCGTTGGCGGTGGGCGAGCCATCCCTGGCGCAGCAGCATAACCGCCTGCTCGCCGACGGGGTGGGCAAGGCGCCGGAGCAGGTCCAGCTCGCCTTGCGCAACCTGCAGGCGCGGCTGCCCCTGGCCGACTGCAATCTCGCCGTGCTCTACGAAGAGCGTGGCGCCGCCGGTGATCAGTCGCGGGCGCACCAGCTCTATCGATCATGCCTGCGCCGCGGTGGTGTCTATCCTGGGTTGCGCCAGCTCGTCGAGGCGCAAGAGCGGGTACGAAAGGTGCTGGAACCATGAGAGCGTCGCTTGCTCGGGGCCGTCGGATTGGACTGTGCGCGCTCGCGCTCGGCTGGATGGCGTGGCCCGCGCTGGTGCGGGGTCAGCCAGCGGCAACGCCGCTGACGGTGGCGCTCTACGCGCCCGACGTGGCCTTCGCCGGCTCCGCGGCACGTTACGCCTATGTCACCGCCTTGGCCGCCCATCTCGCTCAGGCCCTGAAGCGTCCGGCCGTCGGTCGCGCCTACAAGCAGCTGGGTGACTTCGACCGCGATTGGCGCGCGGGGCGCATCGGCGTGGCGGTCGTCGGTTCGCTGAAGCTGGCCTCGGGGGTGCGCGGCGCGCAGGTCATCGCCACCGCTCTCCCGCGGCGTGCGGGGGCAGGCGATTGGACGATCATGAGCGCGACCGCAGACCTGGCGGGGCTCAAGCACCAGGTGCTGCAGGTGCCGATGATGGGGCAGCTGACCTGGGCCTTCCTGCGCTACGTGCTCTTCGCCGATCAACTCGATCCCCGCAGCTACTTCAAGGTTCGCGTCTCGCCCGACGTCGCCTCGGCGGTGGCCGCCGTGCGGATCGGCCGGGCGGCCGCGGCGCTGGCGCCGGCGAGCACCCCAGGGCTGCGCGCCGCCATCGGCCCCGTCGAGCTGCCCCCGCCGGTCTTGGCGGTGCTCGAGACGGGGCTCTCGGCGACCGAGGTGGCGTCGATTCGGCAGGCCGCGCTGGCGTTCGCCGAGCCCCTCTCCGCCGACTACGGCACCTTCCGAGCGACGGGCACCGAGGCCTTTCGCGCGCTGGCCGCCGCGGCCCGTCGACGTCAGCGAAGCCTCGCGTTGTTGCCCGTGGTGCCGCTGCGCCTGGCGCCCGACGCGGTCGTCGATCCACGACGCTTGGCCATCGCGCTGGAGCCGCTCGACGAGGCGCTCTGGCTGCCCTGAAGCCGCACTGCGGCGATCGCCAGCCGCGCTCCCGAGATTTCCTTTTGCTCGCGTCATCTCTGCTAAGATGGCGCGCTTGGTGGTGGCGCTCTGCACCTCCCGATACTCCGCCCGTGGCCTGCCGCCGGCGTTCTAGGGGGCTAAGATGGACATCCCAGCGGAGCTGCGGCAGTTCGCCGAGGTCCTGACCGACAGCTATTTCATCGTCGACCGCGACCGCAACATCGTCGACTTCAACCGTGCCTTCTACTCGATGCTCCCGCGCGCTAGCGCGCGCACGCTCAAGTCGAGGAAGTGCCACGAAGTCCTGAAGCTCAATATCTGCAAGGAGCGCTGCATCGCGCAGCAGTGCTGGGCCAGCGCCGCCCCCGTGCGTCTGGACGAGATCCGCGGGACCGTGGAGGGGCAGGAGGGCGAGCTGAGCTTCATCCTGAGCGCGATTCCGATTCGCAACGCGCAGGGTGAGCTGATCGGTGCGATGGAGGTTCAGCGCAACGTCACTGATGAGTCCGCGGTGCAGAATAAGTATCGGCGACAGGTCGAGGTCAGCGAGAACCGCCTGACCGAGCTGAAGGAGAAGCTGCACCAGCGCTCGGGCCGCCTGCTCGAACTGAGCCGTGAGGTTGGCCGCCTGCAGCAGGCCCTGCTGAAGGCCAAGACGAGCCTCTTCGGCTAATGACCGTGGTGCCGTCTACCTCCAACATCGCGCGCTGCCCGCGCCTCCCCGGCGCGCCGCGTGGGGCTGACGCGTGAGTGAGCGCGCCGACAGCCTGGCGCACGATGATGCCAGCGCTATCCCGGAGCCCCCGGCGAACTTCGGCAAGTACCGCCTGCTGCGGCGCATCGGTCGCGGCGGTATGGCCGAGGTCTTCCTCGCCCGGCCGAGGGGCCAGCGTCGCCTGCTCGCCATCAAGTGCATGCGCAAGTCGCTGGCGGCGCGGCCGGCCTTCGTCGAGATGTTCATCCGCGAAGGCAAGCTGGCGATGCAGCTGCACCACGACGGCATCGTCAAGACCTTCGAGATCGGCCGCGTCCACGGCATCCCCTTCATCTGCATGGAGTACATCTCGGGGATCGACCTCTCGCAGCTGATTCCGCGCATCCATAGCCACTACCTGCGGCGGCTACCCGTGCCACACGCGCTCTACATCGTTAGCCAGGTCTGCGAGGGGCTGGAGTACTCCCACGGGCTGCGCGATGGTGACGGGCGGCCGCTCAAGCTCGTCAACCGCGATGTCAACCCGTCGAATATCCGCATCGGCTTCGAGGGGAAGGTCAAGCTGCTGGATTTCGGGATCGCCAAGGCGGCGACCGCGCTGAGCAGCGAGATCGGCGCGATCAAGGGCAAGATCGGTCACATGTCGCCGGAGCAGGTCCGCGGCCTGCCGCTCGATCACCGCTCCGACATCTTTTCCGTCGGCGTCACGCTGCACGAGATGCTGACCGGCGAGCGCCTCTTCAAGGGGTCGAGCGACTTCCAGACGATGGACCGCGTGCGGCGGGCCGAGGTGCCCAGCCCGTCGAGGGTCAACCCGCGCGTGCCGGAGGATCTCGATGCTGCCGTGCTGCGCATGCTCGAGCGCAGCCCTGAACAACGCTTCCAAACGGCGGGTGAGGCGGCCGAGGCGCTGCGCCAGGTGTTGGCCCGCTACCGCTTCAGCAACACCGAGCTACGCGATCTCGTGCGCGAGCTCTTTCATGCCGAGTGGGAGCAAGACGAGGCGCTGATCGCGGCCAGCAGGGCAACCGAGGAGTATGATGTCCTGCCGCGCAGGACGGCGCCCGACGAGGACTACGGTGAGTTCGTCCTGGCGCTCGATGGCGCCGAGGGCAAACCGAATCGAGGTCCAAGGCAACGCCGGCGCGCGGCTGCGTGGTGGATGTATGGGCTCGTGGTGGCCTCCGTGGTCGTGGTGCTTGCGGCGCTGGTCTTCGTGCTCTTCAGAGCATGACCTGCCCCTTAGCGGCAGAGGCGCAGCGCGGGCGCCAGATCAACAGATCAACAGGCCAGATCAACGGGCCAGATCAACAGGCCAGATAAGCAGGCCGGGTGAGCGATGGTCGGTGACGAAGTGAATGCGGCGGGCGATGGTCTGGCGCCGACGTCAAGCGCCGACGCCCGCGCTGCGGCCGACGATTGGGCGCGCTTGCTCGCGGCGATCGCGCAAGGCGACCCGATCTCCTCGATCGATCGCTTGCTCGTCGCCGTCGCTTATCTCGACCTCGGCGCCCCATGCGCGGAGGTCGAGCAGCACCTTGGCGGCGCGCTGGAGGGGCAAGCGGACGAGGCTCGGCTGCCGCGCTGGCTCTTGCGCCAATGCACGCTCTACGGGCCTGGGCAGCCCGAGGGCAAGCGGGGACCGGTCGGCTCGCCGCTGGCTGAGGATCTGCGCCGGCTCGCCGCCGCGCCAGCGCTGGAGCGTCGGGTGCCGCGCGCGGCGGGCGCCGCGGCGGGGGACGATGCCGCCGAGGCTTCGCGGCTGGTGCGGCAGCTGATGCTGGTGACGACCGACCGTTGGGAGGAGCTGGCGGCCGAGCTGGCGCAAGGGGATCCCACGGAGCAATGCCTCGCGGCGCATGTTTACGGCGATCGGCTCGGCCAACGCGAAGAGCAGGTGGCGCTCCTCGGTCAGCTGAGCCCGCGCTTCCCGCTCTTCGTCGCCGAGTCGCTCCTCGATCTGGCGTGGGCCGAGGCGTCGCCCGGCCTGGCGGTTGGCGCGGCGCTGCAGGCGCGGGAGGCTGCGCTCGGGACTACGGCCTGCGCGGTCGAGCGGGTGGCGACGACCGCGGTGCTCGCCCTCTGCGTGGCCGACAGCGGGGTCGTCCTCCCGCCGCTGCCCGTCACCCAGCGCTCGCGAGCCTGGGCCGAGATCGAAGCGCTGGCCGCCAGGCGTGGCTGCGCTGCGCAGGGTCCCGCCCTCGCCGAGCAGCACCTACAGCGTGCGCGCGTGCATGAGAGCGCGTTCGCAGCCGCGCTGCGGCTGCGCGCCGCGCAGCTCCTCGTCGCCGCCGACGAACCGGCCCGTGCCGACGCGGCCCTGGCGCTGGCGGACGACGTGGTGCTCGGGCCGGTGCTGCGGCGCATGCGCTTGCTCTGCCAGGCGCGCCTGGGGCAGCGCGCGGGGCTGGCGCGAGCGTTGATGGCGGTGCTCGTCGACCTCGCGCCGGCGGCGGCGGCGGCGGCGCTGCACCTCGCCGTGGAGCTGGCGATCGACGACCCTCCGGCGCTGCGCGCCATCGCCGAGCAGCTACGCGTCCTCACCCGCGAGGCCCCGCCCGAGCTGGCCTGGGAGGCCGGCGGCCTCTTGCTCGCCGCCTCGCGGCGCCTGCGCGCACCGGGCCTGCTGCGCGAGGCCTGGCTCACCTTGGGCCAGCGCCTGACGACGGATCATGAGCGCGCCCTCTGCGCCTTCGCGGCGCTCGGCACCAGCGTTCACGGCATCAGTGCTCCTCAGGTCGCCACGGCAGACCGCGCGGCGAACGAGGCGGTCGACCAGCAGCTGCTGACCCTGGCGCAGCGCACGCTGCCCGCCAGTCTCCCGCTGCTGGCGCTCACCGCGCTGCGCTGGCCGAGCGGCGCGCGCTGGGAGGCGCTCCTCAGCGCGCTGCTACCGGTCCTCGAGGGGGCCGAGCCCGCGGCCGCCGTCGCCGCGCTCTGTGAGCTGGCGCGGCAGCTCGCGCGCCGCAGCGACGGACGGCAGCAGGCGTTGGGCCTGCTCGAACGCGCTGGAGCGCTCGCGCCGGGCGCGGCGCCGACGCTGCGCCAGCTCGCGGAGGTGCAGCTCAGCCTCGGCCAGCCCGCCGCCGCGGCAGCGACCCTCGAGCAGACGGCAGCGCTGGTCGACGATCTCGAGGCGGCTGAGCTCTTTTGCGAGATCGGCCGGCTCCACCGTGCCGCCGACCCGACCGCGGCCGCCGCCCCGCAGGCCTTCTACCGCGCGCTCGAGCTCAATCCCTTCCAGCCCGAAGCGCTCAACGCGTTGCGGCTCCTGCTCGGCCCGGAGGCCCATGATCAGCGCATCCCCCTGCTCGAAGGACTGCTCTCGCTCGCGCCGCCGACCGCTGAGCGGGTCGCGCTCCTGCTCGACCTCGTCGGTGACCTGCGCCGGCGGGGCGCGCAGCGCGGTGGCGTCGTCGACCTCAAGCCTGCCCTCGACCGCAGCGCTGAGGCGCTCAGTCTGGCGCCCGCCGACGAGCGCGTGGGCCAGCAGTTCGCCGAGCTTTGTCAGCTCACGGGCGAGCGGGCGCGGCTCTTTGCCAGCGCGCCCCTCCTGCAGCAGACGCGGACCGGGCGCCAGGCGCTGGCCGAGGCGCTGGTCGCCGATCAGCGCTGGGCCGAGGCCGTCGAGGCCTGGCGGGCGGTCGCCGCTGGTGAGGCCGGCCAGGCCGAGGCCAAGGAGGCGGCGCTGCTGCTGGCCGGGCGCATCGCGCTCGAGCGGCTGGGCGAGCGCGCGCAGGCTGTGACCTTGCTGCAGCAGGCCTGGCGCGCCAGGCCCGGCACGGTCGCCGTCTTCGAGCTGCTTCATCCGCTGCTCGCGGATGGCGGGCGCTGGGCGGAGCTAGCGGCGTTGCTGGAGGAGCACAGCGCCTTGATCGTCGCCGAGAAGGCCGTGCCGCTGCGGATCGAGCTCGCGCGGCTGGCGCTCGAGCAGCTAGGCAATCGCACCCTCGCGCGGCAGCAGCTCGAACAGGTCCTGGCCGCGCAGCCGACGCAGATCGAGGCGCTGCGCCTGCTCGCCAGCAGGGTCGACCTGACGGAGGGGCCGCGTGAGCGCGCCCGCGTGCTCGAGCAAATCGTCGCGGTCAGCGAGGGCCAAGACAACCTGCTCGAGCCCCTGCTGCAGCTCGGTGCGCTCTATGCGGAGCTCGGCGACGAAGGGGCCGAGCTGCGCATCTTGGGTAGTCTGCAGCAGCTCTACCCGGACGACGAGGCGGCGTTGCGCTACTGCGAGCAGGCCTATGCGCGACACGGGCGCTGGGCTGAGCTGGCGTCGCTCTATGAACGACGGCTCGCGGCCCTGGCGGCGAGCAACGGCGGCGTCCTTCCCGAGGCGGCGGCGGCGCTGCTCGAGCGCAAGGGGCATATCGAGCTCGATCGGCTCGGGGCGCGGTCGAGCGCGACGGACAGCTTCATCCAGCTCCTGGAGCTGCGACCGGGCGACACCGCGACGGTACGCCTGCTCGAGCAGGTGCTGACCGAGGGGCTGGATTGGGCCCGCATGGTCACCGTCTACGAGCGCCAGGCCAGCATCGCGCGCGAACGCGCCGCGCAGATCGCCTTCCTCCGCCAGGCGGCGCGCGTCGCGCGTGAGCGCCTACGCGATGAGGCCGAGGCCCTGAGGCTCTTCGAGCGGCTTTACAAGCTCGATCCGACGGACGCCGAGGCCTTCGCCGTCCTCGAGGGACGCCTGGAGCGGCAGGAGGATCACCGCCGATTGGTCGATCTGCTGGTCGAGCACGCAGCGGGGATGGGCGAGCCCTTACATCGCCTGGAGGCGCTGTTGCGGGCCGCCGGGATCTGCGAGCGCATCCCCGATGTCGAGCGCGCACTGACGATCTATCGCCAGGCGCACCTGGAGGAGCCCGCCAGCGCAGCCGCGCTGGACGCACTGGCGCGCATCTACGAGTCGCGGGAGCGCTGGCAGGAGCTGCTCGAGACGACCGAGAAGCAGATCGCGATCGAGCCGAGCGATCGGCGCCGGGCGCTGCTCTGCTTCAAGTGCGGCTCCGTGATGGAGACGCAGTTCGCGAACGACCACGACGCGCTGCGTTACTACACGCGAGCCGTCAAGATGTCGGCGACCTGCCTGCCGGCGCTGCACGGCTTGCGTGACCTCCACGCGCGCCGCAACGAGTGGGATCACGTCGCGCGCACGCTCGAGCTCGAGGCGCGGATCTGGAAGGATCCGAAGGGCAAGGCCGACACCTTGGCTCGCCTCGGCGAGCTCTATAAGGAGCGGCTGAACGATCCGGAGAAGGCGAAGGCCTGTTACCACCGGGCGATCGAGGTCAGCGCCGACTGTCTGCCCGCCGCCCTCGCCCTCTTCGAGATTCACGCCGACCGCGGCGACGCCGCCGAGGCCGCGCGCTGGGGTGAGGTCTGCAACCGCAGTGGCACGCTGCGTCGCACGCCGGCCCTCGAGCTGCGCTTTTACGTGCGCTGGGCTCGGGCGCTTGCCCGCTGTGAGCGACCGACGCAGGCCGCCGAGGCCGCGCTCCAGTCGCTCGAGCTCGCGCCCGCCGACACCGAGGCGCTGGTGGTCTTGTTGGAGCTCTGTCGCCACCACCCCGGGGCCTACGACTTCCAGCACGCCTTGGAGCAGCTCAGCCACTCGGAGCCGGTGCAGCAGCACCCGGTGGCGCGTGCGCTGGTGGACACCTGCTTCGGCGCGCTGGCCGAGCAGCGGGGCGACGTCGAGGGCGCCTTGGCGCTCTTTCGGCGCGCCCAGCAACAGGCGCCCGACGAGCTCGAGGTGACGCGCTCGCTCGCGGACCTGCTGCTGGCGATCGACGCGAGCGATGAAGCGCTGCAGCTGATGCAGCAACTGCGCGCGCGGGCTGGCGGGTCGCCCGATTGGCTGGCGGCGACCGGTTGGCTCGCGTCCTTCGAGCTGCTGCGCCGCGGGCGACCGGAGCGCGCGGCGGCGCTCTATCGCGAGATCCTTCAGCGCGAGCCCGCGGCCGACGAGACGCGCCAGAAGCTCGTGGAGTGCCTCCTGCTTGCTGGCGCTGCGCCGGCCGCCTACGCCGAAATGCTGCCGCTCTGCGAGGGTCAAAGCGGCGCGCCAGCGCTCACGCCGCTGCGTCTCGCGGAGCAGCTCCAGCTGCTGGGAATGGCAGCCTACCGCAGCGGTCGCGCGAGCGAGGCCGAGCGCCACTGGCGGCGCGCGAGCGAGGTGTTGCCCCAGTGGGTCGCCGCCAACCTTGCCCTGGCGCGGCGCCACTTCGGCGCCGGCGACCTCCGCGCCGCCGAGCGCGAGCTCAAGGCTGCCGAGCAGAACGCCGAGACCGGCCACGACGAGGTGCAGCGGGCCCAGGCCCAGTTCTATGCCGCGAGCGGCCATCCCGAACGGGCGGTCGTACTGCTGCAGAAGGTCTGCCGCGGCGGCGACGCTGCCGCCGCGAGGGGCGAGATCGACGACCGCGTGGCCTTGGCTCGACTGCTGGCGGCGCGCGGCGACCACGCGCAGGCGGCGACCGTTCTGCGGGCGGCGCTCGCTGACCATGGGGCCTATGCCGAGGCCTACGGCGAGCTCCTGAGGCTCTCGGTCGCCGTCGGTGACACTGCTGCAGCGCGCCGCGCTGCCCAGGTGTTGGAGTCGGCGACGGGCCAACGCGATGACCGAGCGCTGCCGCCGGCGCTCGACCGGCCGGTCAGCGTGGCGGGCTGGGAGAGCTTCACGGCTCCCTGGCGCGAGTCGCCGTGTGATTTCGTGTTGCACGTCTTTGACGAGGTGCTGCCCGAGGCGATGGTGGCCGACCGCAGCCAGTGGCAGCCCGTCGTGCACCGGCCTGCGCTGGAGGCCCGCGACCTCGCGGCGCGGGTGCTCGGCGTTTCCGGCGTGACCCTCGCCCGCGTCGCCGAGCAGGCGGCGCTGGTGCGGGTTCAGGGCAGCACGGTGCTGCTCTCGGAGGTCGCCCTGCAGCTCGAGCGGGACGAGCTGCGCGTCTTGCTGCTGCGCGCGGCGGTTGCGGTGCGGCTTGGCTACCCCTCCTTGCTCGCCAGCGCGGCCGGGCGCCTGCGTCGCTTGCGCGAGCTGACCTTGGTCCTCCTCGGGCAGGACGAGGCGCAGGGACCGGGTTTTCAGGAGCTGCTGCGGCGCTTGCCGCGGCGCACGGTCAGGCAGCTCACTCAGCTCCGCGCGCGGATCGGCGGGCCCCTTCCCGAGCTCTTCGACCGCTGGCTGGCGAGCACTGTGGATCTATGGGATCGTCTGCCCTTGCTGCTCGGCGAGGACTTCGGTGCCTGGTCGCGGGTGGCGCTCGTCGCCGACGCCTTCCCGCCGGCGGTGGTGCGCGAGGGCGGCCTCTTGGTGGCCTCGCCCGCAGTGGAGCGCATGGCGCAGTATTATGTCTCGGCGGCCTTTGTCGAGGACCACCGCCGGCTCTGGAGCTGAGCGGCTCCCGATGAATTCGACAAGGCTCAGGCGCCAGAGTAGCCTGGCGAGTGCGAGGGAACGATGAGTGATCGGCTGCACGTCGAGGTAACTGAACTCGAGAACGTCAATTACGTCGCCTTGGCCGGCGTGATCGACGAGGATAACGCGCTCAGCGCCATCACCGAGCGCTTGACCAAGCCCCTGGTCGTGATCAAGAGCGCCGACGTCGAGCGCATCAACTCCTGCGGCGTGCGCGACTGGGTCAACTGGCTCGGCGAGCTCCAGCAGAAGCAGCTCGACGTCTATCTGATCGAGTGCTCACCGGCGATGATGACGCAGGTCAACCTGATCAATAACTTCACCGGTCACGGGAAGATCCTCAGTTTCTATTCGCCTTACTTCTGTCCGCCGCCCTGCGAGTCGGACAAGATGTTGTTGATTCGCATGGAAGAGGCGCTGCGGACGCAGCCCTTTCGCGCGCCGGTTTCCCGCTGTGATGAGTGCGACCAGCTGCTCGAGTTCGACGACCTCGAGAGCTCCTATTTCGGCTTCCTCGCCGGGCTCCAGCTGCCCAAGATCCCGCCGGAGGTCGAACAGGCGCTGCGTAAGGTCAGCAGTGGTGACGCCAAGCCGCTGCGCTCACGGAGCTCGATGATCAAGCCCGCGCTGGCGACGGTCGGTGCCTTCGGGCCCAGCTCGCTCACAGGCGGTGGCAGCAGTTCGAGCATCCCCAGCTCGCGCGAGCTGAAGAGCCTGCTGAGCGAGGTCTCGTTCACGCACACGCCCTTCGACCCCGAGGGTGCGTCGCCGGCGCCCTTCCCCAACAAGCTGCTCTATGTGGTGGTCGGGTTGCTCAGCCTGGCGATCCTGCTGCTGACCTACGTCGTCTTCCGCGGGGGCTGAGCCTCCCGCGCCGGGATTGGGGCAGCCCCTCCCCTCTGGTGGGTCTCCGACTAGCCGCCGTGGGGCGGAGCTCCGGGAACCAGATAGGGCCACAGGAAGACGAGGCCCGCGACGACGAAGAGCAGCAGCGCGGCGATGGTCAGCACGAGATAGCGCAAATCGAAGACCCAGCCCTTGCCCTGCGGCGCGTTCAGCTCCTCCCGGACGCGCCCCTCCGCGACGACGGGGTTGGGCTCGTTGAAGAAGCCGAGGTGGCGCAGGCTCTGCGTCGATGCTGCGAGATCGAGCACGACAATCACCTCGGTCGTCTTGCCCGGCACCGTGTTGAACATCAGCTCGGTCGCGTGCTTCGCCACCATGTACAGACCCAGACCCGCACCGGAGGGCTTGTCGGCGATCTGGTCGGCCGCCTGCGCGCAGTGCTCCAGTCGGTCGAGCACCGATGAGCGGCGTAACGATCCGTAGGTGTCGCGCACGCTGATCACGAGCCGCCGCCCATCGCAGCCGTACTGCAGCGTCACCGGTCGTTCGAGCCGCACGTTGGCCCGTTGGTTGGGCATCAGATGGCCGAAGAGCGGCCGCCCTTGGCCATCGACCGGTGCGTCGTAGAGCGCGTTCATCAACAGCTCTTCGGCGACGAGCTGCACGCCGTCGCAGAGGCGGGCGCGGAGGCGCAGCGTCTTGACGAAGGCCAGCAGCGAGGTCGTCGCGCGGTGCCGATCCTCGGTAGAGGTGATCACCTCGGTGCCGATCAAGACACCCCACGGCAAGAGCTTCGACACGCCGAAGATGTTGCCCCAGGCCAGCTTGCCTGCCAGATAGGTCAGCAGGTTTGGCGCGGCCCCGAGGTAGTCCTCGGCGACGACCGATTGGACGGAGGGTTGTCGTAGCAGGTAGACGGCGTCGACGAGGCTGGGCTCGGGGAGCACCAGCGCGCTGGCGCACGCGGGCCGCAGCTCGCCAAGCAGCGCGACCAGGGGATCGCCGACGCCCTCGAGCCGCCCGAGCAGGACATCGCCTTCGGCGGCGACAGCCTTCGGGTCCGCTACCACCTGCACCGAGCCGCCGACGCCACGCAGCTGCCCGACCCAGCTCCTCACCGGAGTTGGATCCTGGCTATAGACGACGCAACGAGGACCTAGCATGGCGCGGGATCGACTCGCTGAGCACTGATTCGACGCACACTCCACCCGAGGCGCCGTGCCCGGGCAGTGGCCTTAAAGTCCCCAAAGCGCGACGCCGCGCCAGTATGCGTCACGACCCCCATGATTGCAATTCACGCCCGCATCGAGTGCACATCGAGCGCACACCTCCAGCGCACATCGGCCGCGGGCCTTCGCGCGCGCTTGTCTTCGGCGCGCCGTCGCGCTAGTTGCAAGGGTCATCGCAAGGGTCAGGCCTGCGCCGTGCCTTCCCCGGTCCGGCGCCCTTGCGTCACCCCAGGAGGAGGCCCCCGGCGGCGCCGTCCTGCACCGACCGCGCTCGTGGGTTCGCCCGTGAGGCGACACGTGAGGCGAGAAGGAGCCGTCGATGTCCGCTTCCCTCAAGGTCTTGCTGGTCTATCCGCGTTTCGAGGGCAAGTCGTTTTGGAACTACCAGGCGACGCTCGAGGCGGTAGGCAAGCGCTACTCGAATACCCCCCTCGGCCTGATTACGGTCGCCGCGGTGCTGCCGCGCGATTGGGAGCTGAGGCTCTGCGACTGCAACGTCGGTGAGCTGACCGACGAGGACCTGGCCTGGGCCGACGTGGTCTTCACCGGCGGCATGTTGCCGCAGCAGACCCATGCGCTCGCGGTGGTCGGCCGAGCGCAGCGCTTGGGGGCCTACGTCGCGGTGGGTGGCCCCGACTGCACCTGTAGCCCCGAGGTCTACGCGGCTGCCGACCTACGCGTTGCCGGCGAGGTCGAGGCCGTGGTGGACGCGCTGGTCGAAGCCGTTCGCGAACGGCGCCGCGGCGCCCTGGTGCGCGCCGAGGACTTCCCCGACGTGCACACCTCGCCGGTGCCCCGCTTCGACCTGCTGCGGCTCGAGCGCTACCTGCACGTGGGCGTGCAGTTCTCGCGCGGCTGCCCCTACGCCTGTGAGTTCTGCAACGTCATCGAGCTCAATGGTCGGCGGCCGCGGACCAAGACCACCAAGCAGGTCTTGGCCGAGCTGCAGGCGCTCTACGACCTCGGCTGGCGCGGGCACGTGGACTTCGTCGACGACAACTTCATCGGCAACCGTCGCGAGGCGGCCACGCTCTGCGCCGCCCTGAGCGCGTGGTTGGCGACGCATGGTCAGCCCTTCGAGTTCTCCACTGAGGTCAGCGTCAACCTCGCCGACAGCCCGGCGCTGCTCGAAGCGCTGCGGCGCGCCAACTTCTTCGCCGTCTTCGTCGGTATCGAGACGCCCGACCCCGCGGCGCTCGCCGGCGCTGGCAAGACGCATAACCTCAACCGCGACCTCGTCGAGCATGTGCGCGCGATCCAGCGGGCCGGTCTCTTCGTCAACGCTGGCTTCATCATCGGCTTCGACGCCGAGACGCAGAGCATCGCTCGGCCGATGATCGACTGCATCGAGGCGGCGGCGATCCCCGTCTGCATGGTCGGGCTGCTCTACGCGCTGCCGAATACTCAGCTCGCCCGGCGCCTCGCCGCCGAGGGGCGGCTGGAGGGGGTCTTCGACCAGGTGGTCGCGGGCGGCGGCGACGCCGATCAGTGCACCTCGGGACTCAACTTCCGTACGCGGCGGCCCAAGTCCGAGGCGCTCGCCGACTACCGCCAGGTGCTACGCGAAATCTACGCGCCCGGCGCCTTCTTCGGGCGCGTCCGACGGATGGTGCGCGAGATGGATCTCAGCGCCAACCGCTGCCGCCAGCCGCTGCGCCTGCTGCTGCGCGACCTGCGCAGCTTCGTCCGGATTTGCCTACGCGCGGGCTTTCGCGACCGGGCAGCCCGTCGCCACTACTGGGGGGCGCTGCTCGATGCCCTGATGCACAACCCGCGCGGGCTGCGCACGGCGGTGTCGATGGCCGCGCTCTATCTCCATCTGGGCCCCTTCGCCCAGACGATGGATACGCTGCTCGAGCAGCGCGTGGCGACCCTCCTCGAGCCGCTGCCGACCTGAGCCGCGCCACCGGCTTGCCCGGGGTCGCGGCGCCTGGACGGGTGCAATATTCCTGTTCAGGTCGTAACAAAAACCACTCTTAATAATTGCGCTATAGTGGAGGCGTGCGCTTCTTCGGCCAACACAGGGTGTGGGCCCTGGGCCTGCTTCCGTGCTTGCTCGGGCTGACGGGCGCTTGCGTGCGCGCGGGCTTCGAGACCGGTCGCGCGCCCCTCGCCGGCGATGCCGGGGCGGATCGTGCGTCAGAGCTGCTGACGCTCGGCTTGCGTGATGCGCTGACGGGGCGCTCGGATCGCGCGCGCTCGCGCACCCTCGACCTCGTGATCGCCGGTGATCAGGGCGTCGCCCGCTACTGCCTGACGCTGGCCGACGCGCTCCCACCGAGCGACGCCGACGCCCCCTGTGTGCAAGGGCAGGGCCCCGCGGCTGGCTGGTGGACGGCGCGTCCGCCGCAGTTCCTGCTTCCGGCGGAGGAGGGGCGCCACGCGCTCTCGCTCTGGGGCGCGGATGCCCAGGGGCGGGTGTCATGGGGACCGGCGCGCGCTTCGATCATCCTCGACACCCTCGCGCCCCCACCGCCGACCCTCGACCTGACCGACGTCAGCAGCGGCTCCGCGCTGATCACGGCGACCGGAGCCGTCAACGTTACCCTCGGCGGTGACGCCGGCACGAGCGCCTATTGTCTGATCGAGACCGCCGCGGACCTCCCGAGCCCGGGGGCGCCGCGCTTCGACGACCCTTGCTTCGCGGCGCCGCCGCAGGGGCCGCTGCAGCTCGGCGCGATCGGCCTGCGTGTCGTCTGGGCCTTCGCGCGCGACGAGGCCTGGAATGTCTCGGCGACGCCGGGTTCGGCGCGGATCGAGTGGCGCGCCGGGGCTGCGCTGCCGGCCTTCGTCTGGGTCGGTCGGGCGGGTGATGCGGCCTTCGCGAATCCCGAGAACTGGTCGACTCGGGTGGTGCCTGGCGCGGGCGACGTCGCGCGCTTCGATGCCAGCTGCGGGGCCCGCTGCGACTGCACGCTCGGCGCGCCGACGAGCGTCGCCGGGCTCGACCTGGCGCCCGGGTATACGGGCCTCTTGCGCCAGGGGGTCGGGCAGACGCTGAGCGTCGGCCCGAGCGGGATCGCGGTCGCCGGGGGCACGCTACGCGGCAGCGAGAGCGCGATCGTCGTCAACGGCAACGTCACGCTGACCGGCGGGCGCTTCGAGAGCACGCGTGGGACGCTCTCGATCGGGTTCGCGACGGCGGTCGACAACACCGGCGGGCTGACCCTTTCCGGGGGCGTCTTCGTCGCCGGCGCGGGGACCGTGCGCTTCGATGGTAGCAAAGCGAACGACGAGCTCTGGACCGACGTGGCCCGCATCGACAGCGTCGCCCCGCTGCAGCTCAACCGCCTCGTCGTCAGTATCCTCGACACGAAAACGACCCAGGGCCAAGACGGCGCGATCCTCCGCCTCGGCGCCACGACGCGCGTGCTCGTCGCCGCTGAGCTGGTGCTCGAGGACGGCAAGCTCGTCGGCGGCGCCATCGAGCTGCGCGGCAACCTCACGACCACCTGCGCCGGCGCGGGCGTCTGCGCCGAGGGCGGCCTGACGCCCCTGATCGTCAAGGGCGATGGCGTCGCGCAGACCTATGGCGGCCCCGGTCTCGGGCCGCTGGTCGTCGTGGACAAGGACGGCAGCTTCGAGCCGGCGGCCGGCACCACGAGCTACAGCCTCTCCGGCTTGAAGCTCAGCCGAGGCAGCTTCGTCAGCCCCACGGGCACGCTGCGCTTTCACTTTGATCGCGAGTACGGGCTGCCGCTGCCGCACGACGACGAGGGCTTTCGCATCGTCGGCGGCACCTTCGTCAACCGGCTCAGCGCGCTCGTGATCAACCCCTGGGTCAGCACCGAGGCCAATCAGAACGCCTTTCCGCTCGACGTCGGGACGCTCGACGTGCCGACGCTGCTCATCGACCTCGACGACTACAACCAGCGCTACGGCTTCAACAACGAGTGGATCGGGCTGGCGCCCGGCACCGTGCTGCGTGTCGCCGGCAGGCTCGAGGTGATCGACGGTAGACTCGAGGGTGGTCGGATCGAGGTCGGAGGCGACGTCGCCTTCTCGTGCGCGAGCGAGCGGCGCTGCGCGGGAGGGGGTTCGACCGAGCTGGTGCTGAAGGGCGCGCGGGCCCAAAGCCTCTACCAGCAGCTCGGCACCTACAGCGCGCAGCTTCCGGGCGCGGCGGTGCTGATCGACAGGCCGCCGCTGGCGCCGGCGCTGCGCGCCACCTCCGCGCTGCGGCTCGATGGACCCAATCAGGGCCTGCAGCTGCTCTCGGGCGCGCTGACCACGGAGGGTCGCGCGCTGACCGTGGCCGGCGTGCTGACGCTCGAGGAGGGGACGGTCCTCACGCTCGGGGGTGGCGCCCTCAGCTACGGCGCGCTCGTCGACCGCGGCGCGACCGTGAATCCCTGAGGTGAGGAGCCGGGCGCGTCAGAACACGGTCAGCGAGAGGCCGTGGCTGAGCCCGTAGAGCGCCTCGGCGCTGCGGCCCGCCGAGAGGTCGGCGGGCACGAGATACACGTCGGTGCCGAGGAGCTTGGCGCTGAGGCGCAGGTGCTGCCACTCGAGCGCGACGCCCAGGGGCTCGAGGCCGAGCAGCAGCAGGTCGATGTTGTCCTGGTTGCCGGGCACCAGGACGAAGCCCAGCTCGGCGCCGAAGACGAGCCTGAAGCGGCCCCAACCCGGTCGCCCCTCGAGGCGCCCGCCCAGCAGGTAGCCGGTCGCGTCGCCCGGGTAGACGCGGAAGAGGAACGCGCCCTGGAAGCGCCGCGTGCCGCTGCCGACCTCGAGGCCGACGATGGGACCGCCGCGCGCCTCGCCGAAGAGGTAGTAGGTCTGCAGATCGACCCCGACGGTGAAGAGCGGCGTGGGCGCCGGCGCGCGCTTGATGATCAAGGGGGCGCCCGGCGCCGGCGCGGTCGGGGTGGGCGTTGGCACGGGCGCGGGCGCGGCCGCGGCGCCGGCGGTGGTGGGTGGCGCGGCCGGCGCGGTGCTGGGCACGGTGCTGGGCGCGGTGCTGGGCGCGCTAGCGGGTGCGGTGCTGGGCGCGGTGCTGGGCGCGCTAGCGGGTGCGGCGCTGGGCGCGGTGCTGGGCGCGCTAGCGGGCGTCGCCACGCGCTCCGCCACGGGCTCGTTCGTCGTCGCCGAGTCCGCGGCAGGCCGCGCCAGCTCTGCCGCCAGAGCGACGATCGTCGGCAGGAGCTCTGCCGCGGGGACGCGGGCGCTGCGGTGGCGTGCGGCGCCAGTGGTGGGGGCATAGGCGCTCAGCTCGACGGCGACCTGGCCCTTGGCGCCCTCGAGCTTCAGCGCGAGGATCGCTCCCACCATCAGGCTCCGCCCGAGCTGCAAGATCTCATGCGGCGCGAGGCTGGCCTGCAGGCCGAGCATCTGGCGCATCGCGGCGACGCTCGCGCGATCGACGGCCGGGCAGCCGGCACTGGCGAGCTCCTGCCGAATCCGTCCGTCGGCGAGCAGCGCGACGGCGCTCGGTACGCCCCGGGCCTCGGGCTCGAGCAGCGCGGCGCTGCAGGCACCAGCGGCAGGCTCCGCGGCCGCCGCTTCTGTCGCCAGTGCGATGGTCCCCATTCCGAGCACGACCACCCAGCAGCCCCAGCGTTTGCGTAGGGTACTCATCGGCGTCTCCGGCGCCGCGAACCGAGGCGCTCGATCAGCAGCAGCCCGCCCACGGCCCCGAACCCGAGATCGGGCGCGCCCGCTGGGCCTCCCTCGCGGCGCGCGGGATCGTCGTTGCAGCCGCCACAGCCGTAGCCGAGGCGGTCCTTGCCCAGGGTGCCACGCTCGCCGCTGCTGCCGCTCTTTGGCGCCGTGCCCGCGGCGGGGTTCGCGCTTGGTTGACCGCCCGGGCTGAGGGCACCCGGGACGGTGCCCGCCGCGCCGATGGCGTTGCCCGCGCGCAGGCAGCCCGTCGCGCCGCAGGCGCCCGGGCAGCAAAACGAGCCGCAGCAGTTGGGGAGCGCCGAGGGGCAGTAGTAGCCGTTGCCGCAGCAGGTGGCGCCCTGCGGGGCGCAGGTCCCGTCCGAACAGCAGACGGCGCCGCCCGAGGCCTTGCAGCAGCCGCCCTTGTTGCCGCAGGCGGTGCTGCCGAGGCCGCAGGTCTGCGCCTGACTCTGCGGGCAGGCGGCAGCGCTGCCGGCGCAGCTCCCGTCGGCGCAACAAACGGTATCGGGCGGCGCGCAGGCCTTGCCCCCGCCGCAGCAGGTGGTGCCCGGAGGCTGGCAGGCGCCTTCGCAGCAGACGCCCTCGCAGCTCTCGCCGCCGCAGCAGGGATGCCCGTCAGCGATGCAGCTCCCCCCGCAGCAGAAGGTTCCCGTGCCGCAGCAGCTCTCCCCGCAGCGCTCCTCGCCGCTCGGACAGGGGGGCGGCTTGTCGGTCTCGCTCGGCGGGGTGTTGGGCTTCGACGCGCAATAGGAGCCGGCGAAGATCGCGCAGGACCCGTCCCAGCAGCAGTAGGGCTCGTCGGCGCCGCAGCAGACGCCGTTGCCGCAGGCGTTGGGCTGCGCCGGATCCGAGCAGCTACCGCAATTCGGCAGCCCGGAGGGACAGCAGGCGCCGTGGTCGTTGATCGGCCGCTCGGCCGGGCAGCACTTGCCCTCGCTACAGGTGCTGCCCTCGGCGCAGGACCCCGTGCCGCAGCAGCTCGCCGCCGCGGGGATGCAGGTGTCGTTGCAGCAGCTCTTGCCGCTCTCGCAGTAGCCCGTGCCGCAGCAGGTCACGCCGCTCGGCGCGCAGCTCCCGTTGCAGCATTGCTGCGAGGCGCTGCAGCAGTGGCTGCCGCACTTGTTGCTGCAGGTCGTGCCGCCGCCGGAACCGACGCACCAGCGCACGACCGCCTCGGCCGCGGCGGTGCAGTCGCAGCCCGCGGCGCAGGGGTAGGTCCCGCCGCCGGAGACCGTATACCAGCAGCTGGCGGCGCCGCGGCTGGTGGCGACGCAAGTGCTAATGCTGCCTCCGCGCCGGCAGGCGCTGACGGTGTAGCACGATTGCTGAGCCTGGGCGCTGGGCGTGAAGAGCAGGGGGAGCACAAGGGCGAGCGCCCCCGCGCACGCGACACACGCGACATGGGATGGGCGCATGGGCTAATACTACGGGGTACGAAGGATCGGCGTCAATTTCGCCGGGCGCCTCGGGTCTGGCCGCGTTAAACGTCTGGCCCCGATCAAACGTCTGGCCCCGATCAAACGTCTGGCCCCGATCAAACGTCTGGCCCCGATCAATCTGGCGCGTGGACCGCGCGGCAGAGCTCCTGGTGGGCGTGGTTGACCAGGCGCAGCGTCAGGCCCGTGCGCTCGAGGTAGGGCGCCTTGAGAAAGAGGTGCACGTTGCGTACGCCCTCGACGCTGGGCGCCTCGCCATGCGCCTGCTTGCCGGCGCTGCCCGTAATCAGCCGCAGGCGTTCGCCGGGCTGGACGACGATCCCGGCCTTGAGCGTCGTCACATCGCGTTGCCGGCCCCCGCCGAGCGCGGTGGTCACCATGCAACCCTCGACGTTGAAGGGGGCCGCGCCCTCGTTCTTCAGCTCGATCCACTCATGGTTGAGCAGCTTCTTATCCGCCGTCGCCTGGGTCGCTGTGATCTTGATCGGGCTGGTCATGCGCGCTCTCCCTCGTGCCGCAGTCTAGCCCAGGACGGCCCCGCTCGACTAGCCGCCAGCCGGCGCCGGCGCGACCTTGAGCCGCTCGATGGCGCGATCCGCGGCCTCGAAGAGCCACTCTGGCCGGGAGTCCGCGTTGATGGCCGCCATCGCCCAGTAGATATCGGTGCCCGGTGGCCGTCCCTGCCTGAGCGCTGGCGTCTCCATGAATCCCGACGCCGCCGCGGACACACGAACCTCGCGCTTCGCCTGGCCCATGGCCTGCTCGACCTTCGCGGCCCCCAGGCCCTCACCGACGAGGACGAAGCTGAGCTCGTCGCCGCCGTGGCGGAAACCAGCGACGCTGAGCCGCCTGACGCCCTCGATGCCCCGCAGCTTCCCCTGAATCAGCTCGGCGAAGCGGCGAAAGACTTCGCGGTTCACCTTCGCCTTCGAGTGTGCCTGGTTGAGCCCAGCCACGTTGGCGATGTCCACGACGACGTAGAAGGCGCTCTGCTTCGAATGGGCTCTGAGGTACTCCAGCAATCGCCGCACGGTGGGCACGCGGTTCTCGCCGCGTTCCAGCCGCGTGACAGGGTCGCGGTTTTCGCCACCGGAGGCGCGGAAGGCCGCGCGCAGCGCGCGCAACCACCGGCCCACCGACGCCTCAGGGCGCGTCGCCCCCAAGGGCATGACGGCGGCGCGGCGCAGCGTGATCTGGTCCGGGAAGACGCCCGTGACGGAGGTCGGAGGCGCGCTGACCTTCTTCGAAAGGGCCTCATCGGGCCGCTTGCGCTCGATGCCTCCGCCCAGCGCCAGCGACGGTGCCTCGATCGCCGCGAAAATCCGCGTCAGCGTCTTCTCATCGGCTACCGGGGCGTCGCCCTCGGCGGCGCGGCGCCGCTGCTCGCCCTGTGCCTGCGCGTTCTGCGCCCGCGCCGCTTCCGCCGCCTTGATCACGAGCCCCACCCGGGGCTTGCTGCCGCGCCTGATCTCGGCGACGCCGAAGTGGAGGCCCGCGCCGCCCGCCGCCGCGTTCGCTGGCTCCTTGGGGTGCCGCGCCTGGGCGATGCCCTCGGACCGCGCGTAGACGTCGATGTCCGCCTGCGCCCCGCGCATCGCCCGCTCGATCGCGGACTGATCAACCGAGGCGTCAGCATAGACCAGCGCGCTGAAGCGCGGGCCGCCCTGGCGGAAGAGCAGCACCTGGGCCTCGAGGCCATCCAGTGCATGGCCCGCCAGGCGAGCATAGGCCGCGAGGTGTTTGTTCGCTGCCGCGCCAGAGCCGGCCGCGGCGTTGAGGCCGCCCAGGTTGTGGACCTCGATATCGACGTAGAAGGCGCGGCGCTCACCGCCCTGCTGGGTCACCAGCCGCTGCGCCTCTCTGAGGCTGCCGACGCGCTCCTCGTTGCCGTGAAGGCCCAGCACCGCGTCGCGCCGCGTGCCACCCGCGCTGATGAAGAAGCGCAGGGCCTGGGTCTTGGTCAGGCCCAAGGCCGTGAGCGTTCGCACCACCCGAGCGGCGCCTCGCCTGCCGGGCCCTCGGAGCTCTCGCCTCAGGGCTACCCACGGCGCCTGCTGAGGCGGCGCCGCGCTCGCTGGTAGGGCGAAGAGCAGGGCGAGCGACGCCAGCAGCGCCGGCAAGGGAAGAAGGCGGGACCAGGAGTGGGGCTTGAGCACGGTCTACGCTCCGCTGCCAGCGGGCTTCAACGGAACCTGGTTCGGGTCCGAGGGTAGCTGGCGTTTGGCTCGACGGCCCTCGCGAGGGCGAACGCCGCGCCCTCGGCGCAATGCACGCGCCGTGCCGGAAGGCGGCGGCGCCCCGGCCTGCTGAAATGTGACGTAGGTTTCGCCCGCGCGCCCCGCGCCCGCCGCCCCCCGCCGCGCCCCTGGCCGCTGGTGGCGCCTGACGCGGTCGGTCGATCGACCGAAAGCCGGGCGCTAGGTGCTACGCGCTGGGCTCGTCGGGGCCCTCTTGCGGAGCCTCGGCGCTCTCGCCGGCGGCCTTCAGCCGCGCCAGCCGCTCGGCCACGGCGGCCTCCCGACCATTGCCGCTCGGCTGGTAGAAGCGCTGGCCGATCAGGGCATCCGGCAGATACTGCTGGGCGACGTGATGCCCGGGGTAGTCGTGGGGATAGCGGTAGTCGCGCCCGTGGCCGGCGGCGCGCGCCAGCGCCGTCGGCGCGTTGCGCAGGTGCAGCGGCACCGGCAGCGGGCCGTGCTCGTGCACGGCCTCACGCGCGCGGTCGTAGGTCGTCAGCGCGCTGTTGCTCTTCGGCGCGGTCGCCAGGTAGGTGCAGGCCTGCGTCAGCGGCAGCAGGGCCTCGGGCAGGCCGACCAGTCGCACGGCGTCGAGGCAGGCGATTGTCAGCCCCAGCGCCTGCGGGTCGGCGTTGCCGACGTCCTCGGCGGCGAAGATCACCATCCGGCGCACGACGAAGACGGGATCCTCGCCGGCCTCGAGCATCCGCGCCATCCAGTAGACGGCGGCGTCGGGGTCCGAGCCACGCAGGCTCTTGATGAAGGCGCTGACGACGGCGTAGTGCTGATCGCCCTGCTTGTCGTGCAGCAGCGTCTTGCGCTGCAGCGCCAGCTCGGCCAGCTCGAGCGTGAGCTCGCCGCCCGGACCGGCGAGATTGGCGGCGATCTCGAGCGTCGTCAGCGCGCGGCGCGCATCGCCGTCGGCGGTCTGGGCGATAGCCTCCAGCACGCTCTCGTCGCAGCGCGGCTGGAGCGTGCGCAGCTCGGCGTCGCTCGCCAGCGCGCGGCGCAGAATCGTCACCAGGTGCGGGGCCGCCAGCGCCTCGAGCCGCAGCACGCGCACGCGCGAGAGCAGGGCGGCATTGACCTCGAAGGAGGGGTTCTCGGTCGTCGCGCCGATCAGCACGACGGTGCCGGCCTCGACGTGCGGCAGCAGCGCGTCCTGCTGGGCCTTGTTGAAGCGGTGAAGCTCGTCGATGAAGAGGACCGTCCGCCGCCGATAGACATCGCGCTGCTCGGCGGCCTCGTCGACCGTGGCGCGCAGCTCCTTGACGCCGGCGCCGACCGCCGAGAGTGCGACGAAGCGGGCGCCGCTCTGCTCCGCCAGCAGGCGGGCCAGGGTCGTCTTGCCGCTGCCGGGCGGCCCCCAGAGCACCAGCGAGGGCAGGTGCTCCTCGGCGACCACCCGCTGCAGCAGGCGCCCGGGCCCGAGCAGATGCTCCTGGCCAAAGAACTCCTCCAGCCGCGCCGGCCGCATCCGCGCTGCCAGCGGCGCGCCGCGCTGTTCCCGCTGCGCCTGATGCTGAAAGAGGTCCATCGCTGCCCCCGAGCGTGCCCGAGAGCGCCGGCCCACGTCAACGTGCCCGCGCGCCCGGGCTTCCGCGCCGAGCCCTTCGTCGACTACCCTCGGCCGGCGATGACGACCGCCGGCGAGCTCGAGCTGCGTTTCGTAGGGGGGACGCTCGAGCTGCGCGGCTGGGCGAGGGGCTCAGGCGCGCAGCTACCGCCAGCCTGCCGCTGGGATCCGCGGACCCGCTCCTTTCGCGCGCCGGCGCTGGCCTACGCCGAGCTCGTGCTGGCCTTGCGTCAGGCGGGGCAGCCCTTCAACGACGCGGCGAGGCGCTATGGCGTGCTGGACGAGGGGCTGCAGGTGCGGCGCGCGCCGCGGCCCTTTCAGAGCGAAGCGCTGACGGCCTGGCGCGCGGCCCAGGGGCGCGGGGTCGTCGCGCTGCCGACGGGCGCGGGCAAGAGCGACGTGGCGCTCTTGGCGATCGACGCGATGCGGCGGGACGCGCTGGTGATCGCCCCGACCCTCGACCTAGTCGCGCAGTGGTACGACCTGCTGCGCACGCGCTTTCGCTGCGACGTCGGGGTGATCGGCGGCGGGGAGTTCCTGCTCAAGCCGCTGACCGTCTCGACCTACGACTCGGCGCGGCTGCACGCCGAGCACCTCGGGGCGCGCTTCGGCCTGGTCGTCTTCGACGAATGCCATCATCTGCCCAGCGAGGGCTACGCGCTGGCGGCGCGCGCGCTGCTCGCCCCCTACCGGCTCGGGCTCTCGGCGACGCCAGAACGCGCCGACGGCCGCCACGCGCTGCTCGGCGAGCTGGTCGGCCCCCAGGTCTACCGGCGCGACGTGGTCGACCTGGCCGGCGTCTATCTCGCCGACTACCGCGTCGAGCAGCTACGCGTCGAGCTGACGCCCGAGGAGCGCACGGCCTACAGCGAGGCGCGGCGGGTCTATCGGGCGTTCGTGGCGGCGGCCGGTCTGCGGATGAGCTCGCCCGAGGGTTGGGCGCAGTTCGTGATGCGATCGTCGCGCACTGCCGAGGGGCGGCAGGCGATGCTCGCCTATCAGCGGCAGCGCACGCTGGCCTTCGCGGCGCCTTCCAAGCTGGCCTATGTCGAGCACCTGCTGCAGCGCCATCGTGGCGATCGCGTGCTGCTCTTCACCGAGCGCAACGACGCGGCCTACGAGCTCTCGCGGCGCTTCCTCGTGCCGGTGATCACGCACCAGACCAAGGTCACCGAGCGCAGCGCGATCCTCGCCGCCTTCGCCGCCGGCACGACCAACGCGCTGGCGACCTCGAAGGTGCTCAACGAGGGCGTCGATATTCCGGCGGCGAACGTCGCGATCGTGATCTCGGGCAGCGGCTCGGTGCGCGAGCACGTCCAGCGCCTCGGTCGCATCCTGCGCCAGACCGGCGACAAGCGCGCCGTGCTCTATGAGCTGGTGGCCAGCGGCACCTCTGAGGTGCTGACGAGCAGCCGCCGGAGGGAGCACGTTGCTTACCAGTGATCTCGTGCGCGTGCGGCGGCGCGCCGGACGCCTCAGCGTGCCGCCGCTGCGCCCGCTCGAGCGCGAGCGTCTGTTGGTCGCGGCAGAGCGCTTCGTCGCGCTCGCCCGCGCGCATGTCGGCGGCACCCGCGGCGCCTTCACGGCCGCCTGCGACGAGGTCCCCGGCGAACCGACCGACTACAAGCTGCTCAAGGGCCTGCGCAAGCTGCTCGAGGATCGCTGCACCTTCGAGCAGCACGCGGTCCTCGATCCGCCCGAGCTGCGGCGGGCGATCTTCGCCCACGCGGCGGCGGCCCGGCGCGCCTCGAGCGAGCAGCAGCCCTTTGATCGCGAGACCGTCCTCCGCGCCGCGGCCGGGGCGCTGGGGCTGAGGGCGGAGCAGGTCGAGCAGGCGCTCTACGCCGACCGCAACGACCAGCATCGCCTCGTCGCCTTCGCCGCGCTCGACGCCGCGGCCCTCGTCGAGAGCTACGAGCTGGGGCAGCAGCAGGCCGTGCTGCTGCGCGCGCTGCGGGTCACGGTCGAGCTGCGTTGCCCGGACGCCGCCGCCTACCGCGCGATCTTCGGCCGGCTGAAGTTCCTCCGGCTGCTCTATCGGCTCGAGCGCCTCGACGACGGACGCTACCGCCTCGAGGTCGATGGGCCCTTCAGCCTCTTTCAGGAGGTGACGCGCTACGGGTTGCAGCTCGCGCTGCTGCTGCGGGCCTTGCGCGGCGCTGGTCAGTGGCGGCTCGCCGCCGACGTGCGCTGGGATAAGGATCGACCGCCCTTGCGCTTCGAGCTCGAGAGCGAGGCCTCGCCCGAGCGCCCGGCCGCGCCGCCGCCGCCGCCCGACGAGGTGGCGCGCCTGCTGACGGACTTCGCGCGGCTCGAGAGCCCGTGGCAGGCCGCGCTCGCGCAGGAGGTGGTCGAGCTGCCGGGCGTGGGCCTCTGCGTGCCCGACCTCGTCTTCACCCACCAGCCGAGCGGCCGGCGCGTCTTGCTCGAGGTGCTCGGCTACTGGAGCCGCGAGGCCGTTTGGCGCCGCATCGACCTGGTTCGCGCTGGCCTCACGCAGCCGATGCTCTTTGCCGTCAGCAAGCGTCTGCGCGTCAGCGAGCAGGCGCTCGACGCCGACCTGCCCGGCCAGCTCCTGGTCTATGCGGGCGTGATCAAGGCGCGCCAGCTCGCCGAGCGCCTGGCGCTCTACGAGGCGCGGGGCTAGAGGTGCGCGGGGCTAGAGGCGCGCGGGGCTAGAGGCGCGCGGGGCTAGAGGCGCGGCGCCGCGGCGGGTGTCGCCGCGAGCTGCGTCGGCGGTGGCGGTCCGAAGTAGCGAGCCAGCCGCTCGCCAGCGGTGGCGAGGAGCTGCGGCAGATCGAGCGTTGCCCAGCCAAGCGTCCAGCCACCGCCCTCGCTTTGGTTCGGAATGACCCGCGTCTCTCCGAGCACCCAAGCGTGCAAGGCCTTCACCCGCAGAGCGCCCAGGCTGGCACCGAGGCTCATGACCTCGGAGACCTCTGGCGGACCACTGCCCGCCGGATTCGGCGTCTCGGTAATCCGATCATGGGTCACGATCGTGACGCCGAAGGGGGTATTCAGGAGCGACACGGCCCGACTCTCGCGGGCGCCGGAGGCCCGGCTCGCCGACCCGGCGCTGCTCCACGGACCCTGCGCGTCGCCGACGTGGTCGCTGACGGCCAGCGAGGCGAAACCACTGCCCCCGCCCAGCGTCTCGATTCTGAAGGCAGTTGCCTGCGACAGGTCGCCGCCGTGGCGATTGCTCGCGAATCCGCGCAGCCCCATCGTGGCGAGCACCTCGTCAGAGACCGTCTTGCGGATGCTCACCTTCCCGTCGGGCTCCGGATGGATCCACGCGCGATCGGCCACGGGCACGACGGGGCCGCCGGCGAGGAGGGAAGCCGCCAGGTAGCCGGCGCCGAGGAGGCCACCGATCCGCCTCAGCCGCCTCAGGGAGGTCCTCAGTCTGCCTTGGGTCCTTGGTTGCTCGGGCGCCCGGACGCTCGGCTGCGCGCCGCGCTGATCGCGCGCGTCAGCGGCCCGGGGCGCAAAAGCGCTGAGCGCGGTTGCCCGGGCGCCGCCAGGGGCTGCCGCGATCAGCGCCCCCGCAATCACTGCCAGACGCCACTCGCTACGCCAACCGCTACGCCACTCGCTACGCCAACCGCTACGCCAACCGCTACGCCAACCGCTACGCCAACCGCTACGCCAACCGCCAGGTCTGGGCATCTTCCGCTCCAGCGCTCGACCGACCTGGCTCGACGAACCTGGGGGTCGGTCGGTGTTACTCGATCGGTGCTACGCTCGTCAGGCTCCGGTGGCTCCGGTGGCTCCGGTGGCGCTCTGGGCCTCCCGGGAGGCGCGCCGCCCTCGAGGCCGACCGAAACACGGTGCGGGGGTGGTGGTCAACGCATAAACGCGCCGCAGCGCCCTGCCGCGCCGGCCCGCGCGCGATCCGCCCGCGCTTGACTTTGCGTCCAGCCTCCGTTAGTAGCCCTCCAGCGGGAACATGCCCGACGGCTGCCAGTGGCTCGGTCCACGGCGACGGTCTCCCCGAGGCAACGACCTGGGCGAGGACCGAGGGGGGATCTGATCATGGTCAAGCTTCGTTTGACGCGTGCGGGTGCCAAGAAGCACCCGGTCTACCACGTCGTGGCCACCGATTCGCGCAGCCCGCGCGACGGTCGCTTCATCGAGCGCGTGGGTTTCTACGACCCCGGTCAAGAGCCGGTGGCCATCCGCCTGGACGACATGCGCGTGCAGCACTGGCTCGGTGTCGGCGCTCAGCCGACCGAGACGGTCAAGCGCCTGATCTCGACCTGGCGTCGGGCCCAGCCCGCGGCCTGAGGCGCTGGCCCGCAGCGCTTGGCGCTGCGCGGATCGGCCCTGCTCGCTCGGAGGCCCTCAGTGCGAGCTCCCCGCGGGCGGTCTCGCCCGTGGGGAGTTCGCGCGCGCGGCATGGAGCTGCCATCCAGCAGAGACTTGGAGGTTCAGCATGAGCGGCAACAGCGGGTCGATGCGAGAGCTGGTGGCCTTCATGGCCAAGGCTCTGGTCGACCAACCTGAAGAGGTGGAAGTCAGAGAGCTCGACGGCGATCAGAGCTCGGTGCTCGAGCTCAAGGTCGCCGAGGACGATCTCGGCAAGGTGATCGGCAAGCAGGGGCGCACGGCGCGCGCGATGCGCACCATCCTCACGGCGGCCTCGGCCAAGGTGCGCAAGCGCGCGGTGCTCGAGATCATCGAGTAGCTCGCCTGGCGCGCGTCCGCGCGTCGGCGCCGAGGTTAGCTCGGATGTCCAGCTTCGGCCCCAGCGACGCCCCCCGCGACGCGATCGAGGTCGGTCGCGTCGGTCGACCGCACGGGCTGCGCGGCGCCGTCACGGTTCAGCTCCATGACCCCTGCTCGACCGCGTTCGAGCGCGCGCGCCCCGGCGAGCTGGGGCTGCGCCTCGCCGACGGGGCGTGGCGATCGGGCCTGCGCGTGGTCGGCCAGGCCGGGGCCAGCAGCAGGATCCTCGCCATCGATGGGGTGACCGGACGCGATCAGGCCGAGACCCTGCGTGGGGCGGCCGTCTGGGTCGCGCGCAGGGCGCTGGCGCTGGCGCCCGGGGAGGTGCTCTTCGTCGACCTCGTCGGCTGCCGCGTTCACGAGGGGAGCGCAGCCTACGGCGAGGTCGTCGAGGTCTTCGAGGCCGGGGCGGCCGCCGTGCTGGTGGTGCGCCAGGGAGCGGACGAACGAATGGTCCCCTACGCGGAGGGCACGGTCGGGGCGATCGACCTCGAGGCCAAGACGATCGAGCTGATCGACGGCGAGCAGTGGCCCGTCCAGCCGGCGCAGGATCCCGCGGAGGGGCGGCCCTGGCGCGGCGGCTCGCGCCGACGCTGATGCGCTTCTCCGTCGTCACGCTCTTTCCGGAGCTCTTTCGCTCATGGCTCGAGAGCGCCCTCTTGGGCAAGGCGGTGGCCGCCGGTCGGATCGAGGTGCGGCTGATCGATCCGCGCGCCTTCGCGCACGATCGGCACCACACGGTCGATGACACGCCCTACGGTGGCGGCGAGGGGATGGTGCTCAAGGTCGAGCCCTTCGTCGCGGCGATCGAGGCCGCGGCGGAGGCCCTGCCGGCGGTCGCGGCGCATCGCGTCCTGCTCTCGCCGCAGGGCGCGCGCCTGACGCAGGCCAGGCTGCACTCGTTCGCGCTGCAGCCGCATTTGCTGCTGGTCTGCGGGCGCTATGAGGGCTTCGACGAACGCATCCGCGCCAGCGTCGAGGAGGAGCTCTCGCTCGGCGACTTCGTGCTCAACGGCGGCGAGGTCGCGGCGATGGCGGTGATCGATGGCGTTTCGCGCCTGCTGCCGGGCGTGATCGGCAACCGCGCGTCGCTGCAGACGGAGTCGCATGCCGCCGGTCTGCTGGAGTACCCGCAATACACGCGCCCGCGCGAGTACGGTGGCCTGGCCGTGCCCGAGGTGCTGCTCAGCGGGGACCATGAGCGCATTCGTCGCTGGCGGCGCCAGCAGATGCTGCTGCGTACGCGCGCCCGCCGCGCGGATCTCTGGCGTGCCTTCAGTCCCGACGCCGAGGATCGGGCGCTCCTGGCTGAGGCAAGGCTGCCCGCGACGCCGGGCCCGGTCTCCATCGCCCTCCTGCACCACCCCGTCTACGATCGTGACGGGCAGGTGGTGACGACGGCGCTGACCAACCTCGATCTGCATGACATCGCGCGCTCGGCGCGGACCTACGGGCTCGAGCGCTACTTCGTCGCGACGCCGCTCACGAGCCAGCAGGAGCTGGTGCAGCGCATCCTCGGCCACTGGCGCACCGGCCATGGTGCCAACACCCACGCCAGTCGGGCGGAGGCGCTCGCCCGCGTCGAGGTGGCCGCCGACCTCGACGCGGTGATCGCTGCCATCAGCGCGCGCGCTGGACGTCCGCCCTTGGTGGTCGCGACGACGGCCGCCCGTCGCCCCGGACAGCTCGACGAGGCCGCACTGCGGCGCCGCTGGGAGCCAGGCCAGCCGCTCTTGCTGCTCCTTGGCACCGGCTGGGGTCTGACGCAGGCGCTGCTCGATCGGGCCGACGCCGTGCTCTTGCCCCTGGGCGGGCCAGGCGAGTACAACCACCTCTCGGTGCGGAGCGCGGCGGCGATCTTGCTTGACAGACTCTTCGGTCTGCGCCAAGAGCATGGGCCGCCGGCCCAGCGGTGACGTGCAAGGACGCACGCGATCCCGGGACGGCCGCCGTCCGAGGTGAGGAGCAGCCGACATGAGCAGCGTCAATCCGATCATCGCCGAGCTCGAAGCGCGCGCAGTGGCGCCCGAGCATCCCGAGTTTCGCGTGGGGGACACCGTCCGGGTGCACGTTCGTATCGTCGAGGGCCAGCGCGAGCGCGTGCAGGCCTTCGAGGGCGTGGTGATCCGCCGGCGGCGCGCGGGCAGTCGCGGGACCTTCACCGTGCGGAAGATCTCCTACGGTGTCGGGGTCGAGCGCACCTTCCCGTCCTGGTCGCCGCGCCTCGAGCGCATCGAGGTCGTGCAACAGGGCGTCGTGCGGCGCAGCCGACTCTTCTACCTCCGCGAGCGCGTGGGCAAGGCCGCCCGCATCCGCTCCCGCGTCGATCCGCGCCGTGCGGGGTCGCGCGCCGTCGCGGCTGTCGCCGCGAAGGCAAAGGCTGCTCCGGCAGCGCCCTCAGCCAGCTAGGCTCAGCCAGCTAGGCTTGATTGGCGGCTGGCGCGGGCCAGCGCTCTTGATGGGCCAGGTTCCTTCCGGAAGGCGGAGACCCACCGCTGGGGACCTCCGCCGCGAGCGGGAGCGTAGCCCATGGGCTCGAGCCAGTTGGAAGGGCGTCGCGGCGAGCAGCTTGCCGCCACCTATCTCGAGCGCCGCGGCTATCACCTGATCGAGCGCAACTACCGGATCGCCCAGGGAGAGATCGACCTGATCGCTGAGGACGGCGAGGTGCTCTGCTTCGTCGAGGTGCGCAGCCGGCGGGACGCAGAGCACGGCCATCCGCTAGAGACGGTCGGGCCCCGTAAGCAGGCGCGGCTGATCCGCGCGGCCCGCCACTACCTCGCATCCAGAGCGCTAGGCGATC